>JBIKRQ010000247.1:0-9352 GCA_044349155.1 Myxococcota bacterium
GTTGTGCTCGCCACCGGCGGCTACGGCAACGTCTTTTACCTCTCGACCAACGCCCAGGGCTGCAACGTCACGGCCACCTACCGTGCTCACAAGCGCGGTGCTGCGTTCGCGAACCCCTGCTACACGCAGATTCACCCCACCTGCATCCCCGTGCACGGCGACCAGCAGAGCAAGCTCACGCTCATGTCGGAATCGCTGCGCAACGACGGCCGCATCTGGGTGCCGAAGAAGGCCGAAGACTGCACGAAGGACCCGGCCAGCATCCCCGAGGCCGACCGCGACTACTACCTCGAGCGCCGCTACCCCGCCTTCGGCAACCTCTGCCCTCGTGACATCGCTTCGCGCGCCGCCAAAGTGGTGTGCGACGAAGGTCGTGGCGTTGGTCCCGAGGTCGGCGGCCGCCGCCTGGGCGTGTACCTCGACTTCAGCAAAGCCATTGCCGACAAGGGCAAAGCCGAGATTGAAGGCAAGTACGGCAACCTCTTCGACATGTACGCGAAGATCACCGACGAAGACCCGTACAAGACCCCGATGCGCATCTACCCCGCCGTCCACTATACGATGGGTGGCTTGTGGGTCGACTACAACCTGATGTCGAACGTGCCTGGCTTGTTCGTAATGGGCGAAGCCAACTTCTCCGACCACGGCGCCAACCGCCTGGGTGCCTCGGCCCTCATGCAGGGCCTGGCCGACGGCTACTTCGTCGCGCCGACCGCGGTGGGCAGCTATCTGGCCACGCAGACGGCGGCGGCGGTCACCACGGCGCACGCGGCGTTTGCCGAGTCGGTCAGCGAAGTTTCCGACGACATCAAGCGCCTGTTGGCCATCAAGGGCAAGCGCTCGCCGCGGTCGTTCCACAAGGCCCTCGGCCAGATCATGTGGGACCAGTGCGGCATGTCGCGCACCGCCGAAGGCCTGACCCGCGCCATCGCCGACATCAAGGCGCTGCGCGCGGAATTCTGGGAGAACGTGGCGGTGGGTGGTGACGCCGACAGCTTCAACGTCAACCTCGACTACGCCCAGCGCGTGGCCGACTTCCTCGAGTACGGCGAGCTGATGTGCCTGGACGCTCTGCACCGAAACGAGAGCTGCGGCGGTCACTTCCGCGAGGAATTCCAGACCGAAGAAGGCGAAGCGCTCCGCAACGACGACGAGTTCGCCTACGTGGCCGCCTGGTTGTACCGCGGCCGCGACAAGACCCCGGCGCTCGCGAAAGAGCCCCTCGTCTACGAGAACATCAAGCTGGCCCAGCGCTCGTACAAGTGATGCGTGCCGACACTGAAACCCGCATTTTTGCGGGTTTCAGTGTTGCCTGTTTGCTTGGTTTGTTCTCCTTCTTTCTTCGATCTCCTTTTTCCTCCGAGAGACACCATGGCTGCCGACGGTAAACACACTGGCGAAAAAATCATGAACCTGACCCTCGTGGTCTGGCGCCAAAAGAACAACAAGAGCGAAGGCCACTTCGAGACCTACCCGGCCAAGGGGATTTCGAGCGAGCAGAGCTTCCTCGAGATGCTCGACGTCGTGAACGAAGACCTGATCGCGGGCGGCAAAGAGCCCATCGCCTTCGACCACGACTGCCGTGAAGGCATTTGCGGCATGTGCTCGCTGATGATCAACGGCGAGGCCCACGGCCCCCAGCGCGGCACCACCACGTGCCAGTTGCACATGCGCCACTTCAAAGACGGCGACGAAATCGTGATCGAGCCCTGGCGCGCGTCGGCGTTCCCGGTCGTTCGCGACCTCGTCGTCGACCGCTCGTCGTTCGACCGCATCCAGCAGGCCGGCGGCTACGTGTCGGTGAACGTGGGTGGCGCGCCCGACGCGAACTCCGTGCCGATCCCGAAGAAGGAAGCCGACCTCGCCATGGACGCCGCCGCCTGCATCGGCTGCGGTGCCTGCGTGGCGGCCTGCCCGAACGCGTCGGCCATGCTGTACGTGGGCGCGAAGGTGTCGCAGTTCCGCCACCTGCCGCAGGGTGCTCCCGAGAAGGCCCAGCGCGCGCTGAACATGATCACGCGTGCCGACGAGCAGGGCTTTGGCGCCTGCCGCAACCACTTCGAGTGCGAAGCGGCCTGCCCGAAGGAAATCCCGCGCCGCGTGATGGCCGAGCTGTTTCACGACTACGCCGCTGCCGCGATCACCCGCGAAGACTGAACGTCCACCGGCTTTTGCACACGGCGCGGTTGGGCCACACCCGCCGCGCCGTCTTCGTTCCACCCGTTTGTGTTGAGGCACTGCATGTCGATCCGCGTTGTGTCTGTTTCCGCCCTCGTCGTCGCCGTCGGCATGCTCACGGCCTGCCCGCCGAAGCCCGCCGAGCAGCCGTTGCCCCCGCCTGGCCTCGCAGGAGCGCCGACGGCCGTCGATCCGAACGCGACCATGCCGGCGGGCCACCCGCCCATCGACGGCGCTCACGCGATGAATGGCAGCGCTGGCGGCGATGACGGCGCGCCGTTGTCGACCAAGCCGGGGCAGCTGCCGTTGCCGAACCTGCCAGGCATGCAGGGTGGCGCTGGCGGCGCTGGCGGCGCGCCCATGGGCGCTGCAGGCGCTGCACAGGGCATCGTGTTCTCGGGCAAGGTGCTCGAGAAGCTCGACGTGCCTTCGTACACCTACTTGCGCGTGCAGACGTCGGGCGGCGAGGAGTGGGTCGCGGTGTCGACCATGCCGGTGAACGTGGGCGACACGGTCACGGTGAACCAGCAGATGGTGATGGAGAACTTTCCGTCGAAGGCGCTGGGCCGCACGTTCCCGCGCCTGGTGATGGGCACGGCGGTCGCTGGTTCCTGAGCCGAACGCCGAAAGACCAACAAAAACGGGCGCCTGCACGGCGCCCGTTTTTTGTTGAACCCAGGCCTACGGTGTGAACGAGCGGCGGGCAGAGGCACAGGCGTCGACAACGTCGAGGGTCAGCAGCGGCCAGCTGCGTGCGGCGTCGTAGACCTCGGCGTTGAGGAAGTACCGGTCGATCATGGCGCCGTCGCGGCTGATCGTGTTCGGACGCACGACGTAGATGAGCCACTGCCGATCGAAGACGCGCACCACAGCGGCCTCGACCGTGCGCTCAGGACCGAGGCCGACGGAGCACTCGCGGCTGCCATGCAGCTCGTAGCCAGGAAAAAGCGCTCCTACGTCGCCGAGGGAGGGGGTGTGCACGAGCGTGTCGCGGAACGTGGCAGCGACCCCGTACTCGACGCCGTTGGCTGCCACCCGGCGCACGTGAAACTCCTCGCGCAAGCCGCCGTTGAGGGCCTCGCGGACGGTGCGTTCCACCTCGGGAGACGATGGCAAGCGCAGGCGAAGGTTCGCTTCCGGGACGCGGTAGGTCTTGAACCCCGCTGGCGCGCGGCGTTCGAGCCACTGCATGCCCCAAAAGGCGACCTTGCAGACGACAAGCAACGCCGCGAGGCCCAAAAGGCGGCGCCGGAGCCAGTCCCGATCGATGCTCATGCGTGGCCCCCGTTCGCGCGGATGCGTCCCACGACGGCCAACTGCTCGCCCAGCTCTTCGCCGATCGTGGCGCCCACAACACCCAGCAGCAGGCCGCCGACGATGGCTCCACCGATGCGACCGATGGCCATCCACACGCCGAGCGACAGCGTCGACTGAATGGCAGCGTGCAGCGAGCCGCCGCCGCCAAGCCCGACCGCGCCGAGCATGACCGCCGTGAAAATGCCGCCGCCAAGGCCGCTGCGGATGCGTTCGCCGGCGATGTTCAACACCGCGAACATCACCTCGAGCGGCAGGCCCTGCACCAACAGCTCGGGATGCCCAAAGCCCTGCCCCATGCCGCTTTGACGACGACGCCAAGCACCACGGCGACGGCCGTCGCGATCCGCATCGGGGTCTCGGCGCCGACGGTCGCCCGGTACACCGCCCGACCGCCAACAGCTGCGGCAGCACCGGCAGCACCGCTCCTGCTGAGGGCACGACGAGGCCGAAGGTGCGCTCGATGAACTCCGGCAGGCGCTGCTCGTAGGAGACGCTGAGGGCGCTGCCGACGGCACACCCGAGCACGGCGTAGCTGGCGGCGCTGCCAACCCATTCGCGCGTTTCTTTCGACACCACCGCGAGCGGGACACGGACGCGCGCAAGTGGTCGTTGTCGTTCCTTTGCCCACAGCGCCCCACACGCCGCAAGGTGAATGAGCAGCCCGAGCAAGCTCAGCGGCCACACGGCCGGCGGGCTCGCCTGTCCCCAGCCCCACACGACGAAGGGGACAATCAGCAGATGCCCCACCTGCAGCAGCGCCAGCCCCGAGAGGAAACGCGCCGCTGCCGGTTCGCGAGGTTGGTGCCAGGGGCTGATGGTGGCAGCGATGTCGGCGAGGGAGGCGCCTTCGTTCTCGAGGAACTCGCGCGTTCGACGCTGCAGGGGGCCAACAGACATCGCCACGGTCGCCAGGACGAACACGCCAGGAGGCAGCTCGTAGCCCGCAGCTGAGACGATGAACGAGGCCAGTGCCGAGCCATACAGCAGGACGCTGACCGCCCCGTTGATGCCGACCACCAGCAACAGCGTGAGCAACATGCTCGCGAGCCAGACACTGCGCGTCTCGCCGCGCGGCCCGAAGTACGCGAGCTCGCCACGGCAGACGTCGATGACAGCGAGGCGGTCGACGCCTTCGCACACGATCAGCGGCACGTAGACCGCGGTGGTGTCGTCGCACGGCGCGAGCACGGTTCCGGGTGGCGACGGCGTGGTCGTTGCGGCGTGCAGGGCGAGTGGCGCAAACGACACAAACGACACGTTGGGGACGGTGGCAAGTGGCACACCGGCAGCGTTGACGGGCAGCCAGATGGTGCGGGTTGGGGTGTCGTCGACCCCGATGGCACGGCGGAGTGTTGCCACTGCCGTTGGGCGAGCGAGCACGGGCTCAAAGCGGGGGGCGCTCACTGGTCCTCGGCCGCGCCGTGCAGCGTGCAGCGGACGTGTGGAGCCGTGCCATTGATCTGGCCGCCCGAAGGGCACGTCGCGGTGATGATCACCCCGGCCGGATTCGCGGCGCTGATGCGAACGAAGTCCTTTTGGCGTCGATGACACGCGACGATGGCCGCGATCGGTTCGCCCTCGGTGAAGATGGCGCTCAGGGTGTTGCTGACGCCAACGCGTTCGACGGCGGCAGTCCAGACGACAAACGCGCCCATCATGGTGGCCAGCAACGCCGCGACCAGCGGTGGTGGAAGGTCGGCCGGCAGCGCCTTTGGCCGACGTGCATGTGATGGGCGGGGTGACTCGCCTCGGCGACCAAGCCACAGCAGCAGCTAGCACACGACGGCGATGAGCACATCGGCGATCACGGGTGCTCCAGTTTCAAGGTGACCCGCGCCAAACAGAGTCCGACGGGGACGGGGACCTCGGGTCGGTTGATCGACCAGGTGTCGAGCCCCGTCGTCGGCTCCAACAGGCGCGCGTAGGCGAGGGTCAGCTCGTCAGGCAGCACGCGTTTGATCTCATCGAGCCAGGCCCGAGCGGTGGCGCAGCTGTCGGCAACGCGATCGCAGGTGGCACTTCGAAAGGGCGGGCCGAACGAGGCGACACAGGTTTCTGCGCCCGGGAGCACGTCGGCGGGCACCTGGTGCTCGTCGCGCAGATTCACGGCGATGTTGGCGAGTGCCGGGCCGATCGCTGCCTCGTCGACGGGTGGATGGATCGGCGCCGGCACATCGGCAGCAGCGACGCCGCCGATGCTTGTGCCCCGGGGCAGCGCCGTGGGCGCGAGCGTGATGAAGGCAAGGCTTGCGGCGAGCACCGCTGCGGCGATGACGACGGGGCGCCAGGACTCGAGCTGCTCGTCGGTCGTTGCGACGACGTCCCACGTGCATTCGAGGCCGCGGCGGACACACCTGCTCGAGCGCTGCACGCTGTGGCGGCTGAACACCCTCGACGATGGTCCAGGGTGGGTCACCACGGAAACGGCTCAACACCACCGTCGCCGGCAGGTCGACGAGGGGGGCGATGTCGGCAGCAAGGGCCTCGCGCCACGCGGGCGGGCAGGCGACCAACACGAGGTCGGCCACGCGATCGGCGGTGTGTGTGTCCCCCATGAAGGCTGACGCTACCCAAAAAAGAACGCAGGGCCGAGCCCTGCGTCCGTGGTCGCGAGTTGTGTGTGCCTTCAGCGACGCAGCGTGAGGGCCGCCAACGACGCCGACACCACGGCCGTGACCGCAAGGAACGCCGCGTCGGCCAGGCCGTGACCCGGGATGAACGCCACGTCCACGCTGCCCAGGATGGCCCGTACAGCCGCGAAACCCGCGACGCCGAAGCCGAGGCCGGCCAGCACCGGACGCGCGCTCTTAACGCCGTACAGGAACAACCACGGCACCACCGCGACGCCGACCGCGGCAAAGGCAAGGCCGCCCGCCACCGCGCCGATGCCTGGCACCAGCGACAGCAACGCACCCGAACCAAGCACCGCACCAGCGATCAGGCCCGGCGTGGCTTTGGCCGTGGCGAACAGGCCGTCACGACGACGAACACGGGCCAGACCCAGGCCCGCAAACAGCGCCGCAAGCGCCAGGCCGCCAACGCTGTGGTCTTTCGTCGACTTCGACACGGCCGCCGCGGCATCGAGCCCGCCTGCGCCGTAGCGGATGGCGTCGTTGAGCTTCTTGCTGCTCGACTTGAGCACGGCCTCGACGCGGTCGGGGTCGGTGACACCCGTGGCGATCACGAGGGCCGCTGCGGCAGCGACGTGCGGCGTGGCCATCGACGTGCCCTGGTAGGGGAAGAAGCCGTGGGCGTTGGGGTCGCCGCGGGCGATGGTGTCTTGCAACACGCCATCGGGCAGGCCGTCGTTGTTGAGGTCGACGCGGGTGTCGCCACCGGGGGCCGCGATGTCGAGCTCTTTGCCGTACGAGCTGTAAAACGCGAGCTTGCCGTCGGGGCCAAGCGCGCTCACGGCGACGCAGCCGTCGTAGCTGGCGGGGTACTCGACCTTTTGGCGGCCGCCGTTGCCCGCCGCACACGCGACGGTGACGCCCTTGTCGTGGGCGTATTTCACGGCCCGCGCCAGGGTGGCCGAGTACATGCCGCCACCGAGGGACATGTTGATGACCTTGGCGCCGTTGTCGGCGGCGTAGCGGATGCCGTTGGCGATGTCGGCGACCGTGCCGCTGCCGCGATCGGACAACACCTTGATGGCCATGATCTTCGCTTTGGGCGCAAGGCCCGCGACGCCGAAGCCGTTGTTGGTGCTCTGCGAGATGGTGCCGGCGACGTGGGTGCCGTGGCCGTTGCCGTCGGAGGGGTCGTCGTTGTTGTCGACGAAGTTGAAGCCCTTCGCGAACTCGGTCTCCTTGAGGTCGGGCACACGCTTGAAGCGCGACTTCTGCCCGCTGGCCAGCGTCCCAGGCGACACGCCGGTGTCGATGACGGCGACGACGACGCCTTCACCCTGCGTGACTGCCCAGGCGCCCTCGGCGTTGACCATGTCGAAGTGCCACTGGCTCTTGTACATGGGGTCGTTGGGCTTCGTCGGCGTGGGGCGGCTGATGCCATCGAACGTGACCGGGCCAGCTTCGAGGCCTTGATCGAACAAGCCGTAGACGGCGTTGTCTTCGACGGTTTCGATGCCGTCGACGTGGTTCAAGGCTCGGCGCACGCGCTCGGTGTCAGCACCCGTGTAGACAAACAGGTTGCCGTCGGCGGCGTCGGTGGTGTCGGTGAGCACAACACCTGCGGCGCGCAAACGCTCGGCGATGGTGCTGTTGCTGAGGGTGTCGTCGAAGTCGACGACGAGGCCGGTGGCGACTTCGAGATTGGCGTCGTCGTCTTCGCGCTCGTCGGCGCGGGCAAAGGTGGACAACAGCAATGCACCCGCGAGGGGCAGCACATGCACAGGCGACAGGGCGGATACGCGGCGTGACATCGAGCCTCCGGTACCCCGCAGATGCGGAGACAAGAGCAAGCCTAGCGACTTGTCGGTGTTGTCGCCGCTTTCCCGACGGCAACCGATCTGCAGAGACAGGCGGCCGCCCGCGTCGACACCGACGTGTAGGCAGGCGGCGTCAGCTGTTGCCGTGTGCGGTGTGCGTCACACCCAGACGCACGCGGGCGTCGGTGCGCAGCAGCTCGAGTTCGGCGTCGCCGACACCGAGGCGGCGCAGGTCGTCGGCGACGCGATCGGGGCAGCCGTCGTCGACGTGGCCGTGCTGGCGCAGCACCAGCGCGGTTTGCAGAAACGCGCGCGTCGCGACCACGCGGGGATCGAGATCGGTGCGCGGAAGCAGCTTCCCCGTTTGGCCATGGATGAAGACGCGAACGACAGGGTCGGGCTCGACGGGCAGGGGCGAGGCAAGCTCGACGATGGTCTCGATCTCCTGCCACGCCGTGCCATGGCCGCGCAGCGTTTCGCGCAGTGGTGCACCGCGCAGACCGGCGCACACGAGGCCGAAGACGAGGAAGGCCTCCATGTCGCTTTCGACGTCGTCACCGAAGAGGTGAAAGCGCGCCCCTGCTGGCAGTTCGCTGCGCAACAACAACAACGCGGCGACCTTGTAGCCAACCTGTTCTTTGATCGCGCGAGGGCGCCCACTGCGCAGGAGCTTGAACTGGTCTTTAAAGGCGATGCCGTCGGGCTGCACGCCGTCGAGCATCATCTTCTGCTCGATGACACCACGCAGGTTCGGCGGCGATCCCGACACGAAGTACAGCGGCGCAAACGCTGGTGCCGCAACGTTCGGACCCACGCGCAGCGCCCGCAACAACGGCACCGTGCCGCCCAACGCACGCTTGTCGACGGCGAGCTCGAACGGGATGGCCAACAACCCGCGCAACGACGAGAAACGGGTGTCGAGGTAGGTCTTGTCGATGTCCCAGACGTAGACGTCGCCGGCCCAGTCGGGCTCGAAGCGGCGGTCGTTGTTGCGTTGAATGTAGCGCGTGGTGCGCACGCTGTTGGCGCTGGTGGTCTGCTTCATCCGGCGGCCTGCAGGCCAAGCTCGAGGTCGAGCACGCGCGTGAGCGTCGACGACGCGGTGGCTCCCTCGAGGATCGCCGCACACGCCGACACGAGCGGCAGCTGCACACCTTGCTCCTTCGCGCGGCGGGCGATCGCTTTTGCACTCACCGCGCCCTCGAGGTGGTGGACGTCGACGGCACTCTGAGCGTCGACGACGAAGGCCGCACCGAGGTCGCGGTGCTTGCGCTGCGAACTGACGCGACGCGGAATCAGATCGCCCACGCCGGCGAGGCCCGAAAACGTTGCGGGCACGGCACCGACGACGCGGCCGTAGCGGCCGGCCTCGAGCAGCGCGCGCACGGTGAGCAGGCCCTGATCGGTTTCCGACAAGCCCGCACCTGAGGCAAAGCCCGCCGCGAGGTGGCCAATGTTGGAGAACGCCCC
>JBIKRQ010000018.1:0-33053 GCA_044349155.1 Myxococcota bacterium
GCAGACCTCCGTCGAGAAAGAGCTCGAGGCTCTTGGCATTCAAGCCGTGGAAGTGCGCGTGCTGGAGCAGGACCAACAGCAGACCAAGCGCGCGTGGATGGGCATCTCGGTGCGCTTCGGCGAGGAGCAGGAGTCGCTGCCTGTGGTTCAGGACATCTCGTCGCTCGAGTACGACCTGACGACGGTGATTCGTCGCCTCACGCAGACCAAGCGCCCGGTGGTGGGTGTGATTCAGGGCCACGGCGAGCTGAACCCCGACGAGCAGCTGCAGCGCCTCAAGCCCATGATGGAGCAGAACTACGAAGTGCGCGCCGTGACCATCCCCACGGGTGCTGACGCGAAGATCCCCGACGACGTCGACGCCATCCTCGTGCTTGGGCCGAAGTCGGTCTACAGCGACGACGAACTCAAGGCCGTTGATGCCTTCGTGATGCAGGGCAAGGCCGCGGGCTTCTTCCTCGACAAGACCAACGTCGACCTCCGCAGCTTTCAGCCCGAAGCAAACCCGCAAAACCTCGACAGCGTGTTGTCGGCATGGGGCATTGAGCTGGGCAGCCAGCTTGTCGGCGACGTCGACAGCGCCAGCCTGAACGTGCAGGAGAAGCGCGGCATGTTCACCGTGCAGCGGCCGATCCAGTACCCCTTCATCCCCACGCTCAAGGCCCTGCAGGGCGACTCGCCGATCACCCGCGGCATCGTCGGCGTGACGTTGCCGTTCGCTGTGCCGCTGTACACGAAGAAGCTCGACGGTGTGGAGCACACCGTGCTCGGCAAGTCGTCGGCGAAGTCGTGGCTCGAAGACGCGAGTGCCGAAGGTCTGTCGCCGCAGCGCGATTGGGGCACGGCGGATGTCACCGTCACCGGCCCGTACGACCTGATTGTCACCGCCCAGGGCGCACTGCCCTCGTTTGCGAACGCGGGCAGCAAGGCGGAAAAGCCGGCGCGCATTTTCGTGGTGGGCACGTCGACGATGTTGAACGAGCAGGTGCTCGGGCCGCCGAACGCGTCGTTGTTGTTGAACCTGGTCGACTGGATGGTGCTCGATCCGAAGTTGCTCGAGATGCGCAGCCGCGGTCAGGGCGAAGCCCCGTTCTCGTCCGAGGAGCTCATGCTCAATGCGTTCGGTTTCCTGGGCGAGGCACTTGAGGACCACTTCACATTTTCACGACGCGATGCTGTGAAACTGTTCGGCACGGCCGGCGTGCCGGCGCTGTTGGTGCTCGTGGGTCTCGTGCGCTGGCGTTTGCGTGAGTCGCGCCGTCAGCGCCTGTCAAAGGCCGCCTGAGTGTTCGGCCTGTCGCGTGGTGGATGACATCACGCGACATCTCACGACACCCATCGACATCTCCCCACATCGATCTCGAAAGACACCATGAACAAGAACCTGTTGATTGCTGCTGGTTTGTTTGTCGTCCTCGGCGCGGGCTGGTTCGCCACCCGCAGCGCGCCGAGTGCCAACGTGAAGACCCTCGCGGTGAGCGCTGTGGCGCGCGACAAGGTCAAAAAGGTGAGCATCACCGTGCCCGGCAAGGAAAAGCCCGTCGAAGGCGCTCCTGCTGACGCTCCGGCAGCCCCTTCTGAGAAGGCCCCCGACCAACACGTGGTCCTCGAAAAGAGTGGTGACGGCTTCGTCGTGTACGCGAAGGACGCCGCCGACAAGCGCTTCCCCGTCGAGCAGCCGCAGATCGACGCCGTGCTCGATGCCGTTGCCGAGTTCAAGCCCGGCGACCGCATCAGCAGCAAGGCCGAAAAGCTCAAGGAACTCGAGATCGACGACGCGCAAGCCACGCACGTCACCATCGAGAGCGACGACGGCACCGTGCTCGACCTGCTGTTTGGCCGCGCGGCGAAAAGCGGTGGCACCACGGTGCGTCAAGCGGGCAGCAACGACGTGTTCGTCGCCAAGGGTCGCCTCGGCGCGGTGGTGAAGAAGGAGCTGTCGGCGTGGCGCAAGAAGGCCATCGTGGGCAAGAAGGCCGACGACTTCACCGCCATCACGATTGCGAAGGCCGACGGCGCGTCGTTCACGCTCACGGGTACGAGCGAAGAAGTGCCAGCCCCTGCTCCTGCTGCGGGTGATGACGCCAGTGCACCGCCGCCAGCGCCGCAGAAGAAGACGACGTGGGCGTTGACCGCGCCCTCGACGTTGCCGGCCAACTTCCGCATCGACACCCAGGGCTTGTCGCGCGTGGCCTCGGCTCTTGGTGGTGTGCGCGCTGCTGATTTTGCTGATGGCGTCACCGACGATGTGGCGGGCTTTGCGGCACCGCACACCGTCGTCACCGGCACGCTTGCTGATGGCAAAACCGTGGTGCTGCACCTGGGCAAGAGCAACGACAAGAAGCAGGTGTATGCGCGCGTTGATGGCGACACCCAGGTGTACCTGCTGGCGGAATTCACGGCGAAGAACCTCGACAAGGGGCTCGACGACGTGCGGGACCTGACGGTGTTTTCGGCGAAGGCCGACGAGGTCACCGAGGCCACGTTTGTCTCGGGCAAAACGAAGATCGTGGTGAAGAAAGACGGCGACGCGTGGAAGCTGGTGGAGCCGAAGACAGCACCTGCTGAACTCGAGGTCGCCCAGATCGGCAGCGCTGTTGCCGCCGCCTTGCGCATCAAGGGCTCGCGCGTGGTGAGCGACGTGGCCGACGCCGGTGGCAAAGACCCGAGCATCGTGCTGACGACGAAGAGCGGCACGCAGACGGTGCAGTTCGGCAAAGCGGTCGACGGCAGCAACGATGTGCTCGTGAAGGGCGCTGATGGCCTGGTGTACGCCGTGAGCAGCAATCTGCGTGGGCGCTACGAGAAGCCCGTGGAGCTGTTCAAGAAGCCGCCAGCGCCGCCGCCGGGCATGGGTGGTGGCATGGGCGGCATGCAGGGGCTCGAGAGCCTGCCGCCGGACGTGCGCGCCAAGCTCGAGGCCAGCATGAAGCAACAAGGCATGTGACGCCGACGGTCGCTGTCGGCCAACGCAAACGCCCTCGATGTCGAGGGCGTTTTTTTTGTGGGCGCGGTTACCGACGAACGGCGACGAGCGCGAGGTTGCGCGGGCTGAGTGCTTTGGGAAAGACCACGCCGACGTCGACGTCGAAGCCGCGCTCGGCGAGGTAGGCGGCGCGATCTCGCACGACGAAGACTTCGATCACGCGACCCAGCACCGTGCGCGGCAGGTTCAGCCGGCGAAAGCGTTCGTGCAGCCTTGAAGCGACGGCGAAGGCGTCGTCGACGTCGACGGCGGCCGGTACTTGCAGGTGGCGCACCGCGAACGCGCTGTTGACCAGCTCCGGCAGCGATGCCTGCGCCGTCCGACGGTTGAGGCCCTCGAGCTCGGCACGCGCGCGTACGACCACACCAGCACGCGCGAGCAACACACGAAGCGCGATGCGGTTGCGTCGGCCGGCGAGGTTGTCGACGCGATGGGCTTCAACACCGACGTCGCCAGCGCTCAGGTTCGACAAGCCCAACAACGGCTTGGGCAACGTGAGTCCGCATGCGGTGAGCGAGGCTCGTGCTTCGGCGCGCTGCTTTTGCAGACAACAACCAACGAACACGACGGCCGCAGCACCAGCGGATTCGGCAACCGCAGTGACCGCGACGTCGCCGAGCTCGCCGCACGCGTGCAGGCCCACCACGCAATCGCCGGGCTGTACCAACAAACCGCCGTGCAGGACGTCGGCGACGGCAAAGTCGACGGTGCTGTGGGCGGCTGCGAGCGCACGCGCGTGGGCCGCGAGGGCTTCGTTGCGCTCAAGGCCAAGCACCGGGCGCGACACCGCATCAGCGAGGGCGCGGGTGAGGTGGCCGTGGCCCGAGCCGACGTCGACGACGCGGTGGGTGGTGCTGGCGACCTTCGCCACGAGGCGGGCAAAGGCATCGACCTGCTGTTGCTTGTGCAGCGGCTCGTGCCGACGGGCGGGCAGTGCCACCACGTCGTCGAGCAGGTCGGGCATCGCGGTCGCTGCGCGCACGTCGTCGACGAAGCGCTGCAGCGATGGTGGGGCGCTGGCCCAGTCGGCGTCGATGCCGCGGGCTTCGAAGTCGTTGAGGGCGTCGTCGTCGAGGGCGAGCAGAAAGCCCGACCAGTCCAGCGCGTCGAGGGGCGACGCACCAACGTCTGCCTCGACGATGGCCACTTCGGGGCGCCACGCCAGCAGCGCTTCATGCGCGTGCAGCAACGACGACGCGAGGTGCAGCTGGTGGTGCAAGCGCTGCGACGTCGTCATGCAGATCGCCTCAGCGATCGAGCCAGGCCAACGCGTTGAACACGAGCTGCTGCTCGACGGGGTGCTCTTCGATCACGTGGCTTGTGCTCGCAAACGAGTGGAAGTGGCCGCGATCGCCGAGCAGGGCGACGACGTCGCGGGTGCTGTCGTGGTCGGCAAGGGTGTCTTTGTCGGCGTGCAGCGCGTACACGCGGCCCGCGGGCGTGTGCCCCTGCTTCAACAGCGTGGTGATGGTGGCGAGGTCGTCGGTCGAGGCGTGAAAGGCCTGCGCACGGCCCGTGAGCTGCTCGGTGGTGGCGTGCGCCGCGAGCTTGCGCAGCGTGGCCTGGTCGCCCGACAAGATCGGCATGCCCGTCGCGGGCAGCGGGATGTCACGCAGCAGCGGCACGCGCCCCACGGCGGCGAGGGTTGCGTTCACCACCGACGACGAACGCTCGAAGAACGCACCCTGCACGACGCCATCGATGCCGCGCGGCATGGCTGGTCCATCGAGCTGCACGCGACCAAGGTCGTTCATGGTCAACGCGCCAACGACGCCAGCACCGCCACCCATGCTCGTGCCCAACAACACCACCGTGTTGTTCGGCTCGGCCGCGTGGGCCCAGCCAGCCACCGCCGCGACGTCGCGGGCGATGCCGAAGCCGCGGTCGATGCCGCCGTTGCTCGTCGACGACAGGCCCGCCCACTGGTGATCCAGCACGACCACCGAATGCCCTGCGGCGCTCAACAGCATGGCCTGCTCGGTGTGGTGGCGGCCGTCTTCAAAGAAGCCAGGCGAGACGACGATGGTCTTGCCCGTCGGCGTGCCCTGAGGCGCGTAGTGCTGCACGAAGACATCGCGCGGGGCGATGGCGGCACCATCGACGCTGCCGCGGGCGCTGACGACGTGGTCGGTGACGTCGGCGGGGGTGCGGCCGAAGCGCACAAGCGTGATGGCTTTGTCGAGACGGAAGGCGGCGAAGTCGTCGGCGTCGACGTGGGCCGGCTTGCTCAACGACGTGACCGGACCAGCGCCCTGCTCAAAGGCCGACAAGAACGTCGCCAACGATGCGGTCTCGTCGTTCTTGCTCACGCCCACCGCGAGCTGTTGCTTCAGCGAGAACAGCAGCGGGTTGGTGTCAAACCAGTTCGTCTTCGGGGCCGTGTTCGCTGCAGCGCCTTCGTTGCCCACGATGCCGTCTTTGTTGCCAGTGGTGGCGTCGGCGAGTTTGCTGATGAAGGTGGCCACACGGGCGCGCGAGCCGAAGGTGATCGTCATGCCGGCTGCGTACAGCAGGCCGGCGCGCGCGTCAGGGGACATCGTGTGGTGACGTACACTGTTCATGAACCGCACCAGACTGTTCAAAATGAACACCGACACGTCCAGACGGCGTCCCAATGCGTCGTCACGACCAGGCGACCGCAGGCGCGACGACGTCGTGCGGCCCTCGCTGACGCCATCGCTGTGCCCAACGACGAGTGCACGCGCCGTTCGTGTTCGCCGCCTCGGTCGTTTCCACAGGTGCGCGTTCGTCAGCGCACGACGCCGGTCCCTCGACGAGGCCAGCGCCATGAGGCACATGGTGACGACGGGGGAAAACAATGAGCAGCACAACGAGCGAGCACAGCAGCGATCTCTCGCGCGCGACGCGACAGTTGGTGGGGCTCACGACGGCGTCGTTCGTGTTGCTGCAGTGCCTCGCCTTCGCCGCACCGCTCATCGCCGGGGAGATGTTCGTTGGCGGAGGAGAGGCCACCGAGGCGGCGCGGTCGTTGCTGCGCGGTGCCCGCTTCGTCTACGGCATCACGAGCAGGTCTGTGGCTCGCGGTGACGTCGATGGTGGCCGACACAGCGTCGGTGCTGGGCGACGCGCTCTTCCTGCCTGTCGCACCCATCTGGCTGCTGAGCGCGTTTGGCACGCTGGCGTTTTGGGGGTGCCCCGTCGTGTTGTGGCGGATGTCGCGCTCCAGCTGAACGGCGACTCAGACGCGACAGGGCGCAGACCCTGGTGGGAGCTGCGCCCTGTGTGCTGATCCGGGTCGTCGACGGCTACTGCACCGCCCACTCCTTCGGCAGCGCAATCGTAAAGGCGATGTCGCGCTGCTCGGTTTGTCCCTTCTTCATCGACACCTGCCACTTCACGTGACCGCGCAACGCGTCGAGCGCGTAGCCCGGTGCGGTCTTCTTCGCGTCGATGGTGACGGTGATGTCGGTGGTTTTGGTGACCGGCACCTGCTCGCGCACCTCGACCACGACGTCGCTGGCGCTGCGGTTGTGCAGGATGGTGCGAAACGCTTGCACGATCGACTGGCTGCCCGAAAACAAGCCCGCCTCACGCTTCTGGTCCATCAAGTCGATGCGCTCGAGGGCCACCTCTTCGTCGATGCCCAACGACAACTCGATGGGCTCGCCCGGTGCCTTGTATTCGAGCGCCGCGTTGCCGACGAAGGTGGCGCCGCGAAACACGTGCACGGTGCCTTCCATCAACGGGTACGCCGCCGGATTGTTCAAAGAGACCGCCTGAAACACCCACGGCGACAGGTTCGGCAAAGCCACCAACGACGACTTCGCCGCAGCTGACACCTCGTCGACGGGGAACCAGTACGGCCGCCCATCAGCGTGCACGGTGACGCGCTTGGGCAGCTTGAGCACGAAGGCCTTGCCGCCATCTTCAAGGCCCGCACTCGCAGCGCCACGACCACCGCCGCTGCCGCCCTTGAGGTCCTCGGCGCGAACCTCTTGCGCCTGCACCAACTGCTTCTGCTTTTCTTCCAGCGCCCCGTTGACCCAAATGGGATTGGGCAGTGGCGCTTCACCACCAAGGCGCGGCTTCGCCGTCGACAACCACACCTCGACGTCGGTCCAGTCTTCGCCGCTGCTTTGCGTGACCACACCCGCGACGGTGAGGGCTGCGGTACCAGCACCCACCTTGCGATCGGCAGGACCGGTGAAGCGCAGGTCGTACTCGGGGTTCCAGCGCGCGCCGGGCACCACGTACGACAAGCGCACCGTCGACGACGCTGATGCACCACAGCGCACGGCCACGGTGGCCACCACGCTGCTGGCCATCATCGACGGCGACAACCGCGACAAGCGGTACTGCAGGCGCTCGAGCTTGCGCGACAGCGTGCGCAGTTCGGCGTTTCGGCGCACATTCGTCGTCGACGCCGCAATTGCTTCGTCGTGCAACATCGTGAGCAGTTCATCCCAGCGGCCGAGGTCGGGCTTCGCTTGCCGCAGGTCTTCGGCCATCACCGTGCGCGCCCACGGGCCGTAGCTGCGCAGGGTGGCGGCGCGTTGCTCGTCGTCATTGGCGGCGCGGCGCAGGCCATCGACCTGATCGCTGACCTCGATGATTTCCTTCTGCAGTGCCGCCACGGCTTCATCGAGGTTTTCGATTTCAGCACTCCGCGTTGTCGATACGCCCACCGCTTCGGCACCGTTGTCGGCTTCACCGCGCAGCGTGCGCGGGTCGACGGCGTCGGGCAGGTTGGGGAACGCGACGGCGGCGCCACCGTCGACACAACGGGCCGAAGCGGTGCGGGTGACTTCGGCGCGGTCGGCGAAGACCACGACGCGATCGATGCGGTCGGTGCGCTCGGCTTGCTTCGGGGTGACAAGAGATTGCGCAGCGGCACTGGTCGAGGCGACGACGACGACAGCACCCAGCACGCGTGCAAACAGCAGGGGTGTGGTTTTCATTGCGACAACTTCCAGTTCTTCGGGCGGGTGATGCGGTAGGTGAAGGTCACGGCTTTGACGCCGCCAGCCGGCACGTCGACGTGCCAGTACAGCAGGCCGTCGCCATCTTCTGACGCGACACTCTTTGGCGATGCCGACAACAGCTCGACCTTGATCTTCTCCGCGTTGGTCAGCGGCACCTGGTCGATCACGCGCACGGTGACCGCCTGCTTCTTGTAGTTGCCCACTTCGATCTTCACGGCGTAGTCGGTGACGTCTTCTTCACCAAACAAGACCCCTTTTGTCGTCGTGGCGGGCACCACGGTACGCGTGAGGCGGATGTCTTCATCAGCTCCCAACGGCAGCTCGAGCACGCCGCCAGGGCCCGTGGTCATCAGCTGCGCATCGCCCGAGAAGGTGCGCTTCACGAACACGTTGGCGGGGCCCGCAAGGATGGGCAGCGCGCTGCCGTTTTTGACCGTGGCCTTCAGGTACGCCGTCGTCGCGAGGGAGGGCGTGGCCTCGTAAAACGTCTGCACCGGGTACGTGCGCGACGCGAGGGGCACGCGTTGGCTGTTGGCTTGTGCAGCCACCGTGACGGCGACGGGTGCTCTGTACACGTAGTCGAGACCACCAGCGCTCACAGCGGGCAGCAACGCATCGGGGAAGGTCTGCTTCTGCCAGGCGATGCCGTTGACGAGGCGCATGCCGCGGCCCGATCGGCCATCACGTCCACGCGGACCCGCGGACTTCGACATCCGGCTCGGCGCAGGTGCCATCGAGGCCATCGGCATCTCGGGAGCGGCCTCGGCGTACGACTCTTCGACCTCGTCGGCAGCCGCGTACTCTTTCATGTCATCGGTGTCGTAGCTGCCCTCGCTGTCGGCCATTGGAGCCATGGGTGCTGGCATCGGCATCGCGCGCGAGGTCGGGTAGGCCATGCCACCCAATGCAGCACCGGATGGCGCGGTCGACGTGCGCGGCGCAGGTGACGAGGCGAGTGCCAGCAGTTGTTGCGTGCGTTGGTTCAGCAGCTCGCGGTCGGCGAGCGCGGCCAGCTCGGCGAAGCGGGGTTGGGCAGCGGGTGGTTGAAACGGACGCGTGGTGCGTGGCGTGACGCGTGCTGTGGGCGAGGGGACGTACTCGCGATCGTCGCCGAGGGTCCACGTGCGCAGCTTCGGCATATCGATGCCCTGACCGGGGATCGCCGTCGAGAGCGCGAGCTTCACCGCCGCCCAGTCTTCGCCCGTTGCTTGCGTGACGAGGCCGCTGGCTTTGAGTTCAACGTTCTTGCTGTCGGGGTCGAAGAACAGGTCGTACGACGGTTTCCAGAACGCACCACCGATGGCGTACTCGACGGCGACGGTGCCATTGCCTGCACCTCCGTCGACGATCACCACCACTTCGAGCTTCTGGTCCGAAAACGCGCCGATGTTGCGCTGTTGCACTTCGCGTTGCGCGCGCTGGTACTTCGCGGTGAGCGTGCGCAGTTCGAGCTCGGCGGCGTGCTGGCGATCGCGCGCGCGCGTTCGTCGACGAGACAGTCCATCTTGCGCCTCTTTCCACGCGGCCGGCGAGGGAGCGATGGCTTTGCCGAGGCGGTCTTTCTCGGGGATGGGCAGCGCCACCGTCAGACCCGCGAGCAGGTTGAGCTCGTTTTCGGCGGCGTCCTTCTTGCCCTGCGCCAAAGCGATGTCGTCGCCGAGGTGCTCGAGTTCGGCGATCCAGCCATCGACCTGATCGATGCTCCAACGTTCACGCTCGACCGGGCGTGTTTCAACACGCACCACTTTGGTGCCTGTGGCCGACACGCGCACGCTGTCGAGCATGACGGCACCCGGCAGGTCGGGGGCGCGCAACACCTGCGGGCCACCCGCGAGCTTCACAGCCCCACGTCGTGTGACGCGCGCACGATCGGAAAACACCATGACTTCATCGATCGGCAAAGCGACTGGTATGGCCTTATCGACGACGTCGGGGCCCGACGAAGCGCCTGTGGCACCCGGCGTCCCTGGCGCCAACAACAGCGCAGCAGCAAACAACAACATGACACTCCCAACACGCCACGCGGCGTGAACGTCCGCAGCCTACAACGCACCACGTGGCGCATCGGTCTGTTGGCGCAGCCACCTGATCTGCGTCACAGGCAGATCGGTCGAGCGGCGAGGAGGTTTCCGCGCTGGCGTCTCGGCGCCGTCGACGATGTTGGGTATGGTGCGCGCATGTTGTTCCTGCCTTTGTTGATGGCACTTGCTCCGCCATCGTCGCCGCCTCCACCGTCGGCCACTCCTGCTGGGCGCACGTGCTCGATCGCCGTGATGCAACTGGCGCCGCGCGGTTTGAGCGCTGCTGACGAAAACATCCCAGCGCTGGTCACCGATGCGCTCTCGCTCGACGTCGAGGCCATCAGTCACTGTCAGGTGATCTCCCAAAGCGACATCCAGGCGATGGCCGCGTTTCAGGTGATGCGCGAGCAGTGCGGCGACGACGACACCAACAGCTGCATGTCCGAGATCGGTTCGGCGCTGGGCGTGCAGCGCATCATCACGGGCACCATTGGTCGCCTCGGTGACGACTACGTGCTGCAAGCGCGATTGGTCGACATCAACAGCGCCGTTGTTGAGCAGCGCGCCGAGCAGATCGTGCGCGGCGGACCATCGCAGTTGCGTCCAGCCACCACCACGTTGGCCCGGGTGCTGTTCAAGGTCGAAGCGCCAGCGCCAGCGCCAGCAGCACTGCCTGCGGGGCTTGTCAGTTGGTCGACTGCCGGCGTTGGCGTCGTGGCGGCCCTCGTTGGCGGCTATGTCGTCTACGACGCCGACACAAAGCTTGGCACCGCAGCGTTGCACGACAAAGACAGCGCGCTCGTCGAGGGTACCGTCGGCCTTGTGGTGACGGGTGTGGGCGTGCTGGTCGCAGGCGCTGGTGTGGCTGTCGCGCTGATGGGTGGTCCATGAAGTCGTTCACGTTGCGAGTGGCTGTTGTTGCGGCGGTGCTGTCGAGCAGCGGATGTCATCTGCTGTTGGGGCAGCCGATCGCGTGCGAGCCGGCCGACGAAGCCACCTGTCCAACCGAGATGCATTGCGCCGCCGGGGCGTGCGTCGACGGAGCGCCGAGCTGTGGCGATGGCGATGTCACCGGTGCTGAGGCCTGCGACGACGGCAACGACGTCGACAGCGACGCCTGCTCGAACCAATGCACGGTCAACCCGAGCGCGTGTGGCAACACCGTCGTTGAAGGCAACGAAGCCTGCGACGACGGCAACAACGTCCCAGACGACGCCTGCGCCAACGACTGCACGCTCAACTGCGGCAACGGCACGCGCGAAGGTGCTGAAGCGTGCGACGACGGCAACACCATCGACGACGACGATTGCAGCAACGCGTGCACCGACAACATCGTCGACCCTGTGTGCGGCAATAGCACGCGCGAAGGCAACGAGGACTGCGACGATGGCAACGACGTCGATGACGACGCGTGCAGCAACGCCTGCACCGACAACATCGTCGACCCCTTGTGCGGCAACGGCACGATCGACGGGCAAGAGGCCTGCGACGACGGCAACAACATCGACGACGACGCCTGCAGCAACGTCTGCACCGACAACGACGCCTTGTGTGGCAATGGCACGCCCGAGGGACAAGAGGCCTGCGACGACGGCAACGACATCGACAACGACGTCTGCGCCAACGACTGCACACTCAATCCGAGTTGCGGAAACGGCCAGATCGACCCTGGCGAAGCGTGCGACGAGAACGCACAGGAAACATCGACGTGCACCGCGCTGTGTGCACTGCCGTTCTTCAACAATGGTCGCATCGACCCGGGGCTCGGCGAGGCCTGCGACGACGGCAACAACAACCCCAACGACTTTTGCCACGACGGCGTGATCGGCAACGTCACCAGCTGTGCTGACATTCAGCAGGTGGCGCCCTCGACCGGGGCGTACGTCATCGACATCGACGGCGCGGGCCCGTTGGCGCCGGTCACCGTGCACTGCAACATGGACGTCGACGGCGGTGGCTGGACCCGCGTGTTGCTCACCAACATCGACCTGGCGATCGCGCAGTTGCCCGAAGGCAACACGAGCGACGCTGGCCGGTTGTCGACGGTGCATGTCGCTGCTCTCGCGCGGCGTTCGCAGCAGGTGCACATTCGCACGCTCGACGACGAGGCACGCTCGGTGACGTCGGTGCTCGAGGCCCTGCCGGTCGATCGCTTGCGGCTTGGCGCATCGTTGGCGCCGGTGCAGCGCGGGTATCCGCTGGTGCAGGTCAACGCGGACTGGAGTGGGCCGTTTGTCGCGCGTCTCGCGGCGTCTGCTGCACCCACCCACACCGCGTGGCCCGACGTGTACGAAGCCGCGGGCAATGCCCAGGGGTTGCAGCTGTTCGACAACGGCACGCAGCTCGTCTCGAGGTGGGGGGGCAACACCAACGAGGCCCATCGAAGTGTGGCTTCGCCCACAAGCTGTGTGCGGCGACGGCGTGTTGCAGGGGCTTGAGAACTGCGACGACGGCAACGCCATCACCGCTGATGGGTGCTCGCGGTGCAGGAGCGACAATTGCGCCGATGGGGCCTCGTCTGCAGCGCAGCTGCCAGCGATCGGTGCGCGCACCATGGTGCACAGCGCCGACCTCGACGACGACGGGTTCAAAGACGTGATCGTGGTGGAACTCGTGAGCAACACGCCCACCGTGAGCGTGGCGCGCGGCAGTGCGTTTGGCTTGCAGCGAGCGGTGCCAGTGGTGCTGGCCAACATGCCCGACGCGTTGCTCGATCCCGTCGTTGGTGGCGTCGGCGGCAGCGAGGTCCTCGACGTCGACGACGACGGCGTGCTCGACCTGGTGTTGTTCGATCAGTTCAACTGCACGTTTCAAGTGTTTCGCGGCACGGGTGCAGGGGCCTTCACCGCTCCGTTCCAGTCACCAGCGCTCGCTGTCGGTACCGGTGTTTGCGGTGACGGCGACGTCAGCGCGAACAGCCGCCGCACCCAGCTGGGGGCCTTTCTTGACGTGAACCGGGATGGACGCCTCGATGCTGTGATGCCCGCCAGCGACGGCGCGCTGCGGGTGGTGTTTCAACAACAAGGCGGGCAGTTCGAGACGATCCCCAACCAGCTCACCATCGGTGTTGGCAACGCCCGCTGCACGCCGCAGCAGGTCATCGCCGCCGACCTGACGGGCATCGGACAGTCCAGTCTCGTCGTCAGCTGTCGCATGGTGCTCGACACCGAGCAGCAGATCCTGATCGTGCTGGAGCAGGACATGAACGGCTTCACCCGTCACGAGCTGCCCGTTGATGCGCACCTGACCGACCTCATCGCTGCTGACCTCAATGGTGATGGCCTCGACGACCTCATCGGCACCGGCACGAAGGTCGGTGGCCAACGGGTCACACGCCTGCTGCGCAACAATGGAAACTTCGTGTTCACCACGTCGGCGTCGCACGACGGCAACGGCGACCGTGTGGCGGTCAACGACGAAGGCACGGCCCTCGGTCTTGGCGTGGTTGGAGGTACCGCGTTTTTGCGCGTCGCCATTGGTGCCGGCGCAACCTCGCTGACGCCCCAGTCGTCGTCGGGGCCGGTGGTGACCAGCTACGCAACCCCCGCGTTTGTCGACGCTGATGGGATCCCCGGCAGCGAGTACATCTCGGCGGCCGACGGCACGGTGTTCATCGAGCGACAAGGCAACACGTGCCAGGTCACGCCCTGAGGTGTTGCCCAGCGCCAGCACTGCGCGTGGGCATGAACGTCACCCCTGAACGACGGTGGCCACCGACAATGACGTCGGGTTGGTGGCGCCCTTGTCGAGGCGCGTGTACACGCCGCACGCTTCGCCACCCACCACGAACACGCCATGGTTGCGCACGTAGCCTTCGCCATCGACGGCGGCTTCGAAGTACCGCTGAGCGATGAAGCGGCCCGGGCGTGCAAGGCGAAGCGTGGCCTCCCACGTGGCGTCGTCGACGAGGCGGCCCACGATCACTTCGTCGCCTTCGGCCCCGTAGTCGCTCTTGATCACCCAGTTCGCTTTGTCGGCGCGCAGTTGCGCTTCGTGCATCGACTCGAGCCGTGCGGTGTAGGGAATCAAGCGTTCAATGATCTGCTGCGACGACGTCGAGAAACGGTGGATGCGCTCCCAACACAAGGCCATCAAGCGCTTGCTCTGACTCGCGACTGCGCCAAACGGATTGACGACGACGGCATTGCCCGCAGCCTGCGCCCGCAACAACGCATGCAGGGGGGCCGACAGCGGCGCCTGGTCCACCACCGTGTCGTCGAGCCACACGCTTTGGCGCTCGCACCACCAATCGGTTTTGTAGTGGCGCAGCACCAACGTGGGGCGTTGACCAAAGAGCGTGAGGTGGTCGTCGTCGTCAACACCAAGGTTGAACGGGCTGCCGAGCACCACGTGCCAGCCGCTCTCTTCGAGCAGTTGGCGATACAAGCGCACCAGCGAGAGGTCTTCGGTGAACTCGGTGGGGTACACGATCGCCGCCACGCGTTCGTCGCGCGCCCCAACCGCTGCGGCATGCACTGCGTTCCACATCGCCACCAGCCGCGACGGCAGCGACGCGACGCTGTCTGTGACGTCGGGGAAGTCTTGCCGCGCGAGCGCGCCGAGCACGATCGCCTCGGGTTCGCCGGTGGGCGTGTCGCTGTTGAGCTCGGTGACCTGCAGCCCGTCGGCGGTGATGAACACGTCGGCACGCGCGATGCCGTGCCACAGGCCCTGACTCGCCGACAACAACGCTTCGGCAGTGGGCAAAAGCGGCAGAAACAAGCGCCGCTGTTCCTCGTCGTCGAGCAGCAGTTGCACGGCTTCGTTGATCACCGCCGCGAGGTTTTCGCCCGCGGCGCACAACGCGCGGTGCTCAGCGGAGTTCAAGCGCACGGGTTCGGCGCGAAAGCGGGGCACGTCGTCGATCCACGGATCGTTGATCAGCCCCAACGCCGTGATGCGTTTGGCGAAGGCGGCGTAGGCAGCGGGGTCGGCTGACGTCGACGACGGGGCAGGTTGTGGCGCGCGCATGGGTGGCTCAGACCAGGCGGGCGAGGGTGAGGCCAACGGCGACAGCGACAGCGGCATCGAGGGAGGCGGCGGCGGTGTCGTGGCGCAGGGCGATGGCGTCGTCGAGCGCGGTACGGCTGCCCAGGGCCACACGGCTGACGAGCAGGCGAATCGGCAGGGCCAACACCGCCAACATCGACACTTCGGCGAAGCCAAACGCCGACACCGCGAGGCCATCGAAGTCGCCGTCGAGGGCGCGGGCAATCACGAGGGCTGCACCGATGCTGGCGCCCGCGTAGCTGAGGGCGGCGGCCATGTTCTCGCCGGCGACCTGTTCGGCGTCGTCGTAGCGGGTGAGGGCACGAAACAAGATCATCACGGCCTGGTGGGTGAGCAGGCCCAACACGAAAAAGCCCACGGCGAGGGCGAGGCCAAACAGGTCGGTCCCCGCAGCACTCTGGGCGACCAACAAGGCGACGGCGATGTGGTGGGCACCAGCAGCAACGGCGGCGGCCATGTTTTTGTCGTCGTGGATTTCTTCGGCGAGCCGGCGACCCAACAGCAAGCGCACACCGAGCTGGCCGGCGGCGACGTAGAGCACAAAGCCGAGGCCACCAAACGCCAACACCCACAGCACGTCGTGACCGAAGCTCTCGCCAGCGGCACAGTGGTGGGCGGCCGAGGCACCAATCCAGGCGACGCCAACGGTTTGCAGGGCCGCGTACATGCGGCGAGCAGGGTTGTCGTCGACGGGGCTGCCACGACGCGCAGCGCGCTGCACCAGCCGCAACAGCGTGGTGAACACGGCACAAGCCAGGATGGTCAGAAACAGAGCTTCGAGAAACGACGTGTCCATTTGGAACGCAACCTACAGTACGTTCCGCCTTGTGGGCAGCAGGAGAGCACTCGGAAAGCATTCCATCTGGCGCGGCGTGCCCGACACGTCGCTGGTGGGCTTGTATGGCCGACCGTTTCTCGCCCTCGACGAGGCGCTGACCGCAGCCGGTGTCGACTTCGGCGTGCTGCCTGCGATCCACGACGAGGTCTGCGTTGCCTACGCCTCCATGCCCGTCGACTACACCGGCGGCAGCCACCGCAGCATGGGCATCATGCCGGCCTCGCGGCGCGATGAAGCGATCGTTGACTACCTCGAGGTGCTGCGCGGCCTGAACGAGGCGCAGTGGGCGCAATTCGTGGCCCTGGCCAACGACCCGAGCGACTTTGCCGACGTGGATGTGGCCGGCCGCGCCGACATTGGCGAAGAGCGAAAGCTGGCGCTGTCACGTCGACAAATGCTGTGGTTGAAGGTGCGCTTCGGCGTGTACTTCCCGTGGAAGGGCTACCTCGAGCTGCTGCCAAACCAACGCTGGAGCGACAAAGCGAACCCCGACGGCAAACGCTTTACGCGGGCCGCCCAGATGTTTTTGCCGTCGACGTTGGCGTTTGTGCGCACGCTGCCGTTTGTTTCGATTGGGCGCTGCAACATCATGGGCCTGGAGGCCTTCGACCACGGCACCGTGCACCACGACGGCGAACACCACGACCGCCGTGACGACGACGACGCCGACGAATTCATCACCGTGTACCCCGTGCACAACAAGCACCTGTTCTTGTGGGATGAGCCAGCACAACGCGAGCACGTCGTGACGGGTGCTTCGGCGGTGTGGTTCAACGACTACGACTTTCACGGCGTGCACAGCGCCCCGCATTTCCGCTATTCCATCCGCGTCGACGGTGTGTTCACCGACGAATTTCGCGCACAGCTCGTGGAGCGTTTTGCATGACCAGTTCGCCCGGCTCTGGATTTCGTCTGCTCGCCGAGGCCAACACGCCAACGGTGATCGGCAAAGCCTGGTGGAGCCAATCGCTGCAGTTGTCGCGCAGCGGCGATGTGCGTCGCTTGCTGATCGGCGGTGCTGCCGCGTTTGTCGGCTTGCAGATGGTGGGTGGCGTGTGCGCCGTGCTCAGCGGTGACGACGACGGCGGCAGCAACACCGATGTCCGTCGCGAGAAGCGCGATGCGCTGGCGTTGCAGCAGCAGTACGGCTGGAACTTTGGTGCCGTGGGCGAATCGGGCGTGATGCCGTTTGAGGGCGGCCACGCCGGTGTCCTCGACAAGGCCTCGGTCGAGCGGCTCGCGGTGGCGCTTGCGCCAAAGAACCCGTCGCTGATGCCGCTGTATGTGCCCACGCTGTTTCAGTCGGTCACCGCGCGGCCCACCAACCAAAGCCACGAAGAAGCGCGCAACACCGGCTTTGTCTCGCTCGCCGACGTGCTGACGCCGATGACCACGCCGTCCATGCGGCAGGCGATGTCGGATGCGACGTTGTTCAACGTGTTGCTGGGCGCCTCGTTCGCCGACACCGCGGTCGTCGTCGATCTCGATGGTCCGGCGTCGGTGGCGTTTGCGTCGGGGTTGTCGAACCGCTTCGATCCGGTGTTCTGCTTTGACAACTGGCCCCACCCGCGTGGCGTCGTGCGCGCCCACGAAACCCTCGCGGCCGCGGCCACCCTGTTGCCCACGTTCGAGCAAAACGCAGCGCAGCGGCCGCAAAACGCCCCACCCGTGTTCGTGCTCGATCGTCGTCGCCTCACGCCCTACGTCGACGAGGAGAACACCTTCGACAACCGCTCCATCGCCCGCTTGCCAGGTGCGGATGTGTTGAAGCGCCTGGGGATTGTCCGCGTGTTCTACATCGCGCCCGATGCGGTGACGGTGCTCGACCTCGACGACGTCAACGAAGACCTCGTCGCCTGGTCTACGGCCGGCATCTCTGTGCGCACGGTCGACTTCAACAACTGGCGCGGCATCAACACCGACACCGCCGAGCAGACGTTTGCTGCTCAGTACGGCGTGCCACCGCCGGCAGGGGCGTCGCCGTCGCCGACGCACGCGAGCAGTTGGCGGCCCGCACCGCGCACGAGTGCGTTTGTGGCGCACACGCGGCCGCCCGTGTTTGGCCAGGTGCCCGTCGTCGTCGACATTGCCGCCGGCGCTGTGCTGGGCTCGGTGCTGTACCGCAGCGGCTCATGGAACCGCGTGTCGTCGTCGTCGTCGTCGTGGTCGTTTGGAGGTGGCTGATGGCCGGCGTGGCGCGTTCGTTTTTCTCGGTCGAATTGTGTTTCTCGTTCAGCACCGCCAACGCCGTTCACGACGAGGCACGGCGCATTTTGGCGCGCACCACCAACGACGTGCCGGCAGGGGCGAAGTGGGCGAACCACCGCGCGATGTCTGACGTGCTGTTGGCCAACATCGAGTACGCCACGCGTGGGTGTTGGGAGTACATGGACGACGACAGTGACGACGTCATGTGGAACGACTGGTTGTTGCCGATGACCGATCGCACGCGTCAGCCCAAGGGCAACAGCGAGGGTGGTTGGTTCACCGTCACGATGATGGCGCAGGCGAAGAAGAACTCGCCCAGCGACGAGGTGTTGCGTCATGCGTTTCAGATGACGGGCGACCAGCTGTGGACGCGCGGCACCTTCGCGGCGATGTTGAAGAGCATCCCCGCCATCAGCTTCAGCTCGATCGTGAAAGACGCGCTGTACGTCATGCCACGCGACAGCGTGCACGGCTTCACCGACGACGAATTGAAGACGGAACGCATGCGCTACTTGCGCGTTTTGTCTTGAGCACCGCACACTGGCGGCGATGCAGGTCGTCACACCTCACGCCACGCTGACGATCGACGAGGCCCGCCGTTGGGTGGAGTTTCGTCGCTCGTCGCTGCGTCTGCGCACGGAGGAAGTGGCCGCAGCCTTCGCGCCGTTCGTGAAGGCCCTCGAGGCCATCGACCGCACCCGCTACGTGCTGCTCATCGACGCGCGCGACGGGCCGATGAACAACGACCCCGAGTTCGAAAAAGCGATGTTGCCGATGATGGCGGCCATCAACCGCGACTTCCGTTTGCGCGCGGTGATTGTGCGCACCGCCGCCGGGAAGCTGCAGGCCAACCGCGCCGACCGCACCATTCAGCAGAAAGACGGCCTGAGCGCTGCGGCCATCTTTGACGACGAGACCGAAGCCCGCGCGTTCTTGACGTCGTAGGCACGCCAGATCTGCCCGTTCTGTGAACGGCGTGTGACATGTCGGACATCGCCGCACCCTGTGCGCTGCGCGCGCCGAAAACCTGGCACCTGCCTGGAGCCAGCCATGACGACCATCACCGCCAAGCCCACCACTGTGACGACGTCAGTGCCCGCCCGCCGCACGCTGGCCCAGGCTGAGCGCGAGGCGAATGCTGCGGGCCAAACACTGCAGGTGCCCGCGGTGATTGCCCCGTTTGCCGACGTGATGTTCGAACACCGCCATCCAGAGACCGGCAAGAACGTCTACATCCACCGCTACGGCGAGGCGGTGCACCCGGCCCCATCCACCGGTCGCCCCGTCGACCTTGGCCGTCGCACGCTGCCCGACAACGAGCTGCGGCTCGCCGTGTTTGGTGACTCCGGCAAAGACAACGCCGCCCAACGCGCCGTGGCCGATGGGATCGCCGCCACCATCAAAAACCGCGGCGCCCAGGCCGCGATCCACGTCGGCGACGCCTTTTACGACAACGGCCTGAAGAGTGTGGAAGACCCGAAGTTCCAGCGCCTCTTCAATGACTACTACGACGGCATGGGCGTGCCGGTGTATTTTATGCTGGGAAACCACGAGTACGGCAACAGCGCCGAAGCTGGCTCGGTTGAAGCCGTGCTCAATCTGGCAAAAGCCGGCGCCTCGGAAGACATGGTTTTCCCTGCTCGAAGCTACAGCTTTGGTTTCACGTTGAAAGATGGAACCGCCATCGACTTCTTTGTGCTCGACACCAACGTGATTTCTTCCGAGCCGCAGCAGCTCACGTGGTTGAAGCGCGGGCTTGAGCGCAGCGATGCCGCGTTCAAGATCGTTGTCGGCCACCACCCGCTGCACAGCTACGGCCTGCACGGCGATCAGAAGCACCTGCAGCAGTTGCTGTTGCCGCTGCTCGAGAAGCACGCCAGCGCCTACGTCTGCGGCCACGAACACGACCAGCAGGTGCTGCGCAGCGACGGTGGTCTGCCGTTGTTGATCTCGGGTGCCGCTGGCGAAGCGCGCGAAACGGGCACTGGTCCGCGTCAGCGCTTTGGTGACGACGTGCTCGGCTTCGCCACCCTCGAGCTCAACGCGCGGCAGCTGCGCATCGACGTGCGCGACCACGAAGGCAACGCCGTCTACAGCGAGAGCCACGCACCGCGCGCCGCTGTGAAGGCCCCGCCGACGTCGCGGCACCCGCGCTTGCAGGCTCTTGAAGCGCGCCTCTGAGCCACCACCATGCGCGTCGCCACTGCCTCTGCTTTCGTCCTGCCGCGCACCGCTTCGGTCTGCGCCGTGGCCAACGCCCCACGCCACACGCCGACGTCGACGTCGACGTCGACGACGCCAGCGGTAGATCCAGCGGCGCGCGTGCGGGCATCGCTGCTTGCCACGGGGGCAGCCCTCGTTCGTGATCACGAGTTGCGCGCCGCGGTAGATGCGCTGTTTGACGTGTCGGCAGCCACCCTCGCCCCTCGACACGCGGGCATGCGCACCGAGGTGGTCGCGGCACACGGCGTCGACCTCGAGATGTTCTTCGCGCCGCAGCGCAACGTTGGTGCGGCTCCCGCGCACGACGCCGCGTCGTGTCCGTTCTGTTCGCCGACGGGGCCGTCGCTGTCGTGGCGTGGTCGTCGGATTGTGCCGAACGCATTTCCGTACGCGCCGGCGTCGTCGCAGCACCTGTTGTTGGTGCCGCTTGACCACAAGCCACAAGCCTTCGATCGCACGTTCTTCACCGATGCGTTGGCACTGCAGCGGTGGCTCGGCCACGACGTCGCTTTGCACTTCAACGGCACCGCGGGCAACTCACAGCCACACCTGCATGTGCATGCACACCGCGAGCGCTTGCCGCTCGAGCGGGCCATCGACGACGGCAGCGCGCAGCGTGCCGCACTTGGCGTTGTTGCAGGCGCCACCGTCGCCCGCATCGCCCACGGGCCCCTGCGTGGCGTGCTGCTGACCGGCAGCGACGACGTGGTTGTGGCAGCGGCGGCGCGCCTGGCCACGGTGCTCGTCGACGACGATGTGGTCGACGGCCGCTACAACCTCCACATCCTGCGCCGCGACAACGGTGCTGCGCGCCTGCTGTTTGTGCCGCGCCGCGCCGACAGCTTGTTCGTCGACGACGCGCAGGCTGGCAAAGTGGGCGCGGGCGCGTTTGATGTGGCGGGCCGCCATGTCGTGGAAGGCGACCAGCTCGAGCCGGCGCATCGTGCGGCATGGACCGCGTTGTTGCCCCGCACCATCGTTGACCCCAACGACATCGCTGGCCTGGCAGCGCTGCTGTCGACGTCACCGCCGACATTCAAGGGCGCATCACAGGTGCGCATGTGGCAGTCGTTGTCGGCGTGATGCGTGCTGGTCAGCGCCGATGTCAGCGCCGATGTCAGCGCCGCACACGTTGCTGCACCTCGGCGAACAGCGCTGCACGTCGGTCGCTGGCGGGATGACGCTCGAGTACCGAACGCGCATGTCGCGTGGCCGCCATGAGCCGCGCGTGGTCGGCCGGGGTCAGCACGGCTGCCATCGTCTTGTGGCCTCGACGGAAGTGGACATCGAGCCAGGGGCCCAAAAACCCCGCACCCACCACCGACATGGCCGCCGCCTGCGCGAACATCCCGAACATCGCCGAGCCAATGCCCACCAGCACCAACACGATTCCAACGGCGAAGTAGATGGCCGGTGGCCTCACCAACGCTTCGTCTGCGGCCATCACCAGCGCGTACAACTGCTCGGGGCGCAACGCGTCGAGCGAGAGCAACGGCGTCGACGGCACCATCGCCGACGTCGTCGGTTCGTTCACGTCATGTGGGGTGATGTCGTTCGACATACGTGACGCCACCACAGCAGCTCACTCGCGAAACGCATCGGGGCTCAGGCCGTTTCTCACAAGCAGCCGCCGCAGGTTTGAGCGATCTACCCCCGCGCGCCGCCCCGCCTCGGTGAGGTTGCCCGCCGACGCGCGCAACACGCGCATCAGGTAGTCGCGCTCAAAGATGGCGACGGCCGCGTCTTTGGCTTCGGCCCAGGGGGCAAGCGCATCGTCGTCGAGCACGAGTGCTGTGGGGGGATCGACGAAGCCGCCGTCGTCGAGGCGGATGTCGTTGACGTCGAGCTCGGTGGCGTCGGCAGGCAACAACAGCAGCGAACGGCGCATCACGTTGTCGAGCTCACGCACGTTGCCGGGCCAGCGCCACTGCAGCAGCCGTCGTCGTGCCGCAGCGGTGAGCACTGGAACATCGCGGCGCTCTTCGCGGCAGAAGCGCGACAGCAGCGCCGAGGCGAGTGGCACGATGTCGTCGGCGCGCTCGCTCAACGGCGGCAGGCGCAGGCGAATCACGTCGAGGCGGTACAGCAGGTCGGCGCGAAAGCGGCCCGCCTTCACCGCAGCTTCGAGGTCGACGTTCGTGGCCGCGACGACGCGCACATCGACGGCCACGCGGTCGCCGCCCAGGCGCACCACCTCGCGCTCTTGCAGCACGCGCAACAACTTCGGCTGCAACGCCAACGGCAACTCAGCGATTTCGTCGAGAAACAGCGTGCCGCCGTGGGCCTCTTCGAAGCGACCGCGTCGTCGACGATCGGCCCCCGTAAACGCGCCCTTCTCGTGCCCAAACAACTCGCTGTCGACGAGCTCGGCGGGCAGCGCTGCACAGTTGACCGCGACAAAGGCGCCGGTGCGACGGCTGCGCTCGTGCACGAAGTGGGCGACGACTTCTTTGCCGCTGCCGCTGTCACCCGTGATCAACACCGGCACTGCACTGTGGGCCACCTGGGTCGCCGTGGCGACGACCTGCAGCATTGCGGCGCTGCGGGCGACCATGCCGACGGGCAGCGTGGGTTGCAGGGCGCGGTGGGCGCGCAGCTCACGCCGCAAACGCGATTTCTCGACGGCGTTTCGTACCGCCAACAGCAGCGGTTCTCGACGCACGGGCTTGAGCAGGTAGTCGTAGGCGCCGGCCTTGAGCGCGTCGATGGCGCTTTGCGCGTCGGGGCTCGCCGTCAGCATGATCACCGGCAGGTCGGGGTGGTCGCGGCGCAACATCGACAACAGGTCGAGGCCGTTGTCACGGGGCATCATGATGTCGAGCAGCACCGCATCGACGTCGTCGACGTCAGTGCTGGCCACCACCGCGCGCAGGGCATCGCCGTCGACACAGGCAATGGCTTCATGGCCGGCTTTGTCGAGGATGGTGGTGAGCAGGCGGCGCACATCATCGTCATCGTCGACCACCACGATGCGACCACCAACCTCCAGGACTTCGTCGAGCGCCATGCCCAACGGTAGCGAGGCGCAGGCTCCGCCGTGCACTGTCGGCTTGGGTGCATCGACTTGTGCCGTGACGTCGAATGGCAACGGCAAACGTCGTCGACCTCTGAGCGGTTGAGTTTCGCTCAGCCGGTGGCTTGCTTGCAGATCCACCGCGCGACGTGCCATCAGCCGTGCTCGACGAGGAATGCGATGAACACGTCTGAAGCGACCGTACCCCGTCCTGCTGTAGTGCTCGGCGTCTTCTTCGTGTCGGGGGCAACCTCACTCGTTTACCAGGTCATCTGGACACGATGGCTTGGTCTGGTGTTTGGCAACACCACGTCGTCGATCTCGGTGGTGCTTGGTGCGTTTATGTGCGGCCTGGCATTCGGCAGCGCGCTCGCCGGTCGCTTCATAGATCGGGTGCAGCGACCCCTGCGCGCCTACGCGTTATGCGAGGCCGGCATTGCGGTGTTCGCCGTTGTGCTGCCGCTCCTGCTGCGCGTGATCGAGGCCATAGACGCCGCGGTCGACGACGGTGACGGTGGTCCGGCGGTGGTGATCAGTCGAACGGTGTTGGCGTTTGCCGCCGTGTGTTTGCCCACCGGTTTGATGGGCGCGACGTTGCCGTTGCTTGCGGAGCATTTCCGACGTCATCCACAAGCTGGCCAAGGCTGGCGCGTCGGCGTGCTCTATGCCGCCAACACCATCGGAGCGGCGTGCGGCATCGTGCTGGCGGGCTTTGTCTTGATCGAGCTGCTCGGCGTGGCAGCAACGACGGGCATGGCCGCCCTTGGTAACCTCCTGGTGGCGGCGATGGCCTGGCGCATTGCAGGTCAGTTCGAGGCCGCCGCACCACAAGTCACACCCGTCTCGTCGTCGTCGCGGGACTTGCGCTGGGTTGCTGCGGCACTTGCTGTCACCGGCGCGCTCGCGTTGGCGAGCGAAGTGCTGTGGACCCGTGTGTTGTCATCGTTTCTGGGCACGTCGACGTACGCGTTCACCACGATCGTGTGCACGTACCTGGTGGGTATCGCTGCTGGCAGCTGGGCGATGTCGCGGGTGATTCCACGTCTGCGCGATGTGCGCGGCGCGTTTGTCCTCGTCGTGCTGCTTGCAGGCACGGTGCACATGGTGAGCATCGAGGTCTTCGTACAGATGGCCACCAGCTGGGACCTTCCTCGCGGTGTGCCAACGCCCATCACGACGATCCTTGGCTTTTATCTGCAGTTCTCGATGGTGTTGTTGCCGCTGGCGGTGGCCTCGGGGGCCTGCTTTCCCCTCGCCACGCGCATCTTGAACGACGACGACGCCGATGCCGAAGGTCGCCTGGTGGCGCGGGCCTACGCGGCCAACACCTGGGGCTCTGTGGTGGGGTCGCTCACCGCGGGGTTCGTGATTGCAGCCTGGCTCGACTTCGAGCCGTCGCTGCGCGTCGTTGGTATCGGCTACTTCATCGCGGCGGCCATCGGCGCGATCGCCCTGCGCCGCACATCGTCGCTGGCGCCCATCCTCGGCGGTGTGGCGGTGCTTGCCTGCGTCGCCACCGGGGCGCGGGTCGCCACGCGCGCGTCGTTTGCTGAGCGCTACGAGCTGGCACGGCCCGACCGGCACGTCTTGCGTCACGACGCAGGGATTCAGGGAGTCACGACGGTGACCGAGAGCCGCGATCCAGCGAAGAAGGCCGCGGTTATCTATGTGAACCACCACGGCATGACGGTGAAGCTCACCGACACAAAGATGATGGCGCACCTGCCGTTGTTCCTGCACGAGAAGCCCGACGACACGTTGATCATCTGCTTTGGCATGGGCACCACGTTTCGCTCGGCGCTGTCGCATGGCGGACGCGCCACCGTCGTCGAGATCGTGCCCGAGGTCGCTGATTCGTTTGAGTACTTCTACGCCGACGCGGCGCAGCTTCGAGCGAATCAGCGTGGCAGGATCGTCATTGGCGATGGCCGTCATTTTCTCAACGCCACCAGCCAGCGCTTCGATGTGATCACGCTCGACCCACCGCCGCCGATCGATGGCGAAGGTGTGAACCATTTGTACTCGCGCGACTTCGCGGTGCTGGCGCGCGCGCACTTGAAGCCAGGTGGCATCGTTGCACACTGGATCCCAGCACCGGGCACGGGCTCAGGTGTCGACGACGCCGAAAGCATCGAGATGCTGCTGCGCACGTTCAATGACGTGTTTCGTTACGCAACCGTCGTGGTGGCGTTCAACAATGTTGGCTTTCACATCCTTGGCTCCGACGAGCCCATCGACGCCTCGCCCGAGCGCATCGCGCAACGGTTGGCGCTCCGGCCAGCCGCGGTGGCCGACATGAACGAGCTGCAGCAGGTGGACCCGGCGTTTTTGTCGTCGGGAGAGCCGCTGTCGCCGTCGTCTCAGTCCGACCTCGTCGTCACCGACGACCACCCGGTGTTGGAGTTCAACCTGATGCGCAACCTGATTCGCGGCAATCCAAAGGTGCTCAGCGGCCACTTGTGGGTGCCATGACTGCCTACGCTCAGTGATGCTTGACCCCGGTGTTCAATGTCCTTTCGGGATGAGCTGGGCCGCAAACCAGCCGCCCGTCAGGCCCGTGAGCAATCCGGTGGCCTCGTCGAGTTCGATCTGCGCCTCGATGCGTTCGTCTTTGCTGCGGCTGTCGTCGCGCACCACCACCTGCAGGCGACGACGTTTGGCGTACAGGCGTGTCACGCGTGTGAGCAGTTCCTCTTGTGCCGCTTGCAGGGCGAGCACGTCGAGGGTCTCGGCGTTGTAGGCGATGCGACTGAGGTCCCACGACAGCTTCACGCGCACTTCGGAGGCATTCCCGCTGGCGCCGCGGATGACCCACGGATCGGTGGCGCTGTACTCGTCGAGCACGGTGTTTTCATCCAGCCGCGTCGCCGACAGCCCGCCAGAGACTTCGAGCACGGGCAGCGCACCCTTCCAGCTGGCAGCACCACGCAGACCGTCGAGGGAGTCGCTGCTCAAGTGATTGGCGCGCAGCGCGGCGGCTTGCACATCGGCGATCGCCGGTTCGTCGTCAGTGCGCGCGGCGGCGACCACGTCGGCAACAGCGACCGGAAACACGACCACGTGCAACGTGAGGGCGAGCGTTGAGAGCGAAATCATGGAGCCTCCGAGAGTGCTGCGCGCTCACGCCACAGCGGGCTGAAGATGGCGAGTTCGTCGCGCACGGCCGCCCGCCGCAACGACAGCAATGCTGACGACGACGACGACGACGACGATGACGATGACGACGACGAAGGCGCACACAGTGTCTGCCACTCATCGAGCAGGCGCGCGGCGTGTTCGAGGCGGCGATTGCTCAGCGCGTGCAGGCGCTTGATGTCGCGGGTGTCGACACTGCGGCCGGCGATCAAGCGATCCAGGTCAAAGCGCAACTGCGCTCCCGCGTACGGCATCGACGTCGTGCGATCCCGCAGCAATGCCGCCCCCTGGTTGTTGTCGACCTGGTCTTGAAACGTGCGCCGCACAAAGCCCGCTGGTGCGCTGTGCTCAACACCGTCGCGAAACACCGCAAACAACGCCGCATCGCTGTCGACGACAATCACCCCGCCCGCCACGTCGACCACCGGCAAGAAGCGTTGCCACACGTCGAGTTGATGCACCTGTGCAAGGGCTTGCACATACGGGTCGTGGGCGAACACATCGCGCACCGTGGTGGCGCTGTCGGGGGCGTGCACGCAAGCGTCGTCACGCGTCATGTCAACGACAGCGGGCTGCTCCGTGAGCACCAGCGTGTTGCGGGTCAGGGTCAGCTTCGTGCCGGTGATCTGGTGCGTGAGCGACGGCGCGTCGTCGTTGTGCTCACCAACGTGCCGCGCGCGTCGAGGCGTGGTGCCGTCCCGCGACGTCAACATCGCCTCGTCGACAAATGAAAACGTCGTGTTCTGCGCGCCGCGTACCACGCCCCAAAACGCGGGCGAGTCGGGGGTGAACTCGAGATACGGCTCGCCGGTGGTGCCGTAGGGAAACACAAACAGGTCCCAGGCGTTTTGCGTCAGGATTGGGACTTCGCCCTTGCGCGACAACGACAACGTGCTGTCGAGCCACGCCGCGGAGGTGCGTCGCGGTCGACGACGTCGTGTGAGTGCTGGCGAGTCGCACCGCGCACCATCGACACAGAAGGCATCAACGACCACGCCGTCGTGGCTCACGCCATACACAACGCCGCGACTCGTGCGCAGCCACACGTCCACGTCGACGTCGCTCGTTTCGAGCACGCCGGCGGGGACCACGTCGACAAACTCGGCACCATCCAGGCGCAAGCGCAGCAGCTCGCGTGTCGGTGGTGTCGTCGTCGTCGTCGGTGGTGTCGTCGGGCGCTGCGGCTTCGCCATGGCACCATCCGCGAGCAGACACGCGACAAGGAGCACGGCGTGGCGGCTACTGGCAGCCAATGAAGCACGCTGCAGGAGGTTGCGTCGACGGTGGCACTTCGGTGGTGCAGTCGTCGCCGATGGCGATGTTCGGCGACCACGACCACTCGTTGAACAACAGCTCACCGACGTCGCTGCGCACGCCGCACAGGTCGTGCTGCCACACCCACGCTGTACGCACCGTGCGCACTGTTTGCCGGTACACCACCGCACAGCGGCCGTTGGGCACCTTGCCCGAGAACGACACCAGCGTTTGGTCTGTCGACGTCGATTGCCATGTCTCGGTCCACGCTTGCGATACGCCTTCGGTGTAGCCGGTGGTCACCGCGTCGCTGCCGCCCGTCGAGAACACCACGCTGTTGGCAGAGGCTTCGCTTTCGGCGGTCGACTGCGTGATCGCATTTTGCTTCGACAGTCCCCAGGTGCCGCCCACCTGCGTGCTGCGCCCATCGGTGGTGACCGAGCCGTAGCTCGCCGTCGACGACGCACTGCCGCCGCTCGACGTGCCGCGGTCGGTGCGCGCCCCCGTGCGCGTGCCCGCTGTGACGCTCTGGCCCACTTCGTTGCTGAGCGCGCTCTCGCTGCCGACTTTGCCCGACACACCCGCAAGACCGGGCACGCTCGCCGAGCCACCCAGCTCGGTGACCACCGTGCCCGTTGTCTCCGACGACATCGAGTTCACGGCCTGCTGGTAGTTCTCTTGTGTGGTGCCTTGCACCATCGACCAGCCCCAGTTGGTGCCGTTCGTCGACGACAAACCCACCTGCGTGGCCGACGACTGGTTGTAGCTCTCGCCGTAGTTTTGCGCGGTCTGGTTCGTCTCAGACGTTGCGGTCGACGCCGTGTTCGTCGTCGTCAGCGTGTCGGTGACACCGTAGGCATCGTTCCACGTGTCGGTGGAGGTGGTGCCGTTTGACGTCGCCGCGGTGCGCGTGATGTTCACGCTCACGCCGCGTTGGCGGCTCTCGCTGTGGCTCTCGCTGTACGTGATCACGGTGCCGATGCCACCGACGATCGGACCGTTCACCAACTCGGGCTCGTAGTACTCCGCGAGCTCGCGGTTGCCGTCGTAGAAGAACTGGATGGGCCGCACGACGTCGATGGGCACCACGGTCTCGACCACTTCGCCGTCGGCACCAAAGGCGACCACGTCGATCGTCATCACGTTGGTGTCGGCACCATCAGCGATGGCGTTGGTGACCACCACCTCTCCGCGCGCACCGTCGCCGAGCACATCGCGGTGATCGCCATCGGCGTCGTCGTGGGTGAAGGTGGTGAGGCCTTCGTTGCCGTTCACGTTGGAGATCGACCACGAAAAGCTCGTCGGCACGATCCCGATCGCTTCGACCTCCAACACGTACGCAAGGCCCGGCAACACACGCAGGGCCGGTGCGCCACAGCCCGCGGTGATCGCGGTGTTGGTGGCTTCGTCGCGACCAATCACGGGCTCGAGGCGGTGCACCACAATCGATGGCTTCACGTCGAGATCGACAGCAAGGGTGGGGCCTTCGACGACGCCATCATCGCCATCAACGAGCAATTGCAACGTGCCTGAAAACGCGCCGGTCGCTCGCCCACGACCGCCAAAGGGCACATCGAACGGACCAAAGCGGTTCCAGCGCAACAGCGACGTGCCTGCCGCCACCGTGATGTCGTCGACGGCACCCGCCGTGTCGAACGTGCCGTCAAACACCAACGCGCGGGTGAAGGGCACCACTTCTTCGGCGACCTCTTGTCCGTCGTCGTCGTGCCACGTGTACGTGCCCGCGAAGCGCGCGCGGATCGGCTGCTCGGCGGTCACACCCGTCGCTGCGACGTAGATCGATTCGCCAAGGGCCACCGACCGCTTCGACACGGCAAGCACGCGCGGGCGCGTGTCGTCGTCGACGTCGTTGACACAGCCGCCCAGCAACAGCGCCAGCACCGCTCCACCGCGCAGCGTGGTGTTCATGAGCCCGCCCGCACGTTGACGGTGATGGGACCAAACGAACCCTGACCGCTCACCTCGACAAACGCCTGGGCCCGCGCGCCGGGCGAGACCCAGACGGTCGCCCCCCGCGGCAACGACGCCGACGGTGCGAGCTCGAGCTGCATCATCTGTGCGGTGTGCAAGCGACCACGCAGCGGTTGGCCCAGTTCGCCCTTGCCGGCCGCACGCTCGACGAGGCGTTGCAGGTGCGCAGCACCTTCGCCGACGGGAACACCCGCGCGCACAAACGTCGCGTCGAGCACACCGCGCGCTTCCGTCGTCGTGCGGCTGTCTTTGTAGCTCGCCGCCAGACTCTTGTAGTCGGTGAGCGTGGTGCTGGTGCCTTGTTGTTGCAGCAGGCGCACCGCGTCTTTGGCCTCGCCCACATCGAGCACGCCGTCGTGAAAGGCCTGCGCCAGCACGGTCTGCACCGTGTGCTGCACCGCCTCAGGCATCTCGGGCGTTGGCGTTGTTGGCTCTGGCGTTGTGGGCGCCGTTGGCGTTTGCACCAGGTCGGGCGTCGTCGGCTGCGCGACCACATCGGGCGTTGATGGCGTCGTCGGCGTCGTTGGCGCCGTTGGCGCCGTTGGCGTCGTTGGCGGCTGCGGGATCGCGGGCTGCGTTGGCTGCGACGGTTTGGCCGGTACGAACACGTCGACGGGTGCTGTCGTCGTCGTCGGTTGCGTCTGCACGATCGGTGGCACGTGCAGGTCGATGGGCGAGCGCGGGGCGGTGGCAATCTGCACGCCGATGAATGCCGGGATGGCGAGGCCCACCGCAATGGCGCCAATCACGCCCCACTTCTTCAACCGCGACATCATGCCGGGGTCGCGCGCTGGTGCTGGCGTGGTGGTCGACGACGAAGACGACGTCGACGAAGTGGTTCGGCTGCGATCCAGGTTCACAGGCATGGACACATCCTCAGCGCAAAGCGCGCACGGTCAGGGCGTAGGGTGAAAAGCACGACGGTTGGGAGAAGCCGACGACGGACACGATCCACACACCGCTGTCATCGGCGGCGGTCTCATCGAGGATGATGCGTTCGTCTTCGCCAGCGATCGAAGACGACGACGATGACGACGACTGGTCGACCTCGCAGGCGCCGACACCTTTGTAGAGAAACAGGTCGAGGTCCATGCCGTCGGGCACGCTCAACGACACCTCGAAGCGTTCGGCGGCACTGTCGTCGCGGGCGGTGAAGCAGAAGACGTCGACGTCGACGAGGATGTCCCACGTCGCTTCGATGGTGACCTCGGGATCGTCGCCCAGGTCGAAGCACGAGGCACAGGTTTCGTTCGCTTCGTAGCTGTCGGGCGCGCCAACATCGGGGTCGCACACTTCGCCTTCGCCCTCGCCCTCGCCTTCGCCTTCGCCCTCGCCCTCGCCTTCAGCAGGGCAGCCGTCGTCGGTGCCGTTGACGCAGTCGTCGTCGATGGCGTTGCCGCAGGTCTCGCTCGGCGCCACGGCGGCGGCGTCGCACACACCGAAGCGGCCTTCGACGCAGGCGCGCACGCCGACGTGGCAGCCCTCGGCGCAGGGCAATGACCGCGTGCATTCGGTGCCGAAGCAGGCGCCGTCGACGCAGCGTTCGTCGCTGGCGCAGTCGCTGTCGGCGAGGCAGGTGCCTTGTTCGCGGCACAGGCCCGAGGCCGCACACACGAAGCCATCGGGGCAGGCGCTGTCGTCGGTGCAGCCACTCTTGGCGGTGCACACGCCAGTGACACAAGCGTCGCCGTCGGCACAGTCCGCCGCCACGCTGCACACGACGGTGTCGTCGACGCAGCTGACACCAGCGACGACGAGAACCACAGCGAAGGCAAGGCATGGGCGCAACACGCGCGGGAGTATCGCCAGTGATTTCGCGCTGGCTGCCCCCTGCATGCAGAGTTTGCAGACACGGGGCCGGGAGTTCACCGAAACGTCGCGGGCCGGGTCCCGCGCCCGTGACGTCGTCAGCGCAGGCGGCGCTGCAGGTCTTTCAGAAACGTGCTGCGGTACACGCCGTCAACGCGGATCGAGTAGCGGAAAAACGGGTCGGCTTTGACGCCGTGGTAGTCCATGTCGTTGAACCAATACAGGCGGCGGTCGACGACGAGCTCTTCGTCGTGGTCGGGGTCGGTCAGGTAGAAGCGCTTGTCGCCGCGTGGGCAGATGCTCAGCGATTGCGCCACGCTCAGGTCGCGCCCGGGTTCGCTGTCGCGGTGGGCGGGGGCGTGATCGTTTGGCAGTAGCCCAAACAGCACCACGCGACCGATGGTGGCAAACGGCAACGAGCGCACAAACGACGTCGTCAACGGGAACAGTCGCTCGGCCACGTCGGTGAAGCGTTTGCCGGCCCCGTCGTGCTTGTCTTCCCAGCGATCGTTCTCGAGCAGGTGCACGCATACCTTCCACGGGAAGTACACGCCGTGGCGGTAGGTGAGAAAACGGATTTGCCTGGCGTTGAGCGGGTGGTCGGTCTCGTCGCCAAAGCCGGTGTCGCGCCAGTGGTCTTCGTCGAAGTCGGCGGGATCGTCGGCGAGGGCCACCAGCTCGCGCCACTGCTCGAGCGTGAAGTTGGCAATGACCTGGCCGTAGTCGCGGTAGCCGTCGTGCTCGACCCACGGGGCCGTCACACCCATGTGCTTCAAGCTGCCGCCGGTTTGCCCCACGACGTCGAGCTCGGCGAGGCCAGCGGTGACTTCCGCGTCGATGGCCGGCAGCAGCGACGTATCGAAGTACGGCTCCATGTCGACGAAGGGTCGACCCAACAGCCCCACGAGCTTGCCCATCGCCGCCTCCGTCGTCGTCAATGCCCGCTGGTCAGTGCCGCTTGACCATCTTCACTTCGCCGCCAAACAGCGCCACGGCCTTTTGCACGACGGGGTGCGACTTCGCGTGCGCTTCGAGTTGGGCCTGCAGATGGCGGTGCATGTTCTGCTCGGCCTCCTGGATCGACGGCGTGCTGTCGTCTTCGTGCTTGATGACGATGGTGGCGTCGGCGCCAAACACGGTGGCGAGTGCTTTTTGCACTTCGGCTTCGTTGGCCATGCGGCGTGCTTCGTCGGCGGTGTAGGCCACCGGGAACACCACCTCGATGGGCCCCGCCAACGAGCGCGGTTTGCCCATGCGAAACGTGCCGCCGCGCGACAGCTGCAGCGTGCGCACAAAGCGACGCCAACGCTCATCAACACCGGGCAGCGTGAGGTCGCGCAGCGGGTCGGAGCCATCGTCGTCGTCGTCGTCGGCCACGAGTTCAGCGTCGGTCGTTGCTTCGATGGCCACCGGCGCCATCGTGGGCGCAGGCGGTTCGTCGTCGCTGACCACGGCGACCACGGGTTCGTCTTCGCCGTCTTCAGCACCGGCAGGCGTTGGCGTTGGCGTTGGCGCCGGTGCTGCCACGACGGGGGCTGGTGCCGCGGCAGCGATCACGACGGCAGGCGGCGGTGCGGGGGCTGGCGCGACCGGTGCGGGTGTCGGTGCAGGTGCGACAACC
>JBIKRQ010000248.1:0-9235 GCA_044349155.1 Myxococcota bacterium
CGGAAGTTAAGCTCGCCAGCGCCAATGGTACTGCATGGGAGACCATGTGGGAGAGTAGGACGCCGCCGGATTTTTCTTGGAAGCCCCCGACCTTACGGTCGGGGGCTTCGTCTTTTGTGCCTTGAAACTGCAGCTCGGATCGCTTGGCTGCACTCAGCGATTCGACCGCTCTTGGCGACGAGCCTGTCGCCAAAACCGAGCGTCGAGTCTTGACCCGCTGCGCGCCCCAAACGACAACATCGCGATGCATCTCGTCGGTCTCGCTCTCAGCCTCGCTCTTGCGGCACCCTTGCCCCCGCCCGTTCCGCTGGCCGAGCTCGTCTCGCGGATGGCGGTGGCAGAGGGAGCCGGGGTCGATCCAGACGCCTCGCCCGTCGTCTTTGTGGGCGTGCGCTACGTCGGACTCGCTGCCAACGCAGCGACAACGACACCCGTCACCACGGTGGCGGCGTGGGAGAACATCGATCGGGCCAATCCAAACTGGAGACTCGCGGTGCTCGACGAGGCACTCTCTCGACGCTTCGAGCAGGATGACCTGGCGGTGCCGCCGAAGGCGAAGGCGACTCTCTCTGGCGGCGCGATCTCTCTCGAGCCGCAAGCACCCATCGACGGCCGCGACCTCCTCGTCGTTGCCGACGCCCGTGTGCCGTTCTGGAAGGTGCAGCGTGTTCTCTACGCAGCCGAGTCTCTGCGCCGCGGCCCCGTGCTCGAGCGGCGCGCCGGCCCGACGCCGTGCCTGCCCGTCACACTTCTCGAACTCCCGTTCGGCACCGCGGTCGAATTCGGCACAACAGCCGTCGCAGGGCCGACCGGGGCCTGCATCGCCGGAGACGACCACGCCGATGTGGTGCGAGCGACGCTCAAGGCGGCGGGCAAGAAGCTCTGCGTCGGCGCCATGAGGCGCCCTGGCAAAGGATCGCCGACGACGCGCGCGTGCTCTCGCAGCATGGCCTCTCGGTCGTCCTCATGTCGCCGCCGGACTTCGGATTGCCCCTGCCGTCGCGAGCGTCGTCGTGCGTGCCCCTCACCGCTGCCCTCACGGCGGGCGGTGAGGTCCGAGGCCTGGGCTGGCCCGGGCCGGTGAAAGCAACCATCGTCTTCGACGGCGTAGGGGCGTCGCTGCCGGCGATTCGGCAGTGCTACGACGCCGAACTTGCCAAAGACGCGACGCTCGAAGGCAAGCTCACGATGTCGTGGACGATCGGGCCCAACGGCTCGACGTCAAACGCCAGGGCGGCGCAGAGCACGTTCGGCACGAAGGGCGGCGCCACGGTGGAGACCTGCGTCAGAGGTGTTGTGGCGAAGATGAGATTCCCGCATCCGGTGGGCGGCGGGAACGTTCAGGTGACGGCGTACCCGCTCGTGTTCGCCAATTCGTCGGGCGGATTGTGAGGCGCAGCGCAAAGCTCGGGCGATACGATGGACAGGGCACCCGAGAACCGACCTGGCTCCGCGGCGTATTCAATCTGTAATCCTCCCCGGCGGCGCTCCGAAGAACCGTCCAGGACTGACGGCAGGACCCAGACCAGCTCAGGGAACGCCTGGCAAGCCGCTCGTGGTGAGGTCGGGATCGTTGCCCTTGTGCCGCGTTCCCATCAACTGTCGCAGCGAGAAGTAGCCCTTGTGCGACAGCAGCCGCTGCTGCTCCAGAGCGCCTTGCACGTTGTAGTGCCAGTAGCCCTTCTGCTTGCCGAACCCGGCTTTCACGCCCGACAACGACTGGATGATCACCGACTGTTCATCGAATGGCAGTGCCAGCAGGTTCTTCTTGTACTGCGATGTGTGGGGCCAGCATTCCGGGGCGTTCGACGGGTAGTACACACGCACTGTCACGTTCAGCGCCTTGGCGGCCGCCGCAATGCCCTGCATGGTGTTGTTGGCCAGCATGTCGCCCTTCAAGAGCTTGATGCGGCCCTGCTGATACAGCGTACGAATGTATTGGTAGGCCTCTTCGGTCGCGAGCCAGCCGTAGGTAGGGTCGGGCAGGTCCTGGCCGATTTTCACGCCCGCGGCGCGCTCGGGCGTCTCGGGGTCGGCCGTGGGGGCGCGCGTGATGTCGGGGATGGCGATCTCGCCCGCCATCTGGTGGCCGTAGTAGCCGAGCAGGCCCGCACGGCTCACGCCGAAGATCTCGCGATAGGCGGCGCGCTCGGCGAGGCCGGCGTACGTCGCCGACAACAGCGCGAGGGTCTTGTCTTTGTTCGCGGCCTCGAAGTGCGACACGAAGTCGGCGCGGGTGGGGCTGTCGAGCACGATCGCGCGCAAGACGTGGTGCAGGCGCACGACGGTGGGGTCGTAGTCGAACAACCACACCCACTCGCTCTTCGCGTGGGCGATGAAGCTGTAGTTCTGATCGATGCCCACGCCGACGTAGCCGCCGCCGAGGTTCTCGACGAACGGACGCCACAGGTGCTGCCGCGGCTCGTTGCTCTTGATGTAGTGGTTGGGGTCGCGGCAGTCGACGAACGAGCGGCCCTTCTGCTCGCACACCTGCTTGGCGAGCGTGTCTTCCTTGATCTTGCCAAACACCTCGAGCTGCTCGGCGGTGGGCGCTGCAGGGGCCTTTGGTGCTGCAGGGGGCTGCGCCAACTGCTTCGGCGGCCAGCTGCTCAACGTCGTCGACGAACTCGCGCAGCGAAACGCTTGCGGCGTGCTCAACAACGCACCCTTGCGCGTCGCCGCACCCGCCAGCGTGCGGGAGGTGGAGTGGCTCGGGCAGGGCGAGGCGCCATCACACGGACCCAGCGGATCGACACCCGTGCAGCGATCGCCGCACGTCGACAACGACGAGAACCACGTCGAGGTCCACTCGGGTGCCGAGGTCGACATGCCCGCGGCTTTGGCGTGCTGCCACTCCCACTCGGTGGCCAGGCGCTTGCCGACGAACACGCAGTAGGCGTGGGCAGACGCGAACGGCAGAGCGAGTGCTGCCGGCGCCTTCTTCTTCAGCGGTGTGCAGCTTTTGTCGTCGACGCAGCGCTGGTAGTCGGCCGCCGTGATCGCGAGCTCGTCGATGTAAAACGTGGACAGTTCCACCGGGCCGTCGATGCCGCCGGGCACACAGCGCATCCCTGCGGGGGCCGCTGCGCATGCCGCGGGCGCCGCCTTTGTCGACGTCGACCACGTTGACAGCACCGCCAGCACAACACCGATCACCCAAACGCGCATGGGCGCGGCGGTAGCGCACCCGCTTGCCGCTGGCGAGGGTTGCATTGGGCGGGCTCAGCCTTGCAGGAGCGTGAGCATGGTGCGCCACAGCACTGCTGGCGTCGGCACAGCACCATGCGCGACGCAGGCGTACTCGCCGATCAACGCGAGGTACAGCATGTGCGCGCCCGTGAGCGCCAACGCGTCTGGCAGGCCGTGCGCCGAGAGCAAGTCGCGCACGTAGCCCTCGCGTCGGGCGTCGACGCGCAGCAGCGCCTGAGCGACCTCGTCGTCGGTTCTGGCCCACGCGCGCAAACCCGACTCCAGGGCTGCTGCGCTGTGGTTCGTGCCGATGTCGATGAGGCGCTCGAGGCGCTGTGCTGGCGTGCCGCCATCAGCGTCGATCGTGGCCATGATCGCGTCGGTGGCGACGGCCTCCCAGCGCTCCAACATCGCCACCAACAACGCCGAGCGATCGGCGAAGTGCCAGTAGAAGCTGCCCTTCGTCACCCCGAGCAGGCTCGCGAGGGCATCGATCTTCACCGCGTTGGCGCCGTGCAACGCCAGCACGCCAAGCCCGGCATCGACCCAGTCGAGTTGTGTCTTTGCGGTGTTTCTCGTCACGGGTCAACCATACGGATCAGTATGGAAAGGAGCAAGCGCACACGCTATGACCATGCCCAAGAGTATGGAGGCAACATGAACGCGGGAATTGTGCTGGCGACGACGTGCCTGGGACTGCTGGCGACGGGGCACTCCGTTCTCGGGGAGCGCGCCCTGCTTCGGCCCCTGTTCGCCGCCGAACTGCCACCGATGCCGCTGCCCCCGCTGTTTGCGCGACGCACGCTGCGCTTTGCCTGGCACCTCACCAGCCTCGCGTGGGTGGCGCTGGCGTGGGCCCTGCTGACGACGGAGCAGGCCGCACCCGCCGTGGCCGCACTGATGATCGTTTCGGGGCTGGTGACCTTCGCGAGCACACGAGGCGCTCACTTTGCGTGGGCCCTCTTTCTGGCCGGCGGGCTCGGCGCAGCACAGGTGGCGATGCCCGCAGGCACGGCTGTCGTCGTGGTTGCGTGCGCGGGGGCCATGGCGCTGGCGGCGATCGCAGCACTGCACGTGGCGTGGGGGCTGTCGTTGACGACGTGGGGCTTGCACGCGGCCATCCCCGAGGTTGACGGCCAACGACAGTTCACGCCCCCGCGCGCAGCGACCCTCGCGGTGGCAGCAGCCCTCGCGTTCGCCGCACACCTGCTGCTGTCGCTGGCCGGCATCGTTGAACAGGTGCCGTTTGCCCACGCGTTGGGGGTTGCAGCGGTCGTCGTGTTCGCGTTGCGCACCGTCGGTGACCTGCGCACCGCCGGCCTGTTCAAGCGCGTGCGCGGCACCGCCTTTGCGCGCGGCGACACCGTGCTGTTCACGCCCTTGTGCTTCGCCCTTGCGGCGGCGTTCGCGTGGGTGCTGACGACGTGAAGTCAGCAGCTTGCAGCACGGCTCGCTGTCGTTGCTACACGCGGGCGTTGTCGTTCAGGTCGACCACGGTCCAGCTGTCGCCACCATCGTCGATGCTGCCCGGGCCGTGGCCCTTCACGTAGCGCGAGCGGTTCAGGTACTCGCGCACCACCTTCTTCAACGCGCCACCGCCGTGTCCGTGCAGCACGTAGCCCGTCTGCCGGTTGTCGCGCAGCAGCTTGTCGAGGAAGGCATCGAGCATCTCGACAGCGTCGTCGGCGCGCTGGCCGCGCAGGTCGAGCGTGGTGTCGCCGGTGCGCGGGTCGGGGCCCGTCGACGGTGCCGCCGCCGCCTTCTTGTTGCCTTTGAGCGTGCGCAGTTTCGTGTCGACCTTCTCGACCTCGGGTGTACGCAGCTGACCGCGGGCCACGCGCGTGCGCATCGCGCCACGGGCCACGATCACGTCGTCGCCGTCGAACTCCTGCACCGTCATGCGCACACCCGGCATGGTTGCCAGCTCAATGGTGTCGCCGATCTTCACCTGCTCGGGAGCGAGCAGTGACGACGTCAACTCGTGCTTCGTAGGTGCCACTTCTGCGCGCGTGTCTTCTTCGAGCTTCTTCAGGCTCTGGCTGGCGACGTTCAACGCGCGGGAGTCTTTGGTGAGGGTTGCAGCAATCGCCTCCTTCACCGTCGCGCGCGCCGCCGTGATCTCGTCGAGGAAGGCGCGCTTGCCCTCTTTGCGCAACCGCGCGCGCTCGGCATCGAGCTCGACGAGGCGACGCTCCAACCGTGCGGTCTCGTCGGCAAAACGCGTGCGCTCAGACTCGGCAGCTTCCACGCGACCCGCGAGGGCCTGCTTCTGCTCAGCCAACGCACGCAGCAACGCGTGCAACTCCTTTTGCTCGGGTGCCAGCAACGCCAACGCGCGCTCGATGATGCCTTCGGCCACGCCAAAGCGGCGCGCGGCGTCGAACGCGTTGGAAGTACCCACCTCGTCGAGCACGAGGACAAACGTGGGCTTGCCGAACCGGTCGGTCTGCACCGAAGCGTTGCGGAAGCGGCGTGAAGATCCGGCGGCCGTTGGCGCCTGCAACTCGGCGAGGGCCAACGCCTTGAGGCGGTCGTAGTGGGTGGTGACGATCACCGACACACGATCGACGTGGGTGTCGACGATGTCTTCGAGCAACGCCTGCGCGAGGGCCGCACCCTGCGCGGGGTCGGTGCCGCTCATCAGCTCGTCGAGCAGCACCAGCGTGCAGCCGCGTTGCGCGTCGGCTTTGACGTCGTCGACGATGCCCTTCACCGCCGACAAATGGCCCGAGAAGCTCGAGAAGCCGCCCTGCAAATTCTGCTCGTCGCCGATCGACACCGACACGCCAGCAAAGGCCGGAATCACGCTGCCCGCCTCGACGGGCACGGGGAATCCCGCGCGTGCGAGCAGGCTGATGAGGCCCGCAGTTTTGAGCGCCACGGTTTTGCCGCCGGCGTTCGGGCCGCTGATCACCAAACAGCGCGCCCCATCGAGCCGCAGATCGTTGGGCGTCACCGCTGACGCCTGCTTCTCCTGCTGCTGCGCTTGAAACCGCAACCACGCGAGCAACGGATGCCGCGCCCGGCGCAACGACAACGTGGGCGCTGCCGCGTTGACGACGATCTCCTCGCCGCCAATGCCGTGGGCAAACGCACCGCGCGCAAACGCGGCTTCAATCGCGCCCGACGTGCGCAAATCGATCGCGAGGCGTGCCGCGAGCTCGGCAATCTCCGACGACATCTCCTGAAAAATGCGCTGCTCTTCTTCGATGACTTCAGCACGCGCAATCTTGATGCGGTTGCCGAGCTGCATGAGGGCACGCGGCTCGATGAAGACCGTCTGGTGCGTCTGGCTGGCGTCGTGAACGATGCCGTCGACCTTGCCCTGGTACTCGCTCTTCACAGGCAGCACGTAGCGGTCGTTGCGGATCGTGAAGTTGCGGTCGCGCAACACCTCGAGCTCGTCGTAGTCGCGCACCAGCGCCTGCAACTTCTCCTGCGCCTCTGAGCGCAGCTGCCGCACGCGCGCCCGGCGTGTGGCCAGCTCGGGGCTCGCTTCGTCGACGAGGCCGCCCTGCTCGTCAAAGCTGCGCAACACACGACGGCTGAAGCGGCGTTCGTCGTCGAGCTGCTCGCCCAACACCACCAGCGCAGGGGCTTCGTCACCCTGAAAGACCACCACGTCCTTGAGGCGGCCGAGTGCATCGATGGTCTTGGCGACGTCGACGATGTCGGCGGCGGCGAGCACGATGCCCTTGCCGCTGGCCTCGATGATGTGGCGGATCTCGCGCACGCCGCCGAAGTCGGGTTGCACCTTGCGCTCAACGCAGCCGCGGGCCTCGACGGCACAGCGCAGGCGGTGCGTGAGGTCGCCCACGTCGGTGGGGAACACGTCGTCGTTGATGCTCTCGCGACCAAAGGGCGTGCGGCACAGGCCAGCGACAATCGCCAGCGCGTCGTCGAAGCCAAGGTCGGCACGGGCCCGCGTCGAAACGCGCAGCGAGGGGAGAGTGTGGGGATCGAACGACGTCGTATGCATACGAAGCGCTGTGTAGCGACTCAGCGCTCGACGACAAAGTGGGGAATCGGGAACGCTCGAACCGCCAACGTCGAGGCCTTCGTCGACGCTCGCTGGCCCAGTTCGGGACTGATGACCGCGGGACATCGCGCGAAACCAGCCACGGGAGCAGACTCAAACCATGGGTGACGCTGAGCCTGTTGCGATGTTGAAGGCTGCTGGCGTGAATTCGGTGATCGCGGTGCTCGCCGCGATGGTGCCCAAACCCGCGTTTGCCGCATGGGTGCAGCAGTTGCCGCCGGCGACGGCGTCGTTGATTGAGCGCCCACGCTTGCCACAGTCCTGGGTTCCGCTGGAGGACATCAATCCGTTGTGGACGCAGTCGCTCACCGGCCTCTTCGACGGCGATCTGCACAAGCTCTTCGAACTCGGACGACTGCAACTGCGCGCCGACATGAGCGGCATCTACCGCGTCTTTTTGCGGGTGGCCTCGCCGGGTTTTGTCGCCGACCGCGCCAGCGCCATCTACAGCGTGTACGGCCAACATTGCGGCGCCCTTGCCGTCGTCGACCGCGCCGAGCGCCGGCTCGACATCGCCGTCACGCAGCGGCCACTTCCGTCGGTGGCGCTGTACGAATACCTGCGCGGCAGCATCGCTGGTGCGCTCGAACTCACCGGGGTCTCGGACCTGAACGTCGAGATCGTCGGCGAGCCGGCAGACAACGAACGGCTCTATCGCGCGACATGGTCGTAGCCTCGTCGCCAAGGCGCGCGCCTCAGCGCAGCTCTCGACCCCAGAAGAAGCCATCGCTGCCAAGCTTTTGGTACAGCGGCAGCACCACCACGCCGTCGTCGTCGGCGCGCAATTCGCCGCGCTTGTCGTGGGCCAACAGCTGGCCCTTTTTGATCCGATCGACGTTGCGAAAGCCGCGCTCCATCACGAACTCGTCTTCGGCGGTGATGGCATGACGCGACAACACCTCGACGGCGCGCGGGAGGTCGGCGCGCATGGCCTGCAGCGCATCGCGCGCCTGCTGCACCTCGGGGAGCTCGTCGATCATGTTGGCCTGCCGCAGGCACAACCAGATGATGCCCTGCAACGCGGTGCGGGCCTCGGGGGCTTCGTGCTGGCCGCCCTCGACGGAGAACGTGGTGTAGCCGAGGCGCAACGCGTACTCCGACAGCACGCCGTCGACCTGCTCGACGATGCCGCTGATCACCGGAATCGGGAACGCCGACACAAACTGCCGCTGCGGCTCGGTCGCGCCGAACAACACAAACGGCACGCCCGGCGCACTCGACGTGTGGCAGTCGGCGAGAAACAGCGGTCCACGCGCGCGCGCGGCCGCGTCGGTCATCGCGTCGTGCAGCTCGCGGTGCTCGAGGTCTTCGTGCTGCAACTGGTCGATCGACGTCGACAACACCCGTGCTGAGCGCTCGGTTGTCCACACGCGGTTGAGGTCGCGCTCCATGAAGCGGCGCTGTTCGCGCAGTGCGCGCACGTTGCCGCACAACACCGTGAGCTCACCGCGCAGCGCGATGTGGCGCGCCCGCAACGTCGAGAGCACCACACGCGCTGCTTCGATGCCCGCCGGTTCGTTGCCGTGGATGCCAGCGACGACGACCAGGGTGGGGCCGATGTCTTGACCGCGGAGCACGTCGAGGGTGCGTTGAATGTCGCTCATCGTTCTCCTCAAGCCAGCGCCCCTCAGCCACCAGCGTCGATTGATTGGCGGGGAAGTTTCCCCGCCCGCCCCTCAAGAGACTCGCCTCGGCGACAAAACCGCAAAGCCGGTTTTCTCTTCGAGGCTCAATGACGACGATGTGCCATCTGCAACACGACTGCGAAAGTCGATTTGTGCACCTGCGTGCTCCTGAACACGAGCGGACTTCTGTCCGCCTCGAGCATCAGACGCGCGAGTTCCAGAGTTTCTGCCAGAGTTCCTGCCAGAGTTCCTGCCGGGAGTTCCTGCCGGGAGGTCCCGCACCGCTGTGTGGAGATCGAAACAGGCCAGCGAAAGCCCTCGCTTTGCGTGCCCGGCGTGATGTCCTAGACAGCGGGCATACCCACAGGACTCCCGCTGACAT
>JBIKRQ010000250.1:0-9220 GCA_044349155.1 Myxococcota bacterium
GTGTGCCCACCGTGAACGACGCCACGATCGAGGTTGGCTTCGCGCAGCTCGATGGCTTCGTCGACGTGATCGGGCGCTTGAGTGGTGCGGGCATTCTCGCCGTCGACGCCGCACACCTGTCGCGCTCGGGGCTCGAGGCTGCCGGCGTGCAAGCGCCGGTCGTCGTGGCGCTGCGCCCAACGGGGGGCACGGTGATCACCGCCCGTCTCGTCGACACCACGAAGTTGCAGGCGGCCCTGGCGCTCGCGAGCGGTCCTGCGGGATTGCACCTTGAGCGGCGCGTTGGCCTCGTCGACGCCCTGGTCGATGCCGACCACAACGTGGTCGCGCTGGTGCGTGGCGGCGACGGCGTGGTGGTGGTGGTGCTGCACCCCGTCGACGTGTGGGCCGAAGCAGCGCTCGCCGAAACGTTGGCGACGGGAGCGCTGGCTGGTCCGCGCCGCATGCCAACGGCCATCGATGTGCAGATGACACCGCCGTCGACGTGGGCGTCGGCGGTGCAGGGCCCGATCGTGGGTGCGTTGCGCAAAGACGGCGACGCGTTTGTCGTCGAGGCGCAGGTGAAGCTGCTCGAAGGCGGCCGGCCGGTGTGGCGTGCGTTGTCGGCTGCCGCTCCGTCGTCAGCGTGTGCCGTCGAAGAGGGCGCGGTGTTCAGCGTGCGTCTGCCGCCGGTGCCCGGCCTCGACGAGGAACTGGCCGATGTCGTCGGCAATGTGGCGAATTTCGACGCCTTCGACGGGCGCGTGGTCTTCGGGCTGCATGCACCACCCCCAGGCACCGTCGTCGACCGCGACGACCTTGCAAGCCTGGCCAGCCTCGCTGTCACCGCCACGCCGTCGAGTGCTGGTCGTGCCGCACTGCAACACACCGTCGTCGAGGCCTTTGGCGGTGCCGGGATCGCCCGTCAGGTCGGCAACCGCACGGTGACGACGGTGACAAACGCGAAACGCCCGTGGCGCTCGCTGGCCGTCGTGGCCGACGCCGACGTCTTTGCGCTGGGGATTGGTGCCGTGGTGCCCGTCGATCGCGTGGCCGTGGGCATGACGTGTCCGTCGACGCCGGGGCGCTTGTTGAGCCTGCAGGGGCCTGCGGTGGTGCGCCTGATTGAGCGCGCCGACCCTGGTGTGGCGTTGATGCGACGGTTGGCGACGGCGGCGGGCCTTGCTGTCGACGATCCGTTGACGACCCTCGCCGGACTGTTGACGCTCGACGTAGATGCCACGCCTGTGTCCGGGTCTGAGGCTATCGACGTGAGAATCCGTATCCAGCCTGGCAATCGAAAGTAGAGTGGTCGACGTGGCACGTCTTGGTCCCTACGAGTTGATCGATCGCTTCGCCGTCGGCGGAGTCGCCGAGATCTATCGTGCGAAAGACACGCGCAGCGGCGAGATCGTCGTCATCAAGCGCATGCGCTCCGACAAGCCCTTCGACCCCGAGATGCACGCTGGCTTCCTGCGCGAGATGCAGGTGGCGCTCAAGGCGAAGCACAAGAACCTGATCAAGGGCTACGAACTCTCGAGCTTCAACAACACCGACTACGGCGTCATGGAGTACGTCGACGGGCAAGACCTCGAGAGCATCCTGGAGCGTGCGCGGCGTCAGCGCATCCAGGTTCCCTACGGCTTCGCCACGTTCATCATCAGCGAGATCCTCGACGGACTCGACTTCGCGCACCGCATCACCGACCCGCGTGGCGAGCTGCTCGGCCTCGTGCACCGAGACCTCGCACCCAAGAACATCTTCGTGCGCTACGACGGCCAGGTTCGCGTGGGCGACTTCGGATTGTCGCTCGCGGCGCGCCAGGAGATCGTCGAGGAAGTGGTGGGCACGCCCGGCTATTTGTCGCCCGAGCAGGCGCGTGGCGAGCAGCTCGACGCCCGCAGCGACATCTACGCCGTCGGCTGCATGCTGTACGAGCTCGTCGTCGGCCAGCGCGCCTTCGACGTCGCCGGCAAGAGCGACAACGACATGCTGCGCATGCACGCGATGGGCAAGCACCGCCAGGTCACGCGCGATGTGCCCGAGCAACTCGTAGCGGTGCTCGAAACGGCCCTCGCTCGCGATCGCGAAGAGCGCTACCCCACGGCCGTTGAGATGCGTCGTGCGCTGCGTCGCACCGAGCACCCGCCCGACGACGTGCACACGCCCCTCGGCATCGCCACGTTGGTGCGCCGCTTGTTCGAGGAGGAGTTCAAAAAGAGCCGCCTCCCGGGCAACCCGCTGCCGTTTCTGTCGTCGTGACGTCACCAGCGGCGCGTTGAACCGACGGCTGTGTCTTGGTCGTTGTCGTTGCGTGCTGCAGGTGGTCTGATCGTCGTCATGTTTGCACTCGCTGCACTTGTTCTCGCTGTCTCGCTGCCCGCGGCCCGCGTTGAAGGCAGTGGGGCGCGCAGCACCGATGCACGCAAGGTCAGTGGTGCACCCACAGCACTCGTCGTGAAGGGGCCATTGCACGTCACCGTCACCGAAGGCTCGGCGTCGGTCAGCGTCACTGCCGAAAAGAACCTGCAGTCCCTCGTCGTCGTCGAAGTCGTTGCGGGTGCGTTGCGCATCCACACCGTCGGCGAGCCGGTGTCGCCTGCGGGCGTCGTCGTCGCCGTGCGGGTGCCGTCGTTGCGCAGCCTGACGTTGCAGGGAGCCGTGCACTGCACCGCAACGCTTGACGGTGCTGCCGAGGTGGAACTCAGCGGTGCCAGCGACGCGACGTTGAAGGGCAAACTGACATCGCTCGATGTCACGGTGCGTGGTGCTGGCGTGGTGAACGCGACGGCGGTGGTCACGAACGATGTGCGCGTCGTCGTTGGTGGAGCCGCGTCTGTCGACGTGGGCAGCCCTGCGCGGCTCACGGTTTCTGGCAGTGGCGTGGGCAAGGTGCGCTACCGCGGCAGTCCGCAGGTGACGTCGAAAGCGAGCCGCACTGTGAAAGTCACGAAGGTCGGTGGCTGATGTGGCAGTCGATTCCGCCCGCCCTGGTTCCCGTCGTCGTCGCCGTTGTGGCGAGCGTGATCGGTGCGCTGTTGTGGCGCATGTTCAAGCTTGCGCTGCAGGTGGTGGCCTTCATCGTGTTTCTGATCGTCTGCGTGGGCATGCTCGCCTGGTGGCAGCCTGAGCTGTTTGGTCTCGGCAAGCAGGTGGTCGAGGAGCGCCTTGGCCCCGTCGTCGAGGACGCCAAAGCCCGCGCGGCAGAAGAAGTGAAAAAGGAGCTCAAGAAGGAGCTCGCCAAAGAACTCGACAAAGAACTCGCCACACCTGCTTCCCAGCCACACGTTCCTGCGGATTCCAAATGAACCTCGCGCCATTCCTCCTCGACATCGTTTCGTGTCCCCAGACCCAGCAGAAGCTCACCGTCGCCAACGGCGCCCTGCTCGAAAAGCTCAACGCCGCGATCGACAAGGGCAAGCTCAAGGACAAGAGCGACAACGTCGTCGGCCCCCGCATCCACGGCGCCCTCGTGCGCAGCGACGGCGAAGTGGCGTACCCGGTGTGGGACGACATCCCGCGTCTGGTCGCTGAGAGCGCCATCCACCTCGACCAACTGCGCTGACGTCGACGTCTTCTCACCGCTGAAACAACAACGCCTCCCGACGGGAGGCGTTGTCGCATCAAGCGATCACATCTCCCGCCTGTGCTCAGGTCATTGCGGGACGCACAACGCGCGGGCGTTGCGGAAGCCTGGCAGCGGCGTGGGCGTGTTTTCGAACAACGGTACGCCGAGCTCGCTGATGATCGACTCGACGTAGGCGTGCTGGTTCCACACGCTGCGCGCCTGCGCCCACGACACGCCCGCGTTCGCGTAGGCGCGCACGCCGCCGAACTGCGCGGGGATGAAGGGCGAGTTGCTCACGACGAGCATTTCGGCGTGGCCGTCGAGGTCGATGTCGGCGATCACCGCGTATTCGAAGATCGTGACCGACTGGCGATCGCCTTCGAAGGTCTGGCCGTTGTCGTCGCTCCAGCAGCGCAGGTTGCCTTCGTCGGCGTAGACGACCTCTTCGTCGCCGTCGCCTTCGAAGTCGAAGCCCGCGGGGCCCGATGCGCCGCTGCCGTCGTAGATGTCTTCACGGAAGATCTCGTTGAGCGTGCCGCCGGCGAACTTGTAGCCCGTGATGAGCTCCTGGCTGCCCGTGAAGATCTCGAGGTCGTTGCCGCCGTCGAAGTTCAAGATCGCCGGGTTCGTGGGGATGATGTTGCACTTGTCGTCGTCGTCTTCCGTCGTCACGAACTGCGGATCGCACTCGCGACCCATGCCGGCGCGCGTTGGCGGAATGAACGGCGACACGAGGTCGGCACCCGTTTGACCGTTGAGCACGTGCAGCTGGCTGCCGCGGATGACGACTTCGTTGGTGCCGTTGCCGTCGAGGTCGGCGACCGCGACGTGGCCGTCTTCGATGTCGCGATCCCACAAGATGGTGCCGTCGGCGCGGAAGGCGCGCGAGCCCGCGAGCAGCTCAAGGCCAGCCTGCCGATCGAGATCGACGAGGACGCTGGTGGGACCGTGACCCGTGGAGCCGATCTTCTCGCCGTCGCCGCGCCACAGCATCCGGCCGGTGTGGTCAAACAGCTGGTCGCCGATGGCGATCTCGGCAAAGCCGTCGCCGTCGACGTCGCCGATGGCGGGAGCGCCGCCGTCTTCGATCTCCTGGCTGCGGCGCGACCACTCGTCAGACACCCACTTGAACGAGCCGTCGAAGTTGAAGGCGATGAGGAAGCCGCGCGCGAACTTGCCGTTGATCTTCGGACCACCCGGGATGGTCTCGACACCGGGCAGCAGGATGTACTGCTGGGCGATGATCTCCACCTTGCCGTCGCCGTCGAGGTCGGCCACCGCTGGCGTTGCTGCCGACTGCACGGCGAGTGCTGGGTTGGCGGTGATGTTGGTGGTCCACACCTCGGCACCCGTGCGGCCGTCGAGGGCGCGCAGCTCCGAGGGGATCGGATCGTTGATGCTCTCTTGCGACGACAGCGGCGAGCTCACCTTGCTGCGATCGAAGGAGACGACGATCACGCGGGGCGCGTCGTCGCGGGTGACGAAGCCGTCGGCGTTGGTGTCTTCGAGGCGCGAGACGAGCGGCGTGACCCACACCTCGTGGCTGGCGCGCGTGGTGACCGCGTTGCTGCCGTTCCACTCCCACTTCAACTGCGGCGCGAAGGCCGGGTCTTGCGGGCAGGCGGGCAGCTCGTCGTTGGCACCGCGACCGCGCACCGTGACGCCGATGGCTGCACCGTTGCAGTCGTTGGCACCCATCGTGAGGGTCTGCTGCACCTGTGTGGTCGACGTGGGCGAGAAGCGCACGCGGATGATGGCCTGACCACCCGCGGGCACCGACGTCGGCGGCGACACGAGGGTGAATGGGGCCGCGATGGCCGGCGTGACGGCGATCGGCGACGTCGTGGGGTTGTTGCAGACGACGCTTCTGACGAGGTCTTCCTCGAGCAACACATCACCAAACTCGAGCGTACGCGGCGAGCACACCAGGCCCGACACACAAGCACCGGTGGTGTTCGCACGCAGGTTCACCGGGGTGGTGACGTCGTCGCTCAGCACATCGAGGGTGCCGAACATGGCGGCACCCGCGACGTTGACGCCGTTGGTGGTGGGAGCTGCGCGCACGGTGACGGCGGTGGCTCCACCAGGCAGCAACGTCGTGGGCAGTGTGGGCACGGTGGGCAGGGAGAAGTCGGGGTGGCTGCCCGAACGCAGACCAACACCGCGGATGACGAGGTCGGAGCCGCCGCAGTTGCGGATGCTCACGTTCTGGTTTGCCGCTGAACCAACGCCGACGCTGCCGAAGTCGACATCGCCCGGAATGACTTCGATGCAGGGGGCGATGCCGGTGCCGCTGGCTGGAACGTCGATGACCTGGTCGTCAGTGCCGAAGCCCAATTCCTTGTATTCAAAGCGGTAATTGCCGTTGCGCACGCCGGCCTGCTCGGGGCGGAAGCCAACGATGAAGCTGATTTCTTCGCCTTCGGACACGATCGAACCGAACGGGAAGAGGTTGCCAATGATCGGCGGCAGGTCGTCGGCGATGGCCGTGAACGGCGGCTCGATGATCGTGAATTCGGGCGCGCCGGTCGTGATGTCGGCCGTCGTCACGATGCAGGTTTCCGTACCCACGTTGCGCAGGCGCACTTCGGATTCGGTGCTTCGGCGCAGGGTTTGAAAGCCGAAGTTGACGGCGGTGGGGACGGCTTCGAGGAAGCAGGGCTGCACCTCGACCGACGTGCCTTCGAGCGGCACGTCGATGACACCGTTGATCGGGTCGTCGGTGGTGACGCGCAGGATGTCGGTTTGACGGCCCGCAACGCTGGTGGGCGCGTAGGTGACCTGCAACTCGCCCGACTGTGTCGGCTGCAGCACGTCGCCCGTGGTGAGCGAGACGAGCGCGCGCGTGAACGGTGCGCCGGTGACGATCTCGGCCGATGTGAACGTGCAGGCGAGGTCGCCGATGTTGCGCACGAACACCGACTGCGTCGACGTGCGGTTCTCGCCCACGCTGCCGAACTGCACCGCGTTTGGCACCACCTGGATGCGGCATGACGGCGGGAACTGCGCCACACCAATCAGCTGCAAGCGGAAGGCGCCGTCGAGGTCGGTGTCGAGGTCGATGAGGCCGGAGTTGCCGCCGGTGAAGTTGCCCTGCGTTTCAGGATCGAACGCGACGGTGAGCACCACCTGCTGATCGACGCCGAGGGACTGCGACGTGATCGGCGTGACGAGCTCGAAGGGCTCGGGGAACATCGCGTTGAGCGTGGCTCCCTCGAGCTGAAACGCGCGCGTGCCGCACGACGTGAGGGTGATCTGCTCTTCTTTGCGATCGCCGACGACGAGGGTGCCGAAGTCGACGACGCCGCGATCGGCGCAAAGCTGGGGGGCATCGCCCTGACCGGTGATGCGGGCCTTGAGGATGGGGTGCTCGGCGTCGTTGCTGCGGACCTCGACGACGGTGCAGGCGGGCTGGCCGCTGGTGGCCACGAAGGCGACTTCGACGTCGACGCTGCCGTTGGCGGCGACCGAGACAATGCGCGCGACGCCACCGGGTGTGACGAGCGGCGTGTTGATGGTGAAGCCCGCAGAGGCCGACGGACACAGCAGCGGATCGCTGGCGAGCGTGACGTCGCTGACGTTGAGGGCCGCGTTGCCGCGGTTTTCGATCGTGAAGCGCGCCGCGATGGTTTGACCAACGAGCGACGGAGCGAGCCCGAGGTCGAGGTTGTCAAGCGGCGGGCTTTCCTGCTGTGTCGAGACGAGCACCGCGACGGGGGCCGGCGTCCGATCGAGGACCTCGGTGCAGTTGCAGCCAACGACGTCGGCGGCGAGCGCCAACAACAGGGCAGGGGCCAGAAGAACGCGCGAGCGCATGGGCATCACCTCGGAGGGCTGTAAGCGACGCCGGGTCTGTACCGCCGCCAACTGGCACGTGCCATGGGGCTGTGGGCGCATCGGACGTATGTCCGATACGAGGCGTAACGCAGCGAGCACGAAGCAGGCGCCGTCTGACGGCGTGGGGTAGGGTCCGCGCGTCTGCAGTCGTTGGCGCTTGCTGCGCTGAGCTTCTTCGGCGCCGAAGAAGTAGTCGAAACTTGTTTGTCGAACTCGAGGCTTCCGCATGAAGGGCATCATTCTCGCCGGTGGTTCCGGCTCACGTCTGCACCCCGTGACCAGAGCGATCAGCAAGCAGCTGATGCCCGTCTACGACAAGCCGATGATCTACTACCCGCTCGCCGTGCAGATGCTTGCGGGCATCCGCGAGGTGCTGATCATCTCGACGCCACACGACCTGCCGCTGTTTCGTCGACTGCTGGGCAATGGCGACGACCTCGGCATGCGCTTCGAATACGCCGAGCAGGCCCAGCCCAACGGCCTCGCTGAAGCCTTCATCATCGGCCGCGACTTCATCGGCGAAGACAGCGTGTGCCTCGTGCTCGGCGACAACATCTTTCACGGCGCGGGCCTCGCGAAGCTGCTGCAGAAGGAAGTCGACCTGTCGGCGGGGGCGACGCTGTTCGGCTACCGCGTGACCGACCCCGAGCGCTACGGCGTGGCGGTGTACGACGAGAACAAGAAGCTCATCGCCGTCGAGGAGAAGCCCAAGCAGCCGAAGTCGAACCACGCGATCACCGGCCTGTACATGTACGACAACGAGGTCGTCGACATCGCTGCGCGCCTGCAGCCCTCGCCCCGTGGCGAACTCGAGATCACCGACGTCAACAACCACTACATCAAGCGCGGCAAGGCCAAGCTCGTCGACCTCGGCCGTGGCATGGCGTGGCTCGACACGGGCACGCACGATTCGCTGATGGAAGCGTCGCAGTTTGTGCAGGTGCTCGAGAACCGCACCGGCATCCAGATTGCCTGCCTCGAAGAAATCGCCTGGCGCCTTGGCTACATCGACGAGGACAAGCTGCTGGCTGCGGCCGCCTCGCTCGGCAAGTCGACCTACGGCGCCTACGTGAAAGCCCTTGCTGCCGAAGCGCGCGGAGCCTGAGATGCAGATCGAAAACCTTGCGCTCTCGGGCATCAAGCTCATCACGCCGAAGGTCTTCGCCGACGACCGCGGCTTCTTTCTTGAACCGTGGAATGCGTCGAGATTTCGAGCACTTGGGCTCGAGACCGACTTCGTGCAGGACAACCACTCGCGCAGCAGCAAGCACACGATCCGTGGGCTGCACATGCAGCTGGCCAAAGGGGCCGTCCCCGGGCAAGCGAAGCTGATTCGCTGTGCGCGCGGCTCGATCCTCGACGTCGTGGTGGATGCGCGGCCGTGGTCAAAGACGTTCAAGCAGCACCTTGCCGTGCAGCTCGACGACGTGAAGCACCAGCAGCTGTACATCCCGGTGGGCTTTGCGCACGGCTTCTGCGTGCTGAGCGACATCGCCGACGTCTGCTACAAAGTGACGTCGCTGTACGACCCGTCGACGGAGACGGGCTTCCGTTTCGATGATCCAGACGTGGGCATTCAGTGGCCCGTTGCGAGTGCCGACGCGATTGTGTCGGCCCGCGATCGCACTGCGCCAACGTTGAACGACCTGCTCCCCCGCCTGCGAGGCCTTGCTCCATGAACGCATACACGACGACGTCACCCCGCGCGCTCAACACCATCCTTGTCACCGGTGGTGCGGGCTTTATTGGCTCGGCGTTCATTCGCACGCTGTTTGCCGACAAGGCCTTTGGCGGCCGCATCGTGAACTTCGATGCGCTCACCTATGCTGGCAACCT
>JBIKRQ010000251.1:0-9184 GCA_044349155.1 Myxococcota bacterium
GAGCAGGCCAGGAAGGAGAAGGCAGCAACGACAACTACCCAGACGACAACTACGAAGCAGAAGAAGTAGGCAGTTCAAGGGGAGATGTAGTTGTCGTTGGCGGGAGCTTGTAGTTGACGTCGCCCAGCGGTCTACAAGGCTGACGGCACCGTGCTTGGGAGCTGGAAGCGTTCGCCCGACATCGTCGTGCCAGCACAGGTCCCCGCCAGCAGCGGCTACATCGACGACAGCACCCTGCATGAACCCACGTTGTGGGTGAGTTCACCACTCAAGGGTGCAGATGGTGCGGCACTTGGCAGCGTGGTGGCGCAGTTCACAACAGCGGACCTGCAGGCGCGCACCGAAGCCATTTTCCGTCTCGCGATGGCCGTGTTGTTCGGCTGCATCGTGGCCACCGTGGCGCTCGCGTCGCGCCTGCACCGCCTCGTCACCACCCCGCTGCAGGCTCTTGCCGACACCGCGAGCCGCGTGCGCGTGAGCCGCGACTATTCGATCCGTGCGGCACACCTCACCAACGATGAAACGCAGGTCGTCGCCGACGCGTTCAACGAAATGCTCGTCGGCATTCAGCAGCGCGACACCGAACTCGAGAACCACCGAAAGAACCTCGAGTCGTTGGTGGAGCAGCGCACGCGCGCCCTCGACTTGCGCAACCAGTCGATGCGCATCGTCCTCGACAACGTCAACCAGGGCATTGTCACGCTCGACCGAAACGGCGTGCTCGACCCCGAACGCAGCCGCGCTTTTGATGCCTGGCTTGGCGCGCCGAAGTCGGAGCAGTTGCACGAGCACCTCTCGAGCATCGATCCGAAGTGCGGCGATTGGTTCCGCCTGGGCCTCGACATGGTGTGGGAAGACATGCTGCCGCTGAGCGTGTCGTTGTCGCAGATGCCTGGCACCCTCGTCGACGGCCAGAGCCACTTTCGTATCCAGTATCAGCCCGTGTACATCGCTGGCCGCGAAGGCGAGGACACTGCTGATGCTGTCGCCAAGCTGCTCGTGTTGTTCGCCGACGTGACCGCCGATGTGCAGCGCGAAAAGATCGAGCAGGGCCAGCGCGAGGCCTTCCACATCTTCCAACGCCTCATGAGTGATCGCAGCGGCATCACCGACTTTGCCGATGAAGCCATCGCGATCGTCGAGAAGCTCGGCGAGCCCACCACGTCGCGCGAAGAAGTGCTGCGTGCAGTGCACACCCTCAAGGGCAACGCTGGCTTGTTCGACCTGCCCAGCATCGTGAGCATCTGCCACAGCCTCGAAGACCGCATGATCGACGACGGCGGCACCATGAGCGACGCCGAACGCGCCGAACTCTCCACGCGTGTGCACGGCGTGGTCGAGCAGGTGCGCAACCTCATGGGTCAACGCAAAGGTGTGCTCGACATCGCCGAGGACGACATCAAGCAGCTGTCGGAAGCCGTTGCCGCCAAAGCACCACCCGAGATGCTGTTGGCCTTGATCGCGACGTGGAGCTGGCAACCCGCGCAGCCGCGCTTCGAACGCTTCGCCGAGCAGGCCAAGACCCTCGCCACGCGCCTTGGTCGTGGCGACATCACCGTGAACGTGAAAGCCGGCGACGTGCGCTTGCCACCAGAACGCCTGCGCTCGTTCTTTGCAGCCTTCGCTCACGTCGTCAGAAACGCCGTCGACCACGGCCTTGAAACGCCCGACGATCGCACGGCCGCTGGCAAGTCTGCGGCGGGCACCATCGAGCTCGGCATCGCAGAAGTCGGCAACGAATATGTGATCACGGTCGTCGACGATGGCCGCGGCATCGACTGGGAACGGGTGCGCCAGAAGTGCCGCGCCTCGGGGCTGCCGTCGGCCACCCAGGCTGACCTGCAAGAGGCGCTGTTCGCCGATGGCATGTCGACGAAGGCCGATGTCTCTGAAACGTCGGGACGCGGCGTTGGCATGTCTGTCGTCAATGCCACCGTCAACGAACTCGGTGGTCGCATCGAGATCGACACCACGGCTGGCAAAGGTACCACCTGGCGCTTCCGTATTCCGGCTCCGACGGGGGTTGGTCGAGCGCGCCTCGCGGCCTGACTTCTCTTCTTCGCTCGCACATTTCGACGTCGTCGTTGGCTTTGCCGCGACGGCGTCGTCTTCTTCGTGCTCGTTGCTCCGTTGCTCGCTGCTCCGTTGCTCCGTTGCTCCGTTGCTCCGTTGCTCCGTTGCTCGTGCGTTGCTTGACGTCGGTGCACTCGCCCTGTGAGCTTTCGCCTTCGGCGCGACCAGGGGGGCTCGCGCGGCCCCCCTGGACCCCCGCGCTCGGGCGGGGCTTGAGCGATCTCCGCCGTGCACTTTGAGCGTCGGCGGCGGACGCTTCTCCGTCGTCGAACGGGCTGGCGCCTCCTGGTTCAAAGTGCACCGGCCCGCTGCGCCTCCGGCTCTTCGTGTGCGCTCTCGCGCGTCCAGCCGCGTCGTGCGCTCTCGCCGTTCATCACCCCGCCCGGCTGCTCGTTGAAGGGCTCTGGTGCGAACAGCCGCGCCCTCGTTGCGTGCACGTGGTGCGAACAGCCGCGCCCTCGTTGCGTGCACGGGGCTCTCGCCGTTCAGCCGCGCCCCTGTTGCGTGCACGGGGCTCTTGCCGTTCTCTGGTGCGAACAGCCGCGGCCTCGCGCACCCGCAGGAACATGCGCAACTACCCGAGATATCTCGCAAAAGTGTGTTTGGGTCGTACTGATCAACGACAGCGGACGACGTCGACACGACTGGCCGGGCGTTGGGGTGCAGATCTCAACTTGTAGCGCGCGGCTCAAGAGATCGCGGCGACCGCCGTTCTACTTGGCGCAGCCACCGCCACAGGCGTCCACCCACCGCTGCACGGCAACGGAGTGACCATGCAGGAAGAATTTCTCGAGGCCCTTGGCCAGGTTTGCCAACAGCTGTTTGACGCCTACGGGTACGCCGTCGAACCCGAAGAACGCACCGGGTCGGAAGCGACCGTCGCTGGCGTGATCGGCTTCGTTGGCTCCGGCGTGCGCGGCTCGGTGGTGCTGGCCACGGTTTCCGCCGTCGGTGTCGCCACCCGCCCCGTCGCCGCTACGTCGGTGGCCGAAGCCAACGACTGGGTCGGCGAACTCGCCAACCAGCTGCTTGGCCGTTTGAAGAACCACTACTTTCTCGCCCACGGCGTCGACATCCAGATGTCGGCACCCGTGACGGTGGCCGGTCGCGACCTCAGTTGCGTCTTTGGCAACCGCGGCGGCGACGCCGACAAGCCGCTCAACTTTGCCAGCAAGCCCGGCCCGATCACGATCTGGTCCGAGCTGCGACTCGACGAGGGCTTCGTGCTTGGTCCAAAGGTCGAACAGGCCGTCTGCGCCGAGGAAGGCGGGATGGAGCTCTTTTGAGCTCTGCCCAACGCCCATCAACGCGAACGCGCCATCGCGTTCATCCACCCATCAACTGCTACGCGTTCACAGGAGCATCCCATGGCCCGCAAAGTACTTGTCGTCGATGATTCCAGCACCGTCCGTCAGCAGGTTGGCATGGTGCTGACCCAGGCTGGCTTTCAAGTCCTCGAAGCCGTTGATGGCGTCGATGGCTGCAACAAGATCAGCAGCAACGCCGACCTCAGCCTCGTCATCTGCGACGTGAACATGCCGCAGATGAACGGCATCGAGCTCATCGAGAGCGTGATGAAGGATGGCAAGAACGCCAGCCTGCCCATCATCATGCTCACCACGGAAGGCCAGCCAGCACTCATCGAGCGCGCGAAGAAGGCCGGCGCCAAGGGCTGGATGGTCAAGCCGTTCAAGCCCGACCTGCTGCTCGCTGCTGCCAACAAGGTTGCGCGCGCTGCTTGATCGACAACGGCGGGCTTGTGGTGGCCACAGCCTGGCCCGCGGTGAGGGTTCGTCGCTCTGGCGAACTCTCGAGGCGCAGCGGGGACGTTTCGGGCCTCGTGTCCGAAACCATCATTCACGTTGAGGGCGGGGATTCCCCGCCGATCAGTTGATTGGCCGGGGAATCGCCACGGCGACACCCTCAACCGCCAACAGCCAGTTCGTCGTCGATGCCACGGCGAACACCGCAGCCCGCACGTCATGATCGAGGGACACGCGATGATGGACTCGTCCGACATTCTCCAGTTGATCGACAGCGAGCTGGAGCACCTGCGCCAACGGGTGCAGGAGCGCGTGTCGGAAGCGGCGCGCAACAGCGAAGCCGCGACGTTGGCCACCGGCGGCATTCTCACGCGCATCCTTCACGAGGCCCGCGCGCAGGTCGACGACCTCGGCGCCCTCAGCGCACGTGTGTCGGGCGCTGACGGCGACAGTGCCGGCCAGATTGCAGCAGACACCTCGCGCGAGATGCGCTCGTTCGTCACCGACCTCTCACGCCAACTCGCCGACCAGGTCTCCTCGCTGCACCGAGCGACTGAAGCGATGCAAAGCATTCTGCGCGTGGGCGCTCGCATCGACGAAATTGCGACAGCGTCGCGATTTCTCGCCCTCAACGCCGTCGTCGAGGCCAGCCGCCTTGGTGATGCCGGTGCTGCTTCACGCGTCATCGCGCAAGAAATGAAAGAGCTGTCGCAGTCGGTAGAAGCCGCCAACGGACAGGTCAGCGAGCTGGCTCGCCAGCTGTCAACGACGCTGCCCGAAGTGGCCGCCACCACCAGCAACATCGACGAGAAGGTCTCGGCCTTCCGCCACACCTTCGACGAGAAACTCCGCGCCCTCGACAACGCGTTCGTCGAACTGCGCAACGTCGCGCAGACCTCGGTCGACAAGAGCAGTTCGCGTCTTGAGTCGATTGTGCAGTCGTCGCACGAAGCGCTGTCGCAGCTGCAGTTCCAGGATCCGATGGTGCAGGGGCTGCGCAAGATCGATGTGATCGTCGGCGATACCCAACAGAATCTGCACGCCACGCTTCTCGCCGACGCCGAAGGTGCTGACGTCAGCAGCATCCAACGCATCGAGACCGCCAACGACGAGATGGACGGCGGCTCACTCGCCCTGTTCTGAATCTCGCTCTCGTTCTCGCTCTGCCGTCGCCGTCGTCACTCGACGGCGTTGTCGTTTCATGTCGTCGATCGCGTTGTCGCTTCCGCCCTCTTCGTGTCGATGACTGTTCTCGCTTCACGCGTCGTCGTCACTCGACGATCGGCGATCAGTGCGTCCTCGCTTTGGACTACGCCTTCGGCGCGACCCGGGGGCCGCATTGCGCGGCGGCCCCCGGGGCCCCCGCGCGCTTTTGCTTGACATTTCGGGTGGTTGCGCCGCGTTCTACGGAGCGACGCCCGCCCCTTTTCAGCTCGCCGGCGCGGGCGTTTCTCCTGCGGTCGCGCTCCTGCGAGGCGTCGGACCCGGCGCCCACCACTTTGCACGTGCTCGTTGCTGCTCGGATTGAGGTGTTGCCAGCCCGCGTGGTGCTTGTGTGGCCAGGTTGCACGTGTTCGTTGCTGCTCGGAGGTGTTGCCCGCCTGCGTGTGCCTGCCTGCACGATGACGAGGCAGCAAGAAGTCAGCGGTATTCGGGCCCCGTGCCCGGCGCTCGACCAGTCACCTTGGCGACGTAGGCGAGCACGGCGGCGACACCGCGGTAGGTCTCGGCGGGCACTTCGCGGCCGATCTTCACCTTGCTGTAGAGCAGGCGCGCCAGCGGCACGTCGCGCACAATCGGGATGCCGTGCTCGGCAGCGAGGGCGCGGATCGCGTCGGCCTTTGGACCTTTGCCTTTGGCCATCACGCGCGGGGCTTTGTCGTTCTTTTTGCGATAGCGAATGGCGACGGCGATGTGGGTTGGGTTGACGACGATGGCGTCGGCCTGGGGCACCTCGCGGCGGATCGCGCCTCGACGCAGCTCGCGATGACGACGTTTGCGGGCACCGCGGATGTGCGGGTCGCCTTCGTCTTCTTTGGCTTCGCGCTTGAGCTCCTCCTTGGTCATCTTCAAGTTGTCGAAGAAGCGCCGCCGCGTGATCACCACGTCGACGACCCCCAGCACGATCAACACCGCCGCACCGCGCATCGCCACCGCCGCCAGCAGGTCGGCCGTGTGCAGCAGCGACGTCGTGGTGGGAGCGCGCAAGGTGCCCACGAGCTCGGCGATGCGATCGTTCAACGCCGAGGCACTCACCACTCCCACCGCCAGCGCTCTGACGATCGACAAGCCCGTGTCGACAAGTCCTTGACGCGAAAACGCGTGGGTGACGGCCGACGGGTTGAACAGCTTCTCGGGGTCGGGCTCGACGAGGTTTGGCCAAAAGCCGCCGCCCGTTTGCGCAAGCCCCGACACGATCGCGGCCGCCATCGTGCCCACCACAATCCACACCAGCGGCAAGCCCGCACGGCAGGCCTCGACGAGAAATGGCGCGATCGAGCCCACCGCCGTCGACGGACCGACGTTGCCCAGGTGTGTTGCCAACTGCCGCACGATCTCGACCTCGGCGACCACCATCTTTGGCACCGACGACAACACGAGTGCTGCACCCACAAACAACGTCGCCGCCGACACGCCCTCTTTGGACATGGGCGTCTTGCCTTCGTTGTGCGCGTCGTCGAGCCGTCGTTGGCTCGCGTCCTCTGTTTTGTCCTCTTGTGCGGTCTCCTCGTCAGACATCGGCAGGGCCGTAGCGACAACCGTGCCGACGTCGTGATGACGACGAGCGCCAAGCCGCTGACGCTTTTCGCTGGCCCGAAGCGTGCTTTGTCTGCGCAGGCCACGTCGTCGACGAGGTCGTACCCGAAGGATGCGCGATGGCCGATGCCAACTCCGACGCAAACGCTGATGCCCAGGCCGCCACCATTCTTGCGGTGGTGTTGATCTCGGTTGTCGGCATCCTCGTCATTCCGCTGCCGCCCGTCGTGCTCGATGGTTTGCTGGGCGTGAACCTCGCCGGCGCCGTCGTCGTGCTGCTGCTCAGCTTGCGCATCAAAGAGCCGCTCGAACTGTCGATCTTTCCGTCGCTGCTGCTGGTGCTCACGCTGCTGCGCCTGGCGCTCAACGTGGCCACCACGCGTTTGATCTTGATGCACGGCGGCGATGGCCCCGGCGCGGTTGGTCACGTCGTCGAAGCCTTTGGTCGCTTCGCGGTCGGCGGCAGCGTGCTCATTGGTGCCGTCGTGTTCATCATCTTGATGGTGGTGAACTTTGTCGTGATCACGAAGGGCTCGGGCCGCGTGTCAGAAGTGGCCGCGCGCTTCACGTTGGACGCCATGCCCGGCAAGCAGATGGCCATCGACGCCGACCTCGCTGCGGGTCTCATCGACGAAGGCACCGCCCGTGGTCGTCGTCGTCGGTTGGAGCAGGAGACCGAGTTCTTCGGCGCGATGGACGGTGCTTCAAAGTTCGTGCGCGGCGACGCGATTGCGGGCCTGGCCATCACCGCGATCAACGTCGTGGGCGGCCTGATCGCCGGCATCGTGCGCGACGGCAGCACGGTCGCCAAAGCGATGGAGACCTACACCATCTTGACCATCGGCGACGGGCTCGTGTCGCAGTTGCCGGCGTTGTTGCTGTCGACGGCGGCGGGTCTCGTCGTCACGCGTGCGGGTACGTCGGGCGATCTCGGCGTGGCGTTCTCGGCACAGCTCACGCGTCATCCGGTGGTGCTCAACACCGCGGCGTCGGTGTTGCTGTTGATCGCCATGGTGCCGGGCATGCCCACGATGGTGCTCGTGACCATTGCGCTCGGCCTCGTGTTCGTGAGTCGGCGCGTGAAAGACACCAACGAACGCGCGGCGCGTGTGGCGCGTGGCGAGGTGCCCGCATCGCCGACGAACAAGCCCAGCGAAGAAAAGCCCGCCGAGCTGTTGCACCTCGACGCGCTCGAGCTTGAGCTTGGTGTGGAGCTGGTGGCGCTCATCGATCCGAAGCGTCACGGCGAGTTGCCTGGTCGCGTCACCGCCTTGCGCAAGCAGTTGGCGGCCGAGCTTGGTGTGTTGCTGCCGTCGGTGCACTTGAAGGACAACCTGCGCCTCGACGGCGACGTGTATCGCGTGGTGTTGCGTGGTGTGGAGATGGCGCGCGGCACGGCGAAGCGGGATCGTTTGCTGGTGCTCGACCCGGGTGGTGCCGAGCCGAACATCGAGGGCACAGCGACGTTGGAGCCCGCGTTTGGATTGCCCGCGCGCTGGATCATGCCCGAGGCCCGCGGTCGTGCAGAGGCCCGCGGCTACACCGTCGTCGAGCCTGCGGCCATGATTGCCACGCACTTGTCGGAGCTGCTGAAGAAGGCGGTGCCGGAGTTGATCGGGCGTCAGGAAATGCAGGAGCTGCTGCAGGTGTGCGCGAAGGAAGCGCCCAAGCTCGTCGAGGACACCATCCCCGCGGTGTTGTCGTTGGGCGACCTGGTGCAGGTGGCGCGTGGTCTGTTGCGCGAGGGCATTTCGGTGCGCGATTTGCGCTCGATCCTCGAGGCGATCGCCGACGCGGCTCCGCGCAGCAAAGACATCACCTTCCTCGTCGAGCAGGCGCGTCGTCGTCTGAACCGGCAGATCACGAGTCGTGCGGTCGACACGCGCGGTGTGGTGTGTGCGGTGACCCTCGAGCGCGCGACGGAGCAGACGCTGCGCAGTTCGTTGGGCATGGCCGACGGCGAAGCGGTCATCGCTCTCGACGTCGACACCGCGCGGCGTTTCCTGGATCGCCTGCAGGCCGAAGCGAACAAGCTCGCGGTGCGCGGGTTGCCCACGGTGGTGTTGGCGTCGCCCGATTTGCGTCGACCCATCTTCGACTTCGCGAGCCGCTTCGTGCCCGACCTGCTCGTGATCAACGCGCGCGAGTTGGTGCCCGGTACGCCGCTGGAGCCCGTCGGCGCGATTTGATCGGTCTCAGGCGGTGTACTCAGCGGGCGCCTGGTCGACGAGCGCAAGGCCGGTGCCTGCGACGCATACATGCCAATTCGACCGCTTGCGGTCGAATTCATATTGATATTCGTGCACTTGGCGGAACGCCATGTGCACGAATTGAGCCTCGAAGAGAAACCCGCCTTGGGGGTTTGTCGCCGAGGCGAATGTCTTGAGGGGCGGGCGGGGAAACCTCCCCGCCGAATCAATTTGAGCAGCAGGAATGACAGGGCCATGGGCGGATCTGCTGATGCATCTGCTTGAACAGATGTGATCGGCCCCCTCGCACGCGCCTGCAACCAAAGGCAGCGGCCGAGCATCCAACACCGCGGACGTGCTCTGAAGGCACGATCTATCATCACATGAAATCGGCACCTATCG
>JBIKRQ010000020.1:0-32654 GCA_044349155.1 Myxococcota bacterium
CGCGGCGGAACAGTGCTCTTGCCAAACGTCATGCTGACCTCCAGAGCCACACGCAAAGATGGGAGCGATGGCAGCGACCACCCACGGCCGCGGCCACCGCTCACGCGTTCGAACCGTTCGTCATCGCTGCGGCCGCTGTGCTTCGAGGTGCTCAGCACCGGCACCCAACACGCGCTGCAACATCGATCCGAGCATGTCGGGGCTGATGGTGAGGTGCTCGATGCTCGTGAGCGTGCCTGCCAACTCGCGCGCCGCGAGCCCCATCAACGTCGACGATGGCAGCGTCTTGTAGATCTCCATCCGCTCCCGCTCTGCCAGGACTTTCGCTTCTTCAAGCACGCGAATGCTCTCGGCTTGTGCCGTGGCGTTGACGGCGACGTTTTTCGCTGCGGCTTCCACTTCGATGCGCTTGCTCTCGGCGGTTTCGGTGGCGCGCCGACGTTCGTTCTGACCGCGCTGCGCGATGAGCTGTTCTTCGCGACGGGCGAGTTCGATCTGGTTGCCCAGTTCGTTTTCCGAGATGGCGCGTTCCTTGTCGACGGCCAGGGCTCGACGAGAAAACGTGGCTTCGTCGGCTTCCTGCTGGATCTTTTCGCGCGTTGGCATCTGCAGGGCCTTTTCCATCTCGGAGCTCGGCAGCACACTGCTGATGCGCGTGGCCACAATCTCAATGCCCAACGAGGCAAGCCCTTCGTCGTGCAGCAGGCCCTCGTGGACCGCGGCGCGCACGGCGGCGTTGCCGTCTTTCAGCACCTGCCGCAGTGCGCCTTGCGTCAGGTACACAAGGGCCAGCTGTGTCGACAGTTGCGTCAACATCGCGGCGATGCGGTCGAGCGGCTCTTTGCTCCACGTGCCGCTGTCGACGTCGACCGAGAAGTCGACGCGGCGGGCCACATCGGCCGGACGCGTTACGCGCCACACCACGCTGCCGTTGACCGTGACGTCTTGAAAGTCGGCGGTGCGGCCTTTGATCAAGATCGGCAACTCGCGGTCGTCGAGGGGAACAGCGCTCACCGATGCACCCAGCGGCAAAAACCAAAACGCCAGCCCAGCACCGCTGCGCTTGAGATCGCCGTCTTTGAAGAACAACACGTGCGACGTGGGTTCGGCGCGCAGGTGACGGGCAAACAGCAAGCGGCTGACGTCGAGGACCATGGCGTGCTCCCGGTGAGGTGCGGTGCTGCGTGGGGCGGTGGCCGATGCGGCCGCAACGGGTGTTGCAAGCGATTCATGTGGCGGTGGCGGTGGTGGCGTTGGCGTTGATCGCGCTTTCGACTTCGACATGGGCGACCTTTCTTCTTCGATGCTGTCTGCATCTATCTATAGATGCGATTTGCATCGAAGGCAGTCGTCGTCGGCAGATCGGCGTGTCAGTGGTCACGAAGCACCCGCGGATGCTTGTTCAAGCACGTGCCGAAGCGCTGGGTCCGCCGTCTTTACAAAACCCTGACCCGCAGATCTGCGCGCCACTGGTCTGATGACTCAGCGCAACCACCGAGGAGTCATCCATGTCTGTGATCAAGAGCCTGTTGCCGTTCGCCCTGTTGGGAGTCGTCGGCGTCGCCGCCCGTGGTGCCGTCAGCACGCAGCACACCTCCACGCGAACGCCAGCACCTGCACTTCCGGCCGCACCGCCGCCGCCGCCGCCGCCGACGACGACGACAACGACAACCACAACGGCCCCTGTGGTGGTCGAGGCGGCGTTCGAGCACGCGGTGCTGCCAACCACGGCGGGCGAGACGTTTCTGCGCATTGCCGTCACCGGCGTGAAGCAGGCGCAGTCCCAGGCGGCGCGCCTGTCGCTGGGCCTCACACTGGTCATCGATCGCTCTGGCTCGATGGGGGCTGAGCGCAAGATGGAGACCGCCAACGACGCGGCGTGCAAGGCGCTGCAGGCGTTGCACACCGGGGATCGCTTCGTCGTCGTCAGCTTCGACAACGGGGCCGAACGCATCGCCGGTGGTGAGGCCACAGCACACAACACCAGCACGGCCTGCGCGCGCATCCACGAACTCACAGCGCGTGGCAGCACCGACATGGCCGCGGGCCTGCGTGTTGGCGGTGACGAGGCGGTGCAGTTGACGGGCACGGGCCGCGTCAGTCGCTTGCTGTTGCTGTCGGATGGTCAGCCCGACACCGATGCCGGCTTGCGCGAGCGCGCCGCCGAACTCGCGCGTGGCGGTGTGGTGACGACGACGATTGGCCTTGGCACCGACTACAACGAAGACCTGATGGCGGGCATCGCTGATGCCGGCGTGGGCAACAACTGGTTTGTCGAGTCGCGCCCCGAGCAGCAGTCCGACAACGCCACGCTCGCGCGCATTTTCAACACCGAGCTCAACAGCATGAGCGATGTCGTCGCGCGTGGTGCCCAGGTGCAGGTCCCGGCCGTCGCTGGCATGCAGGTCGTCGAAGCCATCGGCTACCAGATGCGCGCTACGAAAAGCACCACGTCGACCATCGACATCGGCGACGTCTACGTCGGCCACACCACCGAGGTGTTGTTGCGCGTGAACCGCTCTGCGCACGACGTGTCTGCACCTGCCCCGCGGCTGCACATCGATGTCGCTGGTACGGTTGCCGCGACCGACGCGCGCTTCGTGACGTCGACAGATGGCGTGGCAGCGTTTTCAGCTGATGCCGGTGCTGTAGAGGCGTCGCGCGTGCTCGCGGCGGTCGAGAAGGTCGAGGAGTACCGCACGACCCAGGCGCTGCTCACGGCGAACGAGGCATGGAACCGCGGCGATCAGGCCGGTGGCGATGCCATCCTGAACGAGCAGAAGGTGAAGGTGCAGGCGAGCGCGTCGGCCCTTGGCAGCAGCAAGCTCCAGTCGCTGTTCTCCGACGTCGACACCTACCAGCAGCAAAATGCCGTCGTCGGCACTGCCGGCCGCGCCTCGATGAACAAGCGCGCCAAGGAAAAGGCCCGTGACTATCAACGCAGCGCAAAGAAGCAGTCGAACGCCTACACTTCGATGCAGCCATGAACGCCACACCACGCTTGTTGATCGTCGAAGACGAAGCGCCCATTCGCGAGGGGCTCGTCACCCTGTTCGAAGCCCAGGGCTTCGTCGTTCACAGCGTGGGGGATGGCCTCGCCGCCGTCGAGGTCGCTGCCGGCGGCGGCTTCGATGCCGTGCTGCTCGACATCATGCTGCCCGGCATGGATGGCTTGAGCGTGTTGAAGCACCTGCGCTCGCGCAACGACACCGTCGCGGTGTTGTTGCTCACCGCCAAAGGAGCCGAGCACGACGTGGTGCGCGGTCTCGAAGCGGGTGCCGACGACTACGTGACCAAGCCCTTTGGTATCCACGAGTTGGTGGCGCGCGTTCGCGGGTTGCTGCGGCGCGCAAAGGTGGCGGCGGAAACGCCACGCCGTGTCGTCGTCGATGGCGCCACCATCGACCTCGATGCCATCACGGTCAGTCGCGCCGACGTCAGCGTGAAGCTCACCGCCCGCGAAGCAGCACTGCTCGGCTTTCTGCTGGAACGACGGCACCGGCCGGTCGCGCGCGATGAGTTGCTCGTCGAGGTGTGGGGCTATCGCGACGGCAGCATTCAAACCCGCACGGTCGATGTGCACGTGCAGCAGTTGCGCGCTCGGCTCGCCCTCGTTGGCGGCGATGGCTGGATCGAGACCGTGCGTGGGCGCGGCTATCGCTTCGTGGGTCTGTCATGAAGCGTCGGCAACGCCGGGTGTGGCTCGCGCTGGTGGGTGTCGTCGTCGCTGCCGCGGTGGCGTTTGGCATCGCAGGTGCTGTGGCGCGCACCAGGCTCGAGGCGCGTGAGCAGCTCACGCGGGCATGGCGCGCGGTCGACGTCGTGCACGGCGTCGTCGAAGAGAGCCTCGAAGAGCTGCGTCTGCGCGAAAGTGCGCGGCCCTTCGACCACTACAACCAGGTGTATTCGCCCGAGGGGGTGCTGGCGGCGTCAGACGCCCTTGCGCCATCGCCACTGTCGTTTCCGCCCGACGACCCACGCCTGCGCGGCTGGGTGCAGCTCAACCCCGATGGCAGCGTCACCTTGCCCTTCGATGCGACGCGGCCCGAGCTGGCGGCCACCGTCCGCGCCGAAGCTGCCGCCGCTGCGTTCGCCCCGCTGCGCGCGTTGGTGGTGCCGCCCGCCCCGCCGGTCGTTGCGCAGGTGAGCAACAACGTCGGTCGCTCGTCGTCGACACGCACGGCGATGGGCCCAGCGCTCTCGTCGACATCGCCTCCATCGTTGCCGGAGAACAACGACGAGCAGGGTGCTTTGCAAAAGCTCAACGTCGCTTCGACGAACGTGTACTCGCAGCTGAAGGAGGCGGCTGCCGAGCCCACCAAACGTGCGGCCATCGCACAAAGTGCCCCACTGCCGAAGATCAGCCGCACCGACGTCGATTGGAGCGACGAAGACCTCGGCAAACTCGGCACCAACGCCAAGGCGCCCAGGAAGCGCAGCCGTCCGCTCGAGCCGAAGAAGCCGCCTTCGCCCGCACCACAAGCACCTTCACCGCCAGTGTCACCGACATCGCCGGGCGCGCTCTCGGTCAGCACCACGCCGATGGTGTTTGATGAGCTGGGCACACAACGCGTGCTGCACCGCACGGTCACGTCGCAGGCCGATGGCTCGCGCACGGTGCAGCTGGTGTTGCTCGACGAGCCCGCTGTGCGCACGTGGCTCGAGGCGCTGGTCGCTCGTCGCGTCGACGCCACATTGCCCACGCAGATCGTGCCCACCGCCGACAGCACGTCGTGCGCCGTGCGCGCCCCGGTGTCATCGGTGCTCGACGACCTCGACCTTTGCGTGCGCGTGTCGACGCCACCCGACGGTGCAGGGCCGCAAAGTGCGGTGCTCGTTGGCTTGCTGTTGCTCGTCGTCGTTGTGCTGGTGGTGCTCGACCGCGCCGCCGAGCAGGCCGATGCCCTCGCGCGTCAGCGGTCGGCCTTTGTCAGCGCGGTGAGCCACGAGTTGCGCACACCGCTCACCACGTTGCGCATGTACGCCGAGCTCCTGCGCGATGGTCTGGTGGCCGACGCGGACAAGGTCCACCGCTTCCACGCCGACATGGTGCAAGAGAGCGTGCGCTTGTCGCACCTCGTCGAAAACGTCCTCGAGGCGCAACGGCTCGAAGAGGGCCGCCGCCCACTGCGACTCGAAGACGTCGAGCTGGGCCCGTTTGTGGCGGGCGTCGTCAACGGCCAGCGACCGCTGTTGGCGCAGCGCGGCGTGGCGGTCGACCTCGATGTCAGCAGCGATGAGATCGTGCTGGCCGTCGATCGTCAGGCCATCGAACAAACCCTGGTGAACCTGATCGAAAACGCCGTGAAGTACGGCCGCGGTGCCGAGGCACGCGTGCACGTTGGGCTGCTGCGGCGCGCAAACGACGTCGTCATTGCCGTTGAAGACCACGGGCCGGGGGTGGCACGCGATGAGCGCGAGCGCGTCTTTCAGCGCTTTGTGCGCATCGATCGCCCGGGTGAAGAACACGTTGCCGGCACCGGCCTTGGCCTGGCGCTGGTGCGCGAACTCGCGCGCGCACACGGCGGAGACGCTTCGATTGTCGACAGCCAGCTGAGTGCCCACGGCTGCCGCGTCGAGGTGCGTTTGCCGATCCGTGACGTCGACACCTGACCCGGCATTGCACCTGAAGCCCTGATGAACACGCCGACACGGCGCGTCGTTCATGACGCTGTGCGCTACGTCCATGTCCTTGACAGAGATCGCGTTGTCGCCGTGTAATCCAATTGTTCGATCATCGAACAAAGTGGTGATGGCTTCTGCGGCGGGTGCCGAAGAAGCGCTTCGTTCGCTCTCGGCAGATGCCGAAACCTGGAGGAGAACCAATGCTTCGACTCGTATTGCCCGCGGCCGTGTTGTCGTTGTCGGTCCTGCAACTGTCCGCGTGTCGCGTCGAGTCCAACGGTGATGAAGGCGAGGGAGAAGGGGAAGAAGGGGAAGGAGAGGGTGAAGAAGGCGAGGGCGAGGGTGAAGGTGAAGGCGAAGGCGAAGGTGAAGGTGAAGGTGAAGGTGAAGGTGAAGGCGAGGGCGAGGGCGAAGATGGCGACCTCGTCTTGATCGACGATGACTTTGTTGGTGTGACGTTCGCGCCGTTTGGTGGGTCCACCTCCAACTTCGCCGTGGACACGACCGATCCGCAGCAGGGCTCGGCGAGCATTCGCTTCGACATCCCATCCACCGGATACGCCGGCGGCGCGCTCGTCCTCGAAGACGTCGATGGCGTCGATGTCTCGCAGTACAACGCCGTCACGTTCTATGCGCGCGTCGACGCCGGCGCCCACACGCTCGACGTGGTTGGCTTTGGCAACGATGCGGTCACCACGGACTTCGCCGTTGAGCGACCAGCGGTCGCCCTCACGACAACCTGGCAGCGGGTGATTCTTCCGATCCCAGCACCGGCGAGCACGTCGTTTCGTGGTGCCTTTCACTTCGCCGAGGGGAGCGGTGAAGGCGCCTACGCGTTGTTCATCGATGATGTTCGCTACACCACGCTTGAAACGGGCGTGATCACCAACCCCCGGCCGGCCATCGCGACCGTCGAGGTCACCCGCGCCGTCGGCGAAACGATTGCCGTGGCGGGTCAGGCGGCGACCTACGCCGTCGTCGACCACGACGGCGCAATCCCTGTCGACATCACGCTCTCACCGGTGTCACCGCGCTACTTCGGCTACAGCGTCGACGACAGCTCGATCGCGGGCGTTGACGACGTCGGCGTCGTCACAGCACGCGCCGCGGGCACGGCGGTGGTGACGGCCTCACTCAACGGCGTTGCGGCGGCAGGCGCGCTGACGGTCAATGTGGCGTCGACCGTCGCCGTGCCCACGGATCTCGCACCCGCACCGAGCTACGCCAGCGATGCTGCGATCGCGCTGTTCAGCTCGCACTACACGCCCGTCGTCGTTGATACGTTCCTGGCGGGCTACTCAGCCGCCGACCTTATCGACTTCGCGGTCCTCGGGCGCACGGTGAAGAAGTACACGCTGCGCAACTTCGCGGGCATTGAAACCGTGACAAACACCATCGATGCCACCACTGCGGGCATGACCGCGTTCAGCATGGCGGTGTGGACTCCCGACGTGACGTCGCTGCTCGTGAAGGTCGTCGACTTCGGCGCCGACGGCGTCTACAGCCCTGCGAGCGACGGCGGCGACGATGTCGAGATCATCAAGACCATCGCTATCACCACGCCCAACGCCTGGACCACGATCGAGGTGCCCTTCAGCGACAACGCCGCGTTTCAGGGGCACCACGTGGCGCAGATCATCCTCGACGGTGGCTCGGTTGCGGGAAACACGCTCTACGTCGACGACATGCTGTTTCATGAGTGATCGTTGAGCATCGACGACGCAGCGCCTCTGTTGCGTCGTCGTTCCTTTGGGTCGTTGTCGAGGTGGTCGATGAAGCGTGTGATTGGTGTGAAGCGGGCGTGCCTGACCTCGACAGTGGTGCTGACCACGCTCGCCGGTTGCTTCGATGAGCCCACCTTCGACGACCCCGCCGACACCTCGGGCGAGGTCTTCTTCGACGGCTTCTCCGAGGGCCTCGACTTTCAGGCCTTCGCCGGCACCAACCAGGCCAATCCGGTGGCCAATGCGTTGGCGATCGACGACGTCGAATTTCACAGCGGCCGCTCATCGCTGCGCTTCATCGTGCCGGGCCTGAACGACCCCACGGGCTCGTTCGCTGGCGGTGCGCTGATCGCCGCCGAGCCGCGCAACCTGTCGGGCTACAACGCGCTCACGTTCTTCGTGAAGGGCAGCCGTGCGGCCACCCTCAACGTCGCGGGCTTCGGCAACGACAACACCGGCACGTCACGCTTCACCGTCGAGCGCACCGACATCCCCATCACCGCCGACTGGACCGAAGTGGTGGTGCCGCTGCCCGATCCCTCACGCCTGGTGGCCGAGCGCGGGCTGTTTCACTTCGCCGAGGGAGCCGATGGCGAACCGCCCACCGGCTACACCTTCTGGATCGACGATCTGCAGTTTGTTCGCTTGCCGAACGAAGACCTCGGCAGCGTCGTGCCGTCGATCGGTACCGAGCCGTTGGCCCTCGAAGTCGACGGCACTGCCACCATCGAAGGCACACAGGTTCGCTTCTCTGCCCGCGCCGAATCCGAGGTGAGCTCCGTGGCGCCAGCGTGGTTCGACTTCGCCTCCGCCGACACCAACGTCGCCAGCGTTGGCGCTGATGGCGTGGTGCGGGGCGTTGGCGCAGGTCAGACCACGATCACCGCGTCAGTCGCGGGCGTTGATGCCGCCGAGGGGGTCGTCGTCGACGTCGCTGTCCCCGTGCGCCCCATCGACCTGCCCACGGCCCCCACGGCCCCTGCGGCCGACGTCATTGCGCTCTACAGCGATGCCTACACGGCGGTGCCCGTCGACACCTTCCGTGCTGACTGGAGTGCGTGTGGCGAGGTGAAAGACATCAGTGTTGCGGGCGACACCATCAAGAGCTTCGCCGCGGTGGAGTACGTCGGCATCGAGTTCATCACCGCACCGCTCGACGTGTCGTCGTACAGCCGCATCCACCTCGACGTCTGGACCCCCGACAGCACCGTGTTCAAAATCAAGCTCGTCGACTTCGGCGTCGATGGGGTCTACGGCAATGACGACAAGGAGCACGAACTCACCTTCACGTCGTCGTCGACCCCGGCACTCACGCAGAACCAGTGGATCTCGTTCGACCTGCCGCTGTCGTCGTTCACCGGGCTGACGCGCCGCGCCACCGTCACGCAGGTCATCCTGTCGTCGTCGACGAGCGGCCTGTTCATCGACAACATCTACTTTGCACGCTGACCGCACGAAGCGGCGTGCAGGGCGTTGACGAGTACCGCGTTTCTCCCGAACCCCGCGCGATGGGAACCTCGAGCGTGAAGAAAGCGATGCCACAGACGACACAGAAGGCGGCGAAGAAGGCCGTCAAGAGGGCCGTCAAGAAGACGCCTGCGAAGAAGGTGCCCAGGGCGTCGTCGTCGAAGGCGTCTGCATCGTCTGCGTCGGTCTGGGGTGACCGCCCCAGTCTCATCCCGCTGCTGCAGTTGTTGTGGCGCGAGCGACGCATCTCGCGCGCTGAGCTGGCCCGCCGAAACGACCTCTCACGCTCGACGGTGTCCGAACTCATCGACGTGCTCATCGAGCACCGCCTCGTGCGCGAAAGCGGCACCGGTGAGTCGCGCGGTGGTCGCCGGCCGATCCTGCTCGAGTTCAACGACGACGCCTGGTTCATTCTCGGCGTCGATATCGGTGCCGCCCACGTCTCGGTCTGCCTCACCGATTTGCGCTGCACAGAGCTCGCCTGGGCGAGTGCACCGCAGGCCGTGCGCGACGATCCCGCCGGCACGCGCATCACCATCGAGCGCTTGATCGACCAGGTCCTCGCCGACGTGAAAGACAGCGCCCAGCACTTGTTGGGCATTGGCGTCGGCGTGCCCAGCCCCGTCGATCCCCGTCGTCCCGACCACCTCTCCGAAGTGGTGCTGCCCGCGTGGCATGGGCGCGGTGTGAAAGCGAGCCTCGAGGCCCGCTACAAAGTGCCCGTCCTCGTCGACAACGACGCCAACCTCGGTGCGGTGGCCGAGAGCTGGTGGGGCCGCAGCAAAGACGTGTCGGAGTCGTGCTTCATCAAGGTGGCCACGGGCATTGGCTCGGGCCACATCATCCGCGGGCAGATCTACCGAGGTGCATCGGGCATCGCGGGCGAGATTGGCCACATGACCATCGACGAGCGCGGCGAGCGCTGCTTGTGCGGCCTGCGCGGTTGTCTGGTCACTTCCATTGGCAGTGCTGCTTTGCTCGCCCGGGCAGCAGAAGTTGGTGCGAGCACCGCGGTGACGTCGTCGATCGGGGCCCTCGAAGATGCCGCCATCGCCGGCGATGCCAAAGCGGTCAAGGTCATCGAAGAAGCCGCCGACCACCTCGGCACCGCCCTCGCCAACGTGATCAACCTGTTGAACCCCGCCGTCGTCGCCGTCGGTGGCAGCATCGCGCGCGTCGGGCCGGCGTTCTTTGGACCGCTGCGTGCGGCGGTGCGCAACCGCACCCTCGTCACCTCAGCAGCCATCGCCGAGATCGTGCCCAGCGCGTTGGGCGATCGCGTCGTCGCCCTCGGTGGTGCCACGCTCGTGTTGCAAGAAGCCCTCAACGATCCCGCGCGCTTCCTCTCCGTCAAACGCGCGAACACGCGCTGAACAGGTGGTTCGATGGTGCTGTCACGTCGTCAGGGTTTGAGCGCGGCGACGGCGCTGTTGTCGACGTGCTTGCTCGCTGCAGGCCGTTGCGAAGCACCAGAAACAGCAGCCGGCGACATCACCTTCGAAGACACCTTCGATGGTGCCGCAGGGACTTCGCCCGATGCCTCGCGCTGGGTGTTCGACGTCGGTGGCGAGGGCTTTGGCAACGAGCAGCTCGAGCACAACACCGACCGCCCGCAAAACGCCTCGCTTGATGGTGAAGGCCACCTCGTGATCACCGCCCGCCGCGAGAACTTCGAAGGCAACAGCTTCACCTCAGCACGCATGACCACCGCGACGACGTTCGCGCAGGCCTACGGGCGCTTCGAAGCCCGCATCAAGGTGCCCGCAGGGCAGGGCATCTGGCCCGCGTTCTGGTTGCTCGGCGACAACATCGAGACCGTCACATGGCCGGCGTGCGGCGAGATCGACATCCTCGAGGTGCGCGGCCAACAACCAAACGTCGTCTACGGCAGCCTGCACGGCCCGGGCTACTCCGGCGGTGGCGCCATCAACCAGAGCTTCACGCTGCCCGTGGGCCAAAGCTTCGCCGACGACTTTCACGTCTTCGCCGTCGAGTGGGAGCCCGAGCGCATCCGCTTCTTCGTCGACGACAGCCTCTATCAAACCGTCACCCCCGCCACGCTCGGCAACCGCGAGTGGGTGTTCGATCATCCGTTTCGCATCATCGTGAACCTCGCGGTGGGCGGAAACTTCGTCGGCAGCCCCGACGCCACCACCGTGTTCCCCGCCGCCCTCGTCGTCGACTCCATCCGCGTCACCGCTGGAGCGCAATGACCACGGCGCGCGCGCTGGTCTGGCTGGTGCTGACGGCGTTCACGGCGTCGGCGCTGTCGTCGTGCGCACCACCGGCGAGGCCCAAAGACCCGGGTGTCCTCGTCGTCTCGAAAGAGCAGGCGGCGTCGTGGACGCGCAACTTCAATCCGCTCTCGCCACTCGCAGCACCGCGCTGGCCAACGATGGCGGGCATCTACGAGCCGCTTGTGGTGTGGAACAGCGTGCAGGGTGTGTACGTGCCGTGGCTCGCCACGTCGTGGTCGTTCAACGACGACAGCCTCGGTGCGCGTGTCACGCTGCGCGACGGCGTGCGCTGGTCCGACGGCAAGCCCTTTGGTGCTGACGACGTGGTGTTCACGTTTCAGCTGCTCAAGCAGTTCTCGGCCCTCGACAAGCGCGGTGTGTGGTCGTTTCTCAAAGACGTGCGCGTCGTCGCCAGCGACATCACGATCAAGGGCCCCGCGGTCGTCGAGTTTGAATTCTCGCGCGTGTTTCTGCCGGGCTTCGACGACCTCATCGCTCAGCCCATCGTGCCCGCACACCTCTGGCGCGACGTGAAAGACCCGATCGCGTTTGCCAACGAGCACCCCGTCGGCACAGGGCCGTTCACCGAGGTCACCACCTTTGAGCGGCAGGTGTACGAACTCGGCCGCAACCCATACGGCTGGCACGCGCCGGCCAATGGGGTCGCGCACACACTCAAGGCACTTCGGTTTCCCGCCTTGCCCGGCAACGACCGCGCGAACCTGGCGTTGGCGTTTGACGAGGTCGATCTCGCCGCCAACTTCGTGCCCGCCATCGATCGCGTCTACGTCGCGCGCGACCCCGAGCACCACCACTACTGGTTCCCGCTGTCGGGCAACACCATCTTTCTCTACCCCAACACCACGCGTGCACCGCTGTCGAACGTGCAGGTGCGTCGCGCGATTGCCCACGCCATCGACCGCGCCCTCGTCGTCGACATCGGCGTGCTCGGCCACTCGCGCCCCGCCGACGCCACAGCGTTGTCCGACGGCTTTGTTCGCTGGCGCAACAAAGAGGTCGCCGCCAACGCCGACACCCTGCGCTTCGACGTGGCCCTCGCCAACCAGCTGCTCGACCAGGCCGGTCTCGTGCGTGGTGCCGACGGTCATCGCGTTGGCCCCGACGGCAAGCCGTTGTCGTGGTCGTTGCTCACCGTTGCCGGCTGGACCGACTGGGTGCGTTCCGCGCAGGTCATCGCCCGCAGCCTGAACGACGTCGGCATCGACACCCGCGTGGTCACGTACGACTTCGCGGCGTGGTTTGAGCATCTGCAAACAGGCGACTTCGACTTGAGCATCGGCTGGTCCATTGAGGGGCCCACGCCGTGGGTGTTTTACCGTTGGCTCATGGGGCCCGACACCGTCAAGCCGCTCGGGACCATCGCCGTGGGCAACTGGCACCGCTACGGCAGTGTGGCGGCCGGTGAACTGCTGCAGCGCTTCGAGCGCGAGCGCGACGAGGTCGAGCAGCACCGCCTGCTCAACGATGTGCAGACGTTGTTCGCCAACGAACTGCCAGCGATCCCGCTGTTCTACACGCCGTCGTGGGCCGCCTGGTCCACGCGCTCCTTCACGGGCTTTCCCTCGGCGAGCGATCCGTACTGCGACCCCTCGCCGAACAAAGACGACCGCGGCGAAACGTTGCTGCTGCTCACGCGCCTGCAGGCCCGCACCACGCCGCAGAACACGCCGGAGAAGGCGCCATGAGCGGTATTCGCTTCCTCGCCAAACGCGCCGCGTTTTACGCCGTCACCGCCTGCGTGGCGCTGGTGCTCAACTTCGTCTTGCCGCGCCTGATGCCCGGCGATCCCGGCACCGCCCTCGTCGCGCGCTTTCGTGGTCGCCTGGCACCTGAAACCCTCGAGGCATTGCGCGCGGCCTTCGGCGCAACCGATGCGCCGCTGCACCAGCAGCTGTTCACGTACGTGGGCGGTGTGCTGCACGGCGACCTCGGCGTGTCGTTGTCGGCATACCCGCAGCCCGTCGTCGACGTGATTGCCGGGGCGTTGCCGTGGACGCTGTTTCTGGCGGGCACCTCCCTCGTGATCAGCTTCGTGTTGGGCACGCTGCTGGGCATCTACGCGGCGTGGTTTCGCGGTGGCCTCGTCGACCGCTTCGTGCCCGGCGTGCTCACGGTGTGGGGCTCGTTTCCCTACTTTTGGGTCGCGATGGTGTTGCTGTACGTGCTTGGCTTTCAGTGGGGCTTGTTTCCCCTCGGGCACGCCACCAGCGATGGCATGAGCGCGTCGTGGTCCATCGACTTTCTCGTCGACGTGGTCCGCCACGCGGCGCTGCCGATCATCACGATCGTGCTCGCCTCGATGGGCGGTTGGATGATCGCGATGCGCAACGTGATGATCACCGTCCTCGGCACCGACATGGTCACGCTGGCCCGCGCCAAGGGTTTGTCCACCGCCCGAACAATGTTCGCCTACGCCGCAAGAAACGCCCTGCTGCCGCAAATCACCGGCTTCGGCATGGCCCTCGGCTTCGTCGTCGGTGGCTCGCTGCTCACCGAGGTGGTCTTTGCCTACCCCGGCCAGGGCTATCTGCTCGTGCAAGCTGTGCGCGCGCAAGACTACCCGCTGCTGCAGGGCATCTTTCTCGTGCTCACGCTCGCGGTGTTGTCGGCCAACTTCGTCGTCGACATCGTCAGCGTTTGGCTCGACCCGCGCACCCCGGAGGAGCGATGAGCACGGCTCGTGACGCCTTGTTCGCACCGCTGCGGCTCGTGTGGCGCGTGCCGCGTGCGCGGCTGGGCCTGCTGCTGATGACCGCGTTTGCCCTCGTCGCCATCGTCGGCCCGTTCTTCGCGGGCGACGCCAACGCCCTCGTCGCGCGACCACTGCAGCCGCCCTCGTTCGAGCACTGGTTGGGCACGAGCGGGCAGGGGCAAGACGTGCTCGCGCAAACACTGTTGGGCACGCGGCGATCGCTGGTGATCGGCTTCGGCGTCGGCATCGCCGTTGTCGTCATCGGCGCCTTCGTCGGCATCATCGCGGCCACGGTCGGTGGAGCCCTCGACACCATCCTGTCGGCCATCACGCAGATTGCGTTGGTGTTGCCAGGCCTGCCGTTGGCGATCGTCATCGCGGCGTACTTGCCCTCGGGCCTGTTCACCGTCGCGTTGGTCCTCGTGCTCACCGGCTGGGCCTGGAACGCGCGCGTCGTGCGCAGTCAGGCCATGACGCTGCGCCAACGCGACTTCGTGGCCGCCGCTCGCGTCGCCGGCGACAGCACGTGGAAGATCATGACCACAGCGTTGTTGCCCAATTTGTCGTCGCTGTTGTTTTCTCAGCTCGTCGGCAGCGTCACGTACGCGATCGGCGCTGAGGTCGGCCTTGGCTTCCTCGGGCTCGGCGACGTCTCCGAGGTCACGTGGGGTACCAACCTCTACTGGGCCGCCAACGACGGCGCCTTGCTCACGGGTGCCTGGTGGACGTTTGTGCCCGCGGGCTTGTGCATTGCCTTTGTCGGCTACGCGTTGGTGTTGTTGAGCAGCGGCCTCGACGAGGTGTCCAACCCGCGCCTGCGCAGCCGGGCCCCGTGGGTGCGCTTCGTCGTCGGCCATGGTGGCGTGGTGGGCACGTCGACACCGGTCGTGAGAAAGCAGGCGCCATGACCACGCCGCTGTTGTCGATCACCGACTTGAGTGTGAGCTTTATTGACGACAGCGGCGAGGTTCGCGCGCTCGATCGTGTGTCGTTCGACATCGCGCCCGGCGAGATCGTTGGCCTTGTCGGCGAGTCGGGCTCGGGTAAGTCCACCGTGGCGCAGGCGGCGATGCGCGTGTTGCCCGCGCCTGGTGTGATCACCAACGGCAGTGTGCTGTTCAACAGCATCGACCTGCTCACCCTCGACGACGATGCGCTGCAGCAGTTGCGGTGGCGCCACATCAGCTGGGTGATGCAAAGCGCGCTCGATGCGCTCAACCCCGTGCTCACCATCAAGGCTCAACTCTTCGACGTGTTGGTGCGCGCCGACCTCGTTGGCGAAGCAGCCCTGGCCCGCGCCGTCGAGCTGCTGAGGCTCGTGGGCTTGAAAGCACCGGTGTTGCAGCAGTACCCGCACGAGCTGTCGGGCGGCATGCGTCAGCGCGTCAGCATCGCGATGGCCCTGGCGCTGTCGCCGTCGTTGTTGGTGCTCGACGAGCCCACCACAGCTCTCGACGTCGTCGTTGAGCGCGACCTGTTGCGCGAGGTGTTGGCGCTGCGTGAGCAGCTGGGGTTTTCGGTGTTGTTCATCGGCCACGACCTCGGCCGCATCGTCGAGTTCGCCGACCGCCTGGTGCTGCTGTACGGCGGCCGCGTCGCTGAGGTGATCGACGCCGACGGCTTCGCCACCCGTGCACGCCATCCGTACGCGCGGCAGTTGTTTGCGGCGATGCCGTCGCTCACGAGTGCAGCAGCGCTGCCGGGCATTCCGGGGGTGCCGCCGTCGCTGCGGTCACCGCCGTCGGGCTGTCGCTTTCATCCCCGCTGTAGCGTGGCGACCGAGCTGTGCTCGACGACGGCGCCACCGCTGGTGCAGATCGGCGCTGGCGAAGCGGTTGCCTGTCATCACCCCTTCAGCTGAGCGGCGCGGGCGCGCTTGCAGGCGATGTCGATCACGGAACGTCCAATCGCCACTTGCTGAGCCTCGTTGGCGTGCGGGATCGCCAAAGCGCCGCGCGCGTTCGACGCGACAAACAGCGCCCATGCCAAACGCCGGTCACCACCCAGTTCGTCGACGACGAACCGGTACCAGCGGTACATCGCACCAAGCACGACGGTCACAAACGTGACGGCGATTGCACCGATGCGCGCGGCCAGGGAACCGCCACTTACAATCATGGCGCCATACATCAGCAGCCCCGCCATCGTGAGCGAGACGACCACCGCGCGCGACGGCGCGTGGAAGTAGCGACCGATCGCGAGCGCGTCACCATCATGCAGGTCATCGAGCTCGCGCCGCGCTCGCATCCCACCGACTGGCACTGTTGGCAACGTTGACATCGCACCCTCGGTGGCCATGTTCGGTTGCCGAACAAAGGCTGGTCAAGCGGTGCTCGCCGGCGACGTCACAAGCCGACGGTCAGGTAGGTCTTCACCTCGTACTCGCTGCCCCAGTCGGCGGGGCCTGACAACGCATCACACGCACCGCTGCTCGTGAGTGCTGAGGCATCCGGGCAGAAGCGTGCCGAGAACCCGTTGAGCGCGCGGTACGTGCCGCGCACACCAAGCCGCGTCTGCACGAGGTCGAACCAGCGCACGTTCCCCAACGTCGTCGACACGTCGCCGATCAACTGCAGCGGGTAGGTGATGTTGAAGTCGCGGTGGTAGGTGTAGGGGCCCCAGTCGTTGAACTTTGCGAACACCGCACTCGACACGCTGCCCCACACGAGCCGTGCATCGGCACCGTAGCGGTTGATGAAGCGGTCGCTGTTGCCCGTCGATTCGCCCAACGCCACGTAGCCATGGCCCACCACGCGCACGTCGCCGGTGAGGCGCGAGATCGCGCGCGCGTCGACGGCGTACAGGTCCTTCGGCGGTGGTGCCCCATCAAACGCGAACAGCACGCCGTCGGCGGTCACACCAAGGCCGGCATCCTGCGTCGTGGGCTGGTGGCGGTAGCTGAAGTCGATGCTGCCGGCGAAGATCGCATCCTCACGCAGGTCGTTGTCCCACGCCCACAACCACGTGCCCGGCGTCGGGTCGAACGTGAGCAGCAGTTCGCCAGCGATGGTCTCGCGGTTGCCGCGCACGGCGAACGGGTCGGTCAAGATGCTGCGCGGTGGCGCGTCGGGCAGGCCGCTGGGGATCGGGCCCACGATCGGGCGCTGCCACAAGAAGTTCGGAGCGATTTGAAACAGGCCCACGTCGACGACGACACCGGCCAACGCGTTGGTCTGGTTGCCCGAGCCCGAGTCCTTCAACAGCCAGCCGGTGTACGTAATGGCCTGGGTGGGGCCGGCCTCGGCGACAAGACCCATGTAGGCGCCCTGGGCGTAGGCGTGCACGTTGCCGAACTCAAACGTGAGTTTCGCCTTCACGCCACCGGTGTCTGACAGGAGCACTTCGTCCTGGCGAACCGTGCCGTCGTCTTTCACGTTGGTGAACGACTGACCAAGGCGACCCGAGCCCGACCAGATGCCACCCACCTCGAGGCCGAAGCCGCCGAACGTCGTGGCACCGCTGAGGGCCAACTTGCGCGTGGGCAGCTCGGGGATCGTCGACGACAACACCACCGTCGTCGGCCGCGGCGCCTGCTCGGTGTACATCAGCGTTGCCATCACCGGACCGATGGCCTGGTTGTACTTGGCGACGACCGCAGGGTTCGCACCCCACCACAACTCCGTACCCGCAGCGACCTTCAAACCACTCAGCAGACCTTTGCCTGCGAGCTCCACGCCGTTGGGCGTGCCGTCGGCGTTGTAGATGTCGGTGGCGTCGCCGTAGTAGGCGTCGCGGTACAGGCCGAAGAAGTCGCCCTCGTACTGCCAGCCGAGGTGACCTCTGCGAAAGAAGCCCTTGAGGCTGAACCAGTCGTTGTCCCACGTGAGCTGCGCGCCATAGAGGCGCAGACGATCCGAAAACAAGAACGTGTTGCCCGTGGCGCCGTCGGTGAGCACCTTCGTGCGTGCGTGGGTTTCGTAGAACAACTCGTTGATGGGGTTTGTGGCCACGTTGCCCACGACGTTGAACACCGCCTCGGCCATCACCGTGGGGTGCGGGTTGGCGGTGAAGCCGACGTACACACTCTGGGTGTGATCGAAGCCGTCGCCGTTGCCCGGCACGTCCTCACGCACACGCGACGTCCCGCCGGTGGTGAACGCGCTCATCTCGAGCCGCAGTGTGCTCACGCGATAGCGCTCAGCATCGAGGATCGATTGAAAGCCCGCCTCACCATGCGCGAGCGCCGCGGCCGCTTGCACATCCACGCGATCGAACATCGACAGGTCCGCAGCGTTCACCACGGCGACCGGCGCAGTCGTTGACGTTGGCGTCGCCACCGTCGCCACCGTCGTCGTCGATCCGAGCGCATACGGGCTCGTGGCGAGCGCGTCTTTCAACACGTAGTAGGCCGCGCGCGGGCGCAGTTGGTACAGGCCGCGGCTGTCGGTGAGGCCCTTGGCGCAAATACCCCACCACTCTTCGTTCATATTGTTCTGTCCCCGAACAAAGTCCTCGGGGTAGGCGTCGTTGGGCCACGACGCCGTCGTGTCGTGCACCTCGAGGTTCTCGGTCTGGCGGTACTTCCACCAGCCGTCGCTCCACTGAAAGATGAAGCCGCCCGAAGCATTGCCGGCACCGCCATTGCCTGCCGCGTTCGCGTACATCTCGCGCCATTGGGCGAGCAGGTAGTTCGCCTGCGTCACGTCGTCTTCGCGCTGCTCGCGGGCGTTGTAGGCGTCGGCACCAAACTCGGTGAACACCACGGGCACGCCCAACGTTTGCTGCACGCGTGTGAACACATCGCGAAACGAGCGACCGCGGTAGACGTTGGTGCCAAAGATATCGAGGCCTTTGCACTCCGCAGCGATGAGCTCGAGGTACTGCAGGTCACCGTTGGCGATCGCCACGGGCCGCGTGTGGTCGGCGGTTTTCACCTCGCCAATGATGCGACCAAACAACGAGTACAGGTGCCGCGCCCGGGCCGTGTCGCGTTCACCCACGGGCAACGCTTCGATCTCCGTCGAGCTCCACGACAAGCCGTAGTTGTTCTCGTTGCCCAGCATCCAGAACAACAACCCGCGCGTGTTCTTCGTGCTCGCCACCAGCGCTGCCACGTCGGCAGCAATCACGTCGCGCGTGTGCGCATCGGAGTAGTCGACCGACGGCACCCAGCGGCCATCGATGTTGAAGCCGTAGCGGCCAACGGTGTGGTTCAACACCGTCCAGATGCCGTAGCGGTCGTAGATGTACTCGATCCAGCGCGCCGGAATTCCCGAGTAGATGCGCAGCGCATTCACATGCATGCGTTGCAACAGCGGCATCTCGCGGCTCAGGGCTTCGACGATCACATCGTCGGGCTGCTCCCACAAACTCCACGCGTAGTTCTGGCCCACGGGCACGTGGTCCCAGTTCACGCCGACCACAAAGAAGTCTTCGCTGCCACGGCGCAAGCGCAGTCCGCGCGCATCGCTCACCACGTGAACGACACGATCGTCGACGACGACAGGTGCAGGTGTCGCCGGCACTTCGGTGGCCGCGGCAGGTGTTTCCACCGATGGTGTGGTCACCTCCACGGCTTCGGGCACGACGGCGGGCACGTCGGCTGCGGCAGGTGCATCTGCTTGTGCAGCAGCGCGTGTCGTGAACAGCAGCGCGAGAACCAACGTGGCGAGCGTGCGCTTCATGCCTTCACCCCGTCGTCGACACCGCGGGCGGCAATCGCTGCCTGGTAGAAGCGCGCGCTCTTTTTGGGCGTGCGCTTCTGCGTGGCGTAGTCGACGTGCACGATGCCGAAGCGGCGCGAGTAGCCGAACTGCCACTCGAAGTTGTCCATGAACGACCACACGAAGTAGCCGCGCAAGCGCACACCGCGCTCGATGGCGGTGTGGCAGGCGAGCAGGTGGTCGCGCACGTAGGCGGTGCGGTGCTCGTCGTCGATGGCGGTGGGATCGTTTGTTTGGCTGCCGAACGAAGCCCCGTTCTCGGTCACGTACAACGCCCGCGTGCCGTAGTCGCGCTGCACGCGCTCGAGCACGGAGGTGAGGCCGTCGGCGAACACTTCCCAGCCCATCTCGGTGACCTGCTCGGGGCCGGGGACGGGAATCACGCGCGGCGCGTTGCCTTCTTCGGGCCCTCGGCAGATGGCGCGGCTGTAGTAGTTGATGCCGAGGAAGTCGATCGGTGCTGAGATCGCCTGCAGGTCGCCGTCGTGCACAAACGGCAGCGTGTGGCTCTCGAGGTGGCCCTGGGCCACGCGATCGGCGATCGCATCCTCGGGGTAGCGGCCGCGAAACAGCGGGTCGAGGTACCAGCGGTTGAAGAAGCCATCGTGACGACGCGTGGCCTCGTGGTCTGCAGCACTGTCAGAGGCGGCGTAGCCGGGCGACAGGTTCAACACGATGCCCACGTCGGCGTCGGGCACAAGGCGACGAATCACGGGGACTGCCAGGCCATGGGCGAGCAACAAGTGGTGGGCGGCACGCAACGACGCGGCGGGGTCTTTCTTGCCGGGCGCATGCTCGCCGGTTTGGTAGCCGAGGTGGGCCATGCACCATGGCTCGTTGTGGGTGGTCCAGTCCTTCACGCGATCGCCGAGGCGACGGGCCACGACCTCGGCGTACTCGACAAACGCCGACACCGTTTCGCGCGAGGCCCAACCGCCTTCGTCTTCGAGCACCTGCGGCATGTCCCAGTGGTTCAGCGTCACGAACGGGCGAATGCCCTTGTCGAGCAGTGCGTCGACGAGGTCGCTGTAGAAGTCGAGCCCCTTGCCCAACACCTCACCGCGGCCGTTGGGCAACACACGCGGCCAGGCGATCGAGAAGCGATACGCGGTGACCCCGAGTTCGGCCATCAGCGCCACGTCGTCGCGGAAGCGGTGGTAGTGGTCGCAGGCACCCTCGCCGCTGCTGCCGTCGGTGATCATGCCGGGTTGCGCGCAATAGCGATCCCAGATGCTTTCGCTGCGGCCGTCTTCAGAAAGCGCCCCTTCGATCTGGTACGACGACGTGGCGGTGCCCCACACAAAATCCTGCGAGAACTTCTTCATGGCTTCAGTCCTTCACGGCTGCCACAGCAGCGCGGGTCGGGGTGACAAGGAGTGACGGCGAGGCAAGATGACAGCGGCTGGCGCGATCGGCGCCGATCACAACGAGATCGGGGACTTCGTTCGTGCACCGAACAAACGTGTGCGGGCAGCGCGAGGCGTAGGCACACGCCGTGTTGGCGGCCTCAGGTGCAACCGGTGCAGCACCCCGCGCAAGGCTGGTGGCCGCCTGCAACAACGACTGCGTGTACGGGTGCGAAGGGGACTTGATGACGTCGTCGATCGGCCCGGTTTCCACGATGCGCCCGCGAAACAACACCGCCACACGATCGGCCACACGGCGCGCGGCAGCGAGGTCGTGGGTGATGAGCAGCAGCCCCAGGCCCCGCTCCACCTTCAACGTCTGCAGCAGCTGCAGCACCCCACCGCGCAACGACACATCAAGCATCGACGTCGGTTCATCGGCCACCAACACATCGGGAGAAGCCGCCAACGCCCGCGCAATCGCCACGCGCTGCCGCTGGCCACCCGAGAGTTCATCAGGCCGACGGCCCAGAAACGACGCCCCCGGCGACAAGCCCACGTCGTCGAGCAACTGCGCCGCCTCCTGCTGCCACGCTGTAGCGTTCGTGCCCTTCAACTGCACCAGCGGTGCTTCCAGTTGCGCGCCAACGGTGCGCATCGGGTTCAGCGACGAAAACGGATCTTGAAACACGAGCTGCACCCGTTGACGAAACGCGCGCTCGGGCAACTGCGAAACGTCGACGCCATCGAGGCGCACCACGCCGCCATCGCGTTTGTCGAGCCGCAACAGCAGCCGCGCCAGCGTGCTCTTGCCGCTGCCCGATTCGCCAATGAGGGCCACGGCCTCGCCGCGCCGCACCTGCAGCGACACGTCGTCGAGCGCCACCATCCGTGTGGCACCACGACCAAAGCCGCCCGCCGCAAACACGCGCGACAGCCCCTGCACATCCAGCAGGACCGGTGACGCCGCATTCGTCGTGCTGGCCAGGGTGGCGTTGGTCATCGACTGCTCCTGCGACGGCGTGAACGGACTTCGCTCGCTCACCGAACAAAGTCGAACAACGCTAGCCCGCAGCGTCAACCAGCAACAAGCGCAGCACAGATGCTGCGCTGCAGCACCGGACACTCGACACACAACGCAGAGCGTCGAACCTCGAAGAGGGCAGCGCCTACTCGTCGTACGGAAACGCGGTGTACGTCGTCGCCGCGACGATCTTCGTCGGCAGTTGCAACGACACGCTGCCGCCTTCGAGCCCGCGGTACAGGGCCTCGGTCGCCAGCACCTTCTTCACGTAGTTGCGCGTCTCCTTGAAGGCGATGCGCTCCACAAACACCTCCACGGGCAGGGCACCAAAGCGCTTGGCCCACGTGATCGCCGGCTCGGGCCCAGCGTTGTACGCGGCCGCCGCCATCAACACCGAGCCATGCTCCTGCACCAGTCGACCCAACAAGCGCGCGCCCAGAGCCACAGCCAACTCGGGCTCACCCAGGCGCTCACCGGGGAGTGCCGACGACGTCAACGCCGGCTTCCACGCGGCCACCGCGCGCGCCACACTCGGCAACAACTGCAGCGGCCCACGCGCATTGGCCAACGACACCGCCGACGGATCAAAGCCGCTCTCGGTGCGCATAATCCCCATCACCAACGACGACGAAATGTCGGCATCGCGCGCCGCCGCGTCCACCGCAGCGGCCCACGGGCGCGCATACGACACGCGCCACTGCGCCGCCGCCGTGAGCTGCCCGCTCTTCACCTCGGGCCGTACTGGATACAAGCCACCCGAGCGCCACCCAAACGTGGCGTCGTCGACGCGCTGGCACAAGCCAATCTGCTCGAGGGCCGGCCGCTTCGCGTTTTGCGCACGCAGGCGACAGCGTCGTCGCGCTTCATCGTCAAAGCCGAGGGCATGCAGCAGGCGCGTGGTGCGCGCATCATCGTCGTCGGGGGCCAGCATCGCCACCGCGTCGACGGCCACGGCCGAGCCAAGAACCGCGGGCAACCGCAGGTCGTCGCGGGCCAGCAGGCCGTACCAGTCGAGGGCGTCTTGTTCGATCAGCGCCCGTCGCACGGTGGTGGCTTCTTTCGACTGCCCAACAGCAGCCAACGCGCGCGCGCGCCAGAAGCGGTACTTGCGCACCTCGCCGTCGTTCGTCGACGACAACTGGGTCAACAATGGCAGCGCCGCCGCCGCATCGTGCTTCGCGGTCAGCAACAACAGCGCGCGGTACCAGAGCGCCTGCACTGTCCATGTCGGGCCCATCGCGTCTTCGCCCTCGGCAAACGCCACCAGCGCACCATCGACGTCGTCGATCTCCACCAGGGCAAAACCCGCAAAGAACGCACCCTCCGAGCGTTGATCGCCTGTGACGTGTTCGTCGTCGCGGATCGCGCGCCACGCATCAGAACTCTCCACACCACGACCAAGGCGCCCAAACGTTTTTGCGCGCGCGCGCGCCAACGGCACGACGACAGCACCACCGCGCACGAAGTCCTCGGTGAGAGGCAGCGCCTCGGCGGTTCGGCCCGCACGCCACATCGCATTGGCCATCAGCTCGCGCAGCTCGTCGGTCGCCGACACGGGGCCCTTGTGGGCCAGCAGGCTCAACTGGCCCTCTTCAATCGCGCGGTGTGGGCGCGCTCCAGCGACGAGGGCCTGCACCCGTGTCGTCGCCTGGGCCATCGGCCATGCCCGCGGCGCCTTCTCGATCGAGCGCGCTGCCGGCGACGCCGGAAACCGCAGCAACAGGGCGGTACACGAACTTTGTTCGCCGAGTGCGCACAAGTCGCCGAGCGCGTTGGGATCGCGGCTGCTGCGTCGACGAAGAGCCGCGGTCCGCTCAGGCTCAGCCCCCACCAGTGCCGTCAGTCGATCGCGCCATGTCGCTTCGCGCGGCCCCAGCAGCTTCAGCTCGGTACGCGCGTCGTCGACGCGACCAAGCTCAGCGAGCAGCAACGCCCGGTGGGGGCGCACGTCGTCGAGCAGCTGCGGCAGCCCCGCCAACATCGTGTCGAGGTGCAACAGGGCCGAGGCCTCGTCGCCCATGGTGAGTGCGGCCTCGGCCGCCACAGCCGCCGCACACGCCTTCGCCCGCGGCTCCGTCGTGGACGTCACTTCGGCGTCAAAGCGCTTACGGAGCTCCTTGAGCACGTCGCCTTCGGCCGATCGCACCGCGACAATATCGGCGCGCCGATCGCACACATCGGCAGCCTCAGGAGCACGGGCAGCAGCCGACGTCGACGACAGCAGCGACAGCGAGAGCGTTGTCAACAGCAACAGCATGAGCAGCACTCGATCGGCGGTGGTTCTCGCCGACGGTGAAACACCCCGCAGCGAGGTGGTGTTTCCGAAAAAAGAAAGCCCCTCGGGGGAGGGGCCAGCAGCCGAGGGCAGCAGACGTCTACAGGTCGATGATGCCCTGCCGAATGCCTTCGGTGACCGCTTCGACACGGTTGGTGACGTCGAGCTTTTGGTAGATGTGCTCGAGGTGCGTGCGGATCGTGGCCTTCGACAAGCCGAGCACGCGCGCCGCCTCGTTGTTGCTCAAGCCCTTGGCGATGATCTGCAAGCACTCCAGCTCGCGCTCGGTCAGCGCCCGACGACCCGACGGCGGCGGCGGCGCCCCCGAAGCCCGCTCCTTCGCGGCCTCTTCTTCCGTCGTCAAAGCGCCCGGGGCGGGCTTGCCCTGGTCGGGCATGCGGAAGTGGCGCAGTAGCGAGCGCGCCAGGCTTGGCTGAATGACGCTGCCGCCGTGGCGCACTTCCTTGATGCTCTCGACGATCTTTTCCGCCTCGGCACCCTTGAGGATGTAGCCCGCGGCACCGGCCTTGATCGCCTCGACGACTTTGTCTTCCTCGTCGAAGATCGTGAAAATCAGGATTTCGACGGCCGGCCAGGTCTTTTTGACCTCGCGCGTCACATCGATGCCCGACATCTGGGGCAGGCCAAGGTCGCACAGGATCACGTTGGGCGGCTCGGGCAGCTTGGTGAGCTCTTCAATGGCCTCTTCCCCCGACAGGGCGGTGCCAACGATCTCGATTTCGCTGAACGATTCCAACAACTTCAGCTGATTCTTCAGGATCTTGGGCTGGTCTTCGACGACAAAGAGGCGGATGCGCTCACTCATGGCGCGCAGCATCCCCGAAACACGCGCGGACCCGCAAGCATGCGTGGCAGGTGTGCCGCAACCTCGGCGGTGTGCGCACGATCGCGACGCATGCTGTCCTCAGGATGTGCACAAGGTTGACGTCGGGCCGCTCTCGGAAAACAATCTCGCGTCTTTGCGCCCGTCACACCTTGCGGTCGGCCACGCCGATCCATCGGGGTTGTTTCCATGACCGTCACGACCGAGCCATCCAGGCCTGCCGCCGCCACCTCTTCGCCCGCTGCCTGGCGGTCCGTCGTGGGCTTGCTCGTCAGCGCCATTGCCGTCGTCACCGTTGCTGCCAGCGGGTGTAGCGAGTCCATCGTCGAGAAGCAGGCACCGCTCGGCGGATCATGCCTCGCCTGCCACGACGGCATCACCGACGTGCACCCGTTCTTCGCTCTCGCCTGCGTCGACTGCCACGGCGGTAACGACCAGGTGCCGCTGCCCGCCACGGGCGTGAACGTGCGCGATCAGCAGTTGCTCAAGCTCAGCCACGTGCTGCCGCTCGACAGCTCGATGTGGTGGCCCAACGGTATTGACGACGACGACGACGGCGAGGTCGACGAAGCCGGCGAGTTCTTCGACGGGCGTGCCTTCACCGACTCCGACACGCCGTTTGCCGACAAGCGTCTGGCCAAAAAGGACCAGATGGACTCGGAGATGAACCGCGACCTCAACTATCTGCGGTTCTTGAACCCGGGTGACCTGCGCGTCGCCGACGCCTCGTGCGGTGCGTCGAGCAAGCAGGCCAACTCGGCGATGGTGTGCCACGCCGAGATTGTCTACGACAACCGCCGTTCCATCATGAGTGTGCACTCGGGTGTGCCGGCTGGCGCCAACTACGGCAACGCGCAGGTGCCCCTCGCCCGCGACTTCGGCGCGGCTTTCGCGGGTTCAGCTGCTGGCGTGCGCTTTGATGCCCGCAACCAACGCATCGGCCGCGTCGGCTACGCCATTGACTACTCGTCGATCGATCAGGCGTTCGACCCGAACTACGTCAACGACGACCAGAACCTGCACGCCGGTGGTGGCTTCAACCCCGAGCTGCTCACCGACAACAACGTCGACCCCAACGACGACAAGTTCCAGGTGCACTCCGGCACGATGTTCGCCGACGGCAAGACCGGCCACGATGCAGCATTCGCCCCAGCAGGCGGCGCGGGCTTCACGCGCACCGGCCAACAACACAAGTTCTTCATCGACGACCTCGACAGCCCAGCGGCGGCGAACAACCGCCCCGTCGAAGTCCTGCAGTCGATCTCGAATGCTGCTGGCCGTGTGTGGCCAAACAAGCAGCAGCACCGCGGCTTGCAGATGCGTCTCGCAAAGATCGTTGGCGAGGTCATCCCCACGCTCAAGCAAGACCGCGAAAGCGACATCAAGAACCTGTTCGACAACAACTTGATCAGCAATCCCGTCGACGCTGCCCTGCGCAACTTCCGCGCCTACCACTCCCTCAACTGGTGGGGTCCCAGCGACAACTTCGGCTTCGTCGACTTCACGCAGTCGCCCAACGCCAACGACCCGCCCCGCCCCGACCCGTCCGACGCCGAGCTGCGCAACAACAACAACCCCTTTGGTCGTGGTCGTCCATCAGGCTGCACGGCGTGCCACATCGAGTACGCCAAGAACGGTCGCAACGCCGAGCCCATCGACCGCACCGTCGCCGACAACGGCCACAACCCGTCCACCGACCTGCCCTTCGGTATCCGCACCGACAAGGGTGAGCGCTTCTATGCCAAGCGCCACGAGATCAAGCGCGCGGTCAAGAGCGAGCAGTGCGCGGCCTGCCACGGCTTCGTCACCCGCGTCGATTTCGCGGCGACGGCAACGTACGAGCAGGAAACCGACTTCACGAACCTCGAGAAGGTCAACACCATCGGCGACTTCGAGTACCTCACGCCGAAGGGCTCGACGGTCCGCATCTTCGACAACCTCGCCCACTACAAAAACGGCACGTTGCTCAACGACGGCGAGGGCGTGAGCGAAGACCTGAACAACAACGGCGAACTCGACACCACCCTCGTTGAAAGCGACCTCAACGGCGACGACATCCTGCAGCCCAACGAGGACTTCAACAAAAACGGTGTCCTCGACGACGAGCTCACGATCAACGAAGACAAAAACGGCAATGGCAAGCTCGACATTCCCGATCGTGTGGCGCGCAGCGAGTCGTTCGATGGTCGCCAAAACCGCATCATCTACGGCGGTGGTTCGGGCTCGGTCCGCTTGAACGACATCCACATCGAGCACGGCATGGCCTGCGTCGACTGCCACATCCAAAACGACGTCCACGGCGACGGCAACCTGTACACGCGCAACTGGGACGCGATTCAGGTCGAGTGCGACGACTGCCACGGCACCAACGATGCTGAGGCTGAACTTGTGTTCTCGGGTCCCAACGGCGGCGACAGCCTCGAGGCCGACCGCTACGAAACGCCGTTTGGCAAGAAGTGGTTCGAGCGCATCGACGGCAAGCTGTTTCAGCGCAGCCGCACCAACCCAAACCTGGGCTGGTTCGTGCCGCAGCTGGCGAGCCCGAAAGACAACGCGTCGGCGTACTCGCACCGTCAGTTGGTCGAGTCGTTCGATCCGCAGGTCGATCGCGGCAACGACGTCTGCGCTGCGTTTGTCGACGAGGATTCGTGCAGTGCGGCCAGCTGCTCGTGGGATGGCAAAATCTGCAAGGGCTTCGAGCGCAAATACGCCCACGTTGCCGAGCGCGACGAGAAGGGTGGCCTTGAGTGCTACAGCTGCCACAGCTCGTGGCAGCCCAACTGCCTGACCTGTCACATCAAGATGGACGTGGCCAAGCCCAAGCAGGAAATCTGGTGGGGCGACGACGACGTTGAAGAGATGTTCTTCCAGCTCTTCAGCTACACGCGCTCGCCCTTCTACCTCGGCAACGCAGGCAACACCGAAGGCAACAAGATTGCTCCCCACCGCTCGCTCATGCAGTTGCACCTTACGGTGGTCGCTGGCGGCATTCAGTTGGCCGAGAGCGCGATGTTCTCGACGAAGGGCAACCTGAGCTCGATGGTGTCGAATCCCTACTTCCCGCACACCGTCCGCACCGTCGAGACCAAGCAGTGCGTGCGCTGCCACACGCTCAAAGACGCCGACGGCAACGTTGCCAACGAGCACATGCTCACCGAGGCCACGGGCCAGGGCACGGGTCGGTACCAAAGCCTCGGTGACTGGGCGTTGGCCGCGACGTCGGCGGGCATCGACCTGCTCGACTTGAAGAAAGAAGCCGTTGGCGGCGTGACCTTCCCCGGCTTCGACTTCTCCGACAAGGCCAACGGTGGTGAGCAGCGTCGTCGTGTCGACTTCGACCTTGACGGCGGCAACGGCGCCAACACGCCGGCGTTCGACGTGGTGCTGCAGCGTGGTGTGTCGTTCGACAACGGCAGCGGCGACATCACCGACGTGGCGATCGTGGCGCACTCGGGCGGCGTCAGCGTCGTCGACGTGTTCGGCCGCGACAACAACGCCTTCGGCCTTGGTGGCAGCAAAGATCCAAACGTGGGCATGCCGCCCACCGAGATCGCGCGCATCGACACGATCGGGCCGGTGCGCTCCGTCGACATCGTCGATCCGTCGGCGTCACAAACGACGACGTTCATCGCGCTGAGCGACGAAGAACTCGCGGTGTTTGACTACCGCAAGGCCCTCAACTTCGACGTCCAGACAGGCAAGGACACCGAAGGCGTTGGCCGCAACCTGCTCGACCCCGACGCCGGCACTGGCCAAAACGACGACGACGACTTCGAGTTCGTCGACGCTGGTCCCGACAGTGGTGCCCAGGGCATGGCGCTGGTGGGCACGATCGCCCACGGCCTTGATGCGGTCACCAAGGTGGTGCTCTTTGGTCGCTACGCCCTCGTCACGCATAGCAACGGTTTGGCGGTGTTCCAGCTGAACGACGCCGACGCCGCTGGCCGCATCGCCGACGTCGACCTTGGCAGCCCGCTGGCGCAGATCGCGAACTTCGAGACGGGCCGCCCCGCGCTCGACGTCGTCGGCCACGGCCGCTTCGCCTACGTGGCGACGGGCGAAGGTGGTGTTGAGATCTTCGACATCGGTGCTGCGGTGTTCCCGCTGCTGTTCGAGGCCGTCAACGTCGACCCTGTCGGGGTGGCGCTCACGAACCTTGGTCAGCCCGCCGACAGCCGCGGTGTGGCGATGTGGGGCAGCCGCCTCCTCGTCGCCGACGGCCGCAACGGTCTGCGCATTGTCGACGTGACCACGCCGGCCGATCCGCGCCTGGAGCAGACGATCAGCAATGTGGGTGCAGGCGCCAACCTGGCCAACGTCAGCGACGTCGTCGTGGCCACGGTGCCGACGCGCACGTTTGCGATCGTTGCCAACGGCAACAACGTGCACGCCATCAACATCACGCCGGTCGTCGACTTCCGCCACGACCTCAAGGCAGCGGCCGACGACCCCGAAGCGTTCCGTGGCTTCCGCCTCAGCCACGAGCGCAACGACCCGCTCACGCCGTTCGATCCGAAGAACGCCACGCGCCAGATCCTCACGTTCCCGGCGTCGGGTGCGGTGACCGCGATTGCCCGCGGCTTCCCGCTCGACAACCTCGCCGACAAGAGCGGCCGTCGTCTGCGCGATGCCTGGCCGTTGGGTGCTCACCCACTCGACGAGTCGACGGTGGCGCGCATGCGTCGGGTGATCGTCAAGGAAGTGCCGGGCACGAAGGACGTGCGTGGCGACGGCCTTGGTTGCGTCGTGCGCGAGGGTGACGAAGGCAACGTCACCGTCGAGCCGGGCACTGAACGCTGCATTCCGAACTGAGCTGACATCGACGTGGGCCCGACTTCATCGGGCCTGCTTTTGACCTGCGGTTGTTTTGGCGTTGTCGCGACCTGTTTCGCGGTGGACGTCGGAGGCGACCTCGGGTGAATCTCCGCCATCGCACACCTTGTCCGATGCACCTGCCGACTGAATGAGGGCTACGTGACTCCATCGCGTCGACAACCAACACGCCCGCTCCCTCGCACAACCCTTCAGTCGGCGTTGTGTGGCGTCGTGGTCGCATCCCTCGCGTCGTCGTCGGTCAACGCGCAAGCGGCGGCCACCACCACCGATGCGCCAGCGATCGCCGAGACGCAGGTCCCCACCACGATGGACGTCGTGAAGCGCGGCCTGCGCACCCGCATCGACATCGGTGGTCGCAGCGTGTCGGCGGGCTTGCCCGACCCACCGGTGCGCCTCGAGATCGACGACGCCGTCGCCGATCGTCAAGACATCGATGTGCAGGGCTCGGTCATCGTCGGCTACGACCGCGCTTTCGGCCTTCCGCTCGCGGCGGACTTGATGGCCGACTTCAACGCTGACGCGAACCCCGACTCGCCGGTCAGCCCGTTTCTCGACGACACCTCGCGCTTTCCGCGCCTGCGGTTGTACTCGGCGTTCGTTGGTTTCTCGGCGGGTCCGATGGAGCCCGACCTGCAGCCGTTTCGGGTCAACCTCGGTCGCATGACGCAGATCGCCGAGTCGCCGATCACCTACGACGGCGCCTCGCTCGGGGCGAACTTCCGCTTCAAGGGCCTGGGCCACCTCAACGCCAAGGTGTGGGGTGGTATCGATGCCCCGCAGCGCCTGGCCGACGATCCGTTTTCGCGCACCAGCCGTCGCGCCTACGCTGCCAGCTACTCCCTCGGCGGTGACTTCACGTCGAACCCGGGGGCCTGGGAGCAAAACCGCACGGCGATCACCGACCCGATGCTCAACGCCGTGGGCGGTCTCGTCGCCGATGGTCGCTTCGCGGGCTTCGGCTTCACGCTGAGCCACACGTTTACGCCAGCGCAGTCGTTTCTCACCAACGTCGCCGACCCTGCTGCCGACGTGCTCATGCCCCTGCAGCGCTCGCGCCTGGGTGTGAACTACGCCGTCGACACCGACTGGCTCATGGCCACCGTTGGCGTCGAAACCCAGGCCACCGATCTGCTGCCGCGCAACGTCTCGCTCAAGGGCGACGCCCTCACCGGCGATGGCACCACGCGCGCGTCGTTGGTGGGTCGCTTTCAGTTCCTCGAAGACGTTGCGGTCTACGACGGTACCTACCGCGCCTTCGCGCCGGCGCAGGTGTTCGAGCGCGCCGTCGTCGACGAACAAGAGCAGCTGCGTGTGCGCGATCAGATTCGCCACCTCAACTTCGGTCCGCCGCAAGAGCACGTCTACGCGATGCTCGAGGTCGAGCGGCAGTTGGGTGCTGGCTTTGCGGTGCTCGTTCGTGGTCGCCTGCGTCAGCACCTCGACCCCGCCGACGTCGACATGTTCCGCAACAACCTCTACGAGGGCGGCGCGAGCCTCACATTCAACCCGGGGATGGCGTTTGATGCAGGTGTCGAAGTCGCCGGTGGCGTCGTTGATTCCGGCGAACAAGACGGCCTCGCCTACGACCTCAACGCCGAGGGTGTGGCCAGCTACCTCGAGCCTCGCGTGTGGGTGAAGAGCACGTTGCTCGAGGGCAAGCTGTCAAACCTCACCGAAGTCTTTGTGCGCCGCACCGACGTGCAAACCAAGCAGCTGCTGGCGAGCGGGCAGTGGGGCGGCTCCGTGGCCACCACCACGCGCTACGACATCGCTGATGCGTGGTCGGTGTCGTTGCGTCTCGACGGCGACGCGCTGGCCCCGATCGACGGCCTGAACGCCAGCTCGTACTTCGGCGCCCTTGCTGCCACGAGTGTTCGCTTCTGAGCTGTGCCTGCTGTTTTTGCATCTTGCCGTGACTTTGGTGTGAGCACCTTCGAGGCCAACCAGTGAAGCTGTCGACGACAACCCTCCCGATTGCAGTCTCCGCCCTTGTGGCCGGTGGCCTGTTGGCATTGGGCGTGGTGTTTGGCGGAACCGACGTCGAGGCCCAGGTGCCGAAGGTCTCGGTGCAGGTGATCGACACCTCAAGCCCGTTCTCCCACGACCACCACATGGACGCCGAGAAGGTCGGCAAGGCCATGTCGTGCAACTCGTGCCACGAGATGGTGGCCGATGCGGGAAGCTGCCCCAAGCAAGAGGTCCGCTACCCCAAGCACGAGGCCTGTGCTGGCTGCCACACGGCGAACTTCTACACGCCGCCGCTCACCATCTGCGTCAACTGCCACAAGAACGCGACGTTCTCGGCGAACAACCCGCTCAAAGAGCTCACGCGCCAGGTCACGCCACGCCGTGCCGAGTTCAGCCACAAGGCCCACACCGGCAACGACTGCACCAGCTGCCACGCTTTGCAAAAGGGCGGCGTCAGCGTTGCGCACCCGAGCCACCCGAACTGCTGCCAGTGCCACACCGGTGCTGAAGTGATGCCGCAGATGAACAACTGCGAAGCCTGCCACTCGGCGGCAAAGAACGCCGGTCGTCCGCCGTCGAAGATCCACGACTTCAGCCACAAGACGCACAACACCGACCCGCGCAACGGGCAGTCCACGCAGTGCACGCAGTGCCACATCAACACCGACCAGGCGGCCACGCTGCGCGGGATTCGCGCACCACCGATGGCGGCGTGTGTGCAGTGCCACGACGGCTCCGACCCCGGCAAGCCGCACCCGAGCATTCCGGGCGTGAACGGTTCTGGCGCGTTCCACTTCTCGACGTGCTTGAAGTGCCACTTGCCCGGCTCGATTCAAAACGTGCCGCTGCCGCCTGATCACCCCGTCGTCGCCGAAGACGGCCCGTGAGCCGCAGTCATGTTGAAACAGACCGAGCACCAGATCCAGGCAGCG
>JBIKRQ010000252.1:0-9131 GCA_044349155.1 Myxococcota bacterium
GTCAAGTCGTACTGCATCGACTACTACGAGGCCCCCAACGGCGCGAAGACGCTGCCGACGACGGGTGTGTCGTGGACGGCGGCGAAGAACACCTGCGAGCGCGGCGGCAAGCGCCTGTGCAGCGAGGTCGAATGGGAGCGCGCGTGTAAGGGGCCGGGCTCAAGCCGCTTCCCCTACGGCAACACCTACGACGCCGAATCGTGCAACACCGAGGACGCCGACGCGAAGGCGCGTCCGTTGGCTCGCCCTGTCGACTTCAAGAAGTGCCGCTCGGCCTTCAAGGTCTACATGATGGCCGGCAACGCCGAGGAGTGGACCGCCGACGCCGTGGGCAGCCAGCGCGTTGCCAAGGGTGGCTCATCCGATCGCCCCGACTTCGCATCGCGGTGTTCAGCGCGCCGGCCACTGTCGCCCAAGACGGCTTCGGGCATGTTGGGCTTCCGCTGCTGCGCCGACCCGGGCTGAGTGCCCGCCAGACGCACCAGAATGCATCAGGTTCAACGAACGACGAAACGCCCGCTTCCAGTGCGGGCGTTTTCTTTTGTTGCGCCAGCGGCCGTTTTCGCGCGCCACACAACAAAGCCCGCACGCGGCGGGCTCGGTCGTACAACTCAGGGCGCGGTCACGAACGCAGACTTTGTCAGAAGGACCAGTCGGCAAAGAGCTTGGTCTTGAAGGCCTGGAACTCTTCGATCTGCTCGTGGGGGCTGCTGTCGACGGTGCGGGTCGACATCTCGGTGAGCCGGTGGTTCACGGCCTTGAGGCGGCCGGCGAGCACGCGCGCCAGGGCGTACATGAGCTTCGAGGCCACGCCGGGCTCACGGTTGAACAGCTCGTCGAGTTCCTTCGACGTGACGCGCAGCATGACCGCCTCAGACGACGTGACGACCGCGTCGGCAGAACGGGGCTCGCGGGTGAGCAACGACATCTCGCCGATGACAGCGCCCGTGCTGTGCACGGCCAGCGAGTGCTGCGTGCCGTCGGTGAGCTTCTTGCGAATGTCGACGTCGCCGAAGGCCACGAGGAACAGCGCGTTGGCTTCTTCGCCGGCGCTGAACAGCACGTCGCCACGGCGGTAGCTCTCGCGGCGCGAAATCATGAACAGTTCACGGGCTTCGCCGTCGGTGAGGTCTTTGCCGACGATCGATTTCAGCCAGTTGAGGTGCGAAATCTCCACAACAACTCCAGATGCTCGAGCAGAAGAAAAGAAGAAGCCGCTGTCGACGTGGACAGCGGCTTGAGGTGTTCGTTCAGGAGAGGCCGCGCAGCACGCGCGCTTTGCCCACACGACCGATGGCGACGATGAAGGCGGCGGTGCGCAGCGAGACTTTCTTCTCGGTGGCGACCTTCCAGATGGTGTCGAAGCCGCGGATCATTTTCTTTTCGAGCTTCTCGTTCACCTCGTCTTCGCTCCAGGTGAAGTGCTGCAGGTTCTGCACCCACTCGAAGTAGGAGACGGTGACGCCGCCAGCGTTGGCGAAGATGTCGGGCACCTGAACGACGCCGCGCTCGTGCAGGATCGCGTCGGCCTCGGGGGTGGTGGGGCCGTTGGCGCCCTCGACGATGAAGCGGGCACGGATGTCGCGCGCGTTCTCGCGGGTGATCACCCCACCGAGCGCTGCGGGCACGAGCACGTCGACGTCTTCGAGGAGCACGGCGTCGGGGTTGCCGAAGTACATGGCGCCATCGAAGCCCTTGATGCTGCCGTGCTTCTTGGCCCAGGAGATGGCCTTGACGACGTCGATGCCCTCGGGGTTTTTCACCGAGCCGCTCACGTCGGAGATCGCCACGACCTTCGCACCCATGCTGGACAGGATGAGGGCCGAGAACGTGCCCACGTTGCCGAAGCCCTGGATGGCGACGGTGGCGCCCGCGACGGTCTTGCCCATGGCCTTGAGCACTTCGCGCGTGGCGATGGCGACGCCGCGGCCCGTGGCGGCTTCACGACCCAGCGAGCCGTACAGGTCGACGGGCTTGCCGGTGACCACACCTGGCGAGTGGCCGTGGATCTTTGAGTACTGGTCGTAGATCCACGCCATCTGCTGCGGACCCGTGTTCACGTCGGGCGCCGGGATATCGCGGTGGGGGCCGATGATGTCGTGGATTTTGTCGACGAAGACGCGGGTGAGGCGCTCGTTTTCGGCTTGCGAGAGTTCCTTCGGGTCGACGGTGATGCCGCCTTTGGCGCCGCCGTACGGCACGTCGATGACCGCGGTCTTCCACGTCATGAGCGAGGCGAGGGCCTTCACTTCCTCGGGGTCGACGTGGGGGTGGTAGCGCAGACCGCCCTTCCACGGACCGCGGCTGTTGTCGTGCTGCACGCGGTAGCCCTGAAACGTGCGGACGTCGCCGTTGTCCATCTCGATCGTGAGGCCAACTTTGACCTCGCGCTGGGGCGTCTCGAAGAGCCGCACGATGGAAGTGGAGAGCTGCATGATCGATGCAGCGCGACCGAAGTAGAGATTGGTGGCCTCAAAGGCATTCATGCGCCGACGCCTACCACGCGTTCGCGACGAGAAACATCATTCGTCGTCGACAAGCTGCGTCATTGAGACAGCACGCAGCGCGTTATGCGTTGGCGGTTTCGCACCTGTCACACGTCGAGCGCGTTGTGTTCAGGCGGCTTGTGTTTGGGTGCGGTGCGTCGTTCGCAGAGAAGTCACATCTCCAGCAACGACGCACCGCAGCGACGACGTTTTCGTCGCTGGTTGAATGCAGAGGTCAGTGCCTGAAGTGGCGCGCGCCGATCATGACCATCGCGATGCCGCGTTCGTTGGCCGCGGCGATCACCTCGTCGTCACGCTTGCTGCCACCGGGCTGCGCCACCGCCGTGATGCCCGCGTCGGCGAGGACCAGCAGGCCGTCGGCGAAGGGGAAGAAAGCGTCGGAACCTGCGGCGGCACCCTTGAGGCTGTGGCCGTGCTCGGTGGCCTTGCTGACGGCGATGCGCGCGCTGTCGACGCGGCTGGTTTGTCCACCACCAGCGGCGATGAGGCGGACCTGGCCGTCGACGGTGTTGGCCAGCGTGATCGCGTTGCTCTTCACGGGGGCGCACAACCGCCAGGCGAGGTCGAGGGCCTGCCACTCAGCTTCGGTGGGGGCACGCTTGGTGACGACGGTGCCGTCGCGCACGCTGCTCGGCACGCGATCGTGTTGCTGCACCAGCAGACCGCCCGGGATGCTGCGCACGGCGTGACGGGGCAGGGGGCGCGTGACGAGGCCGGGCAGCTCGAGCAGGCGCAGCTGGCTCTTCTTTGAGAGGATTTCGCGGGCTTCGTCGTCGAAGCGTTGGGCGACGATCACCTCGAGGAACGTGTCGGAGACCGCACGCGCGCAGTCGCCGTCGACCGTGCCCGCAAACGCGACGATGCCGCCGAAGGCGCTGACGGGATCGCCTGCGAGCGCGTGCTTCCAGGCGAGCGTGGTCGACGTGGAGCGCGCCGCACCGCACGGCGTGTTGTGCTTGACCACGACGGCCGCTGGGCCGCCTTCGCTGCCATCCACCAGGCAGCGCAGCGCGTAGATGGCGGCGTCGGCGTCGAGAAGGTTGTTGTACGAGAGCTCTTTGCCCTGCAGCGGCTCGACGCTGGCGAGGTCGAGTTCGCTGCCGCTGGCCACCTTGTAGACGGCGGCTTGTTGGTGCGGGTTTTCGCCGTAGCGCAACGACGAGGTGCGCTTGCCGACGAGGGGCAGGAACTCGCCGAGGCCAGCAGACGCGCACGGCTCGCGGCGATCGTCGGGCTGCTCGAGCTCGAACTTCAGCGCGAGGCGCGCGGCGATCGCGGCGTCGTACGCGGCGGTGCGGGCGAAGACTTTGAGCGCCAGGCGACGACGCTGCGCGTGTGCAGTGCCGCCCACCACGTCGAGAGCGACGATCACGTCGTCGTAGTCGACCGGGTCGCACACGACGGTGACGGCGTCGTGGTTCTTGGCGGCCGAGCGCAGCATGGAGGGGCCGCCGATGTCGATGTTCTCGATGAGCTCGTCCCACGAGGCGTCGGCCTGGCCCGCGATTTTCTCAAACGGGTAGAGGTTGACGACGACGAGGTCGATGGGCGCGATGTCGTGTGCGGCGATCTGCTCGAGGTGGCTGGCGAAATCGCGACGGGCGAGCAGGCCGCCGTGGATTTTGGGGTGCAGCGTTTTCACGCGTCCGTCGAGCATTTCGGGGAAGCCCGTGTGCTCAGCGACGTCTTTCACGGTGCAGCCACACTCGCGCAGCACCTTCGCGGTGCCACCGGTGGACAGCACCTCGACACCACGACGGGCAAGGGCGGCAGCCAGTTCAGGCAGGCCAGCTTTGTCGGAAACAGAGATGAGGGCGCGGCGGATGGGGAGAACGTCGAGCATGCTTCGACGTGACACTGACGCGGCGCGCCGTCAAATGTCGGGACATCCGCCGGCGCACCGACCACACATGTCAGAGCCACGCCCACCTTGCCCGACGAGAAGGTCCGCGTTGGAGCTCAGCGCGGGCGCTTCTTCTTTTTCTTGAAGCCCTCGAAGACGAACTTCTCCTGGTAGGCCGACACGTTGCCGCACGAGAGGCAGATGTAGTGGTGGATGTCGACGCCACCGATTTGCAGGAACGGATCGACATCGCCCCAGTGGCGGCTGCCCACCCCTTCACCGATCGCCGTCTTGCGCTGCATGAAGCCGTCGCAGCGGGGGCAGATGGTTTTGGGTTTCATGCGACGAGAAGCCATGCGTGACGATGCTCCACGACGTGGCGTACTGTCCAGCCGATGTCGACCAAGGGTATCTCGAACCGCAACTTCGCGCTCAACCAGGCCGCCAAAAAGAAGGCGCCGGTCGAGAAGGAGAAGGTCCAGCGCCAGCAGCGGCCGCAGCGCGCCCGTGGTGTTGGCGGTGCGCACGCGCCCGGTGCCGCCGACCCCGCTGCCGAGGACCACGCCGATCCTGGTGCCGCAGGCGTTGGCGAAGTTGGTGGCAGCGACGAGCTGCACCGTCGACGCTCTGGAGAGGTCGAAGAAGCGCGCGAGCTGCTCGAGGAAGAAGAAGTCGAAGAGGTCGAGCACCACGACGACACCGGGGCTGTTGGCGTCGACGGCGTCAAACGCGGTGGCGGCGGCAGCGGCGATCGCGGCAACTCCGACGGCTTCGATCAAGGGCAGCGTCAGCGCGAAGCCTACGAGCGCATGCTCAAGGGCAACGTCAAAGACGACCACGATCGCTTCGCCGAACTGCGCGCCAAGGGCCTGAAGGACAACTTCCACGTCGACACGCCACCGGCCGAAGTCGAAAAGCAAGGCATGCCGCGCATGGCCTCGCATGTGGTGCGCCTGTTCGACGCGTTGACACTGCAGGGCGTGAAACACGAAGACGCTGTCGCTAAGATGGCCGAGTGGATGTCGGGGTTGTCGACGACGACGACGATCAAGAAGCTGCTGGTTGAACTCGAAAGCAAGCCGATTCGCGACGTGTATCCGCTCGAGTTGCTGATGCACCTGCTCGAGCACCGCCCCGAGCTGCTGCCCGGCGTGAAGAAGGGCTCGGTGCTCGGCAACAGCGACGAGCTCGCCGACGGACGCAAGGTGCTCGCGGGCTATCCAACCAGCGTGCAGCTGCCTCCCGAGGTGCGCCTGAAGAGCTTTGCGCTGCTCGGCGGTGGACGCCCCGGCTATGAGTTTCACCCCACGCCCAACGACGACCTGAAGTACACGCTGCTCATCGACACGCCGGGACGCTGGAAGTTCGCCGTGCTCGCTGTGCCGCTCGTGAGCCTTGGGCGCATCTCGAAGGAGGGCAACGAGGGCATCCTCGAGGTGTTCGAGGTCGCGGTGCACGCGATGGGCAAAAAGGGCGAGCCCATCACACCTGAGGCGTGGCTGTCAGAGCAGGCGGCACTCGCCGCTGTCGACGACGAAGAAGAGGATGACGACGACGATGGCGTGGCTGCGGTGGCCGACGACTTCGCCCTCGCGCCGCCGGCTCCGCTGTTGATTGTGCAAATCAGAAATGCACTGACCACGATCGCGAAAGACGCGACGACGTCGACGCAGGCGGCAACGTACTCGTGGGATGTGCGCTTCTATCAGCCGGGTGCACCTGCTGAAGGCGACGGGATTTTGCACCTTGTCGTCGACAAAGCGGGTCCGTTTGACCCAGTGTGGGCGCGCGCACGCGAAGCGATCATGCACAAGCAGCGCGAGTACGAACCGGGCCGCGCGCTGATCACGCAAGAGGATGTGGCGTCAGCACTACGTCGTGCACGCGCGCGCGACTGAGCTGGCGCGACGACACGCTCAAACGAAAAGCGGCGCTCATCGGCGCCGCTTTCGTTGATGTGCTGCAGAACTCAGGCCTGCGGTGGCGTCGAGAAGAACGCCTCGGGCGTGGTGAGCACACCGCTGAGGGCCGATGCAGCGACCACGCGCGGCGACGCGAGATACACCTGCCCAGGACCGCTACGGCCGGGGAAGTTGCGGTTGATGGCCGAGACCGTGACGGTGTCTTTCGTGCGCGACACGCCGGGGCCCGCGTTGATGCAGGCGCCACACGAAGGCTCGATGACCTCGGCACCCGCCTGCGCGAACAGCTCGAGGTAGCCGCGCTCGACGGCGTAGCGCTTGATGCGCTGGCTGCCGAACTGGATGAACATGCGCACCCCCTCTTTGACCTTGAGGCCGCGCTTGAGGCCCTCGCCGAGGACTTCGGCGTACATGTCCATGTCGGCCATCTTGCCGCCGGTGCAGCTGCCGCCGTAGGCGATTTCGACGACGACGGGGTGGTCTTTGTTGGCCTCTTCGACGCGCACGCCGTTTCGTGGATCGCCCGGCGTGGCCACCATCTGCGGCACCTGCGAGAGGTCGATGACGAAGCTGGCGTCGTATTCGGCGTCGACGTCGGCCTTGAGGTAGCCAGCGCTCGCGCGGTCTTCGGACCAGCCGCGGAACTTCATCAGGTACTGCTTGGTGACGTCGTCGGCCTCGATGATGCCGGTGGTGGCACCGCACTCGACGGCGAGGTTTGTGAGCGTGGCGCGCTCGTCCATGCCGAGGTGCAACAGCCCATCACCCGAGAACTCGAGGACCTTGGCGATGCAGCCGCCCTGACGCGAGTAGTCCTGCGCCATGATGTAGAGCATCACGTCTTTGGCCGTGACGCCGTCGGCGGGCTTGCCGCGCAGCTCGTACTTCACCGACGACGGCACCTTCACCTGGATGTCGGCGGTGTACCAGGCATTGGCCATGTCGGTGCTGCCCACGCCGAAGGCGAAGAGGCCCAACGCACCCGCGGTGCACGTGTGGCTGTCGGTGCCGACGACGATCTGGCCCGGCGCGCCGAGCTCTTCCATGACGCCGTTGTGGCAGATGGCTTCGGAGCCGCTCTTGTCGGCGGTGAGGCCGAAGTAGCGAATGCCGTGCTTCTTGACGAAGGCCTCCTGCACCGCGCCGAGGTTGTCGACGAGGATGTTCAGGCCCTTCTTCTTGTCGTCGTCACTCATCACCTTGTTGCGGAAGGTGAGGTGGTCGTTGAAGGCGAACACGCTTTGCACGTCGCGAATCTGTGCGTCTTTGCCATAGCCCGCGGTGAACAGCGATTCACACATCGCCGTGGTGTAGTCGTGGCTGAAGCGCACGTCGGCACGGCAGAAGAGTGCGTCACCAGGCTTGACGGCTTGCACACCAAGCGCGCCGGTTTTGGCGTCGGCAATCGCTTTGCTCGCGATGATCTTCTCGACGAGGTTCATCGCGCGCTTCGGCGTGGCGACCGCAGGCGGCGTGATGTCGCCGGCGAGGCGGGCCTTGTTGTAGTTGAACAGGCCGCCGTACTCGACGATGCCTTTCTCGATGTCGTTGAGGCCGCGCGTGAACTCCTCGAGGGGAATCGCCTCGCCGCGCTCAATGCGCTCGAGCACCGAGAAGTCAGTGGTGGTGAGCAGGCCGATGTTTCTGCAGTTCTGCCCGTAGATTTTCTCGATCGTCTTCGCGACGACGAGCTGCACGCCCGCGACCATCTCGGAGTACGGCGCCGTTTCGCGCGAGCTGCCGCAGCCCTTGCTCAAGCCGCTCACGATCACGCCGGGGGCCGCGTTCTTGATCGAGTCCTTCTGCACCTTGCCGCCGCGGAGGCCGACGAGGCAGTAGTCGCCGAGGGTTTCGTCGTACCAGAAGCACACCCAGCCGGGCGTGAGCTCGTCGGTGGAGATGTTGTCGATGAGTTCGCGTGCAGGGTCGTGCTTGACGATCTCGCCGTGCAGCTGGCGCTCAAGCTCCTCGAGATCGCGGCTGAGATAGAGCACGCGGCCCGTGAACTTCACCAGTGGGTCACGCTTGGAAATCGACGTCGTCATGCAGAACCTCGCAATTCGGACACTTGGCGTGCCGCCAAGTGTCCGAATATCAATATGAATTCGACCGCAAGCGGTCGAATTCATGGAGTTGGCGTGCCGCCAACTCCATGAATATCAATATGTTTCGACCGCAAGCGGTCGAAAACGGCACGTACGCGTGTGGGCGTAGTCGCGCCGACGCCTGACATCAACCTCCACGTCGTGGCGAAGGCGTGCCCGTTGACGCGACGCAGCAGCTCGCCACGATGCGCCTGTGAACCACCCACAGCTGCCCCGCGGACATTGCCTGCTGGCCGGCGACGCGTTTGGCGACGTCGAATTTGCGCCTGCGACCGCGTTGCCGAATGCCTCGCCCCTCGAACTGCTGGCGGCCATCGACGCACAACGCGTCTCGCTCGACGAAGACGAACGCATCGTGTTCGTGCTCGGCTACGAAGCGTGTTGCGTGCTCGCAGGCGCCTCCGTCGACGTCGATGAACGCTTCGGGCCGCAAGTCATGGGCTGGCGCGGTCGCGTGCGCGCTCGTGAGCTGCAGGCAACATCGCCGGCACCACCGCTGCAGTTGTCGACGACGACGGTCGCTCATGCGGCGCATCTGGCTCGATTGCGTGCGTGCCGCGAGCTGCTGCTTGATGGTGTGATCTATCAAGCGAACCTGGCCCACCGCGTCGACGTCGAGGCGGTTGACCACGCCGGCGGTGTCGACTTCTTTCTCGCGCGCTGCGGGCGCCTGGCGTGTGCTGCGCTGATCGACGTGCCGGGATTTGGCGCGGTGGTGTCGTTGTCGCCCGAGCGATTCGTCGTTGCCGATCTC
>JBIKRQ010000253.1:0-9093 GCA_044349155.1 Myxococcota bacterium
GCGGATCGCCGACTGTCCCTGCGGGCACGAGAACGATGAGCACACCTCGTACGTATTGCCCGCGACGAACGTGCCCGTCGACGTCGGCACCGACGCGGCAAAGGCGCCGTAGTGGTTGGCAAAGTCGGTGGCGTGCGACGACATCACGACGCGAAACACCGCACGCTCGCCGACGAACAACGGCTCCGTTGTCGACAGCCCGACGCTCGCATCGGGCAACGGCACGCCGCCATTGTTGTGGCAGCCCGAGCAGCTACCGGCGCGGCCATACACCCGGTCGCCCACGTAGGCCGAGGCCACCGACGAGAACGACACCAACGAGACGACGACAACGCGCGTGAGCATGGCCGCAGCGTCGACGAAAAAAACGCAGCGCTCAAGGCGCTGCGACGTCGTGAGGCACTTTGGGGACCGGCGTCAGCTGGCGTCTTTGGCCTGCCACTCGTCGACGTTGCCATCGCCGTTGCGGTCGATGCCGATGCGGTCGAGCACGCCGCCTTCGTAGTACTCCCAGAAGTCGACCGCACCGTCGTAGTTGAGGTCGGCCTCCTCTTTGACGATCACGCCCTTCTCGAACGTGCGCCACAGGTCGATCTTGTTGTCGAAGTTCGTGTCGTACGTCTTCTTGACGATCAGGCCCTGCTGAAACGCGATGACGATGTCGATCTTGCCGTCGAAGTCGGTGTCGATGCGCTCCTCGACGAGCTCGCCCTTGTTGTCGAGGTTTCTGACCACGTCGATCTTGCCGTCGAAGTTGACGTCGGCTTCTTTGCGCACGACGCGGGTGTTGTCGCCCTCGACAACAGCGAACTGGTAGGCGTCGGGCCGACCGTCTTTGTTCAAGTCGAGGTCGCGGCGCTCAAGGCCATCGGGCTTGAAGGTGTCGTCGGGGAGGCGTTCGGCTCCCGAGGCAACCGCGGCGGCCACCGGCTCGGCGGTGGTGTTTGTGGTGGCGCATCCCGTGCCCAACATCGACGCGGCGAGCGTGAACAGTGCACCCAACAGCGAGGTCCCAGCGCGATTCATGGCCGGAATGTCCGTCGTCGCCGGCCTGCCGTCAAGCAACGCGGCAACCGCTGGGCATGCTATGGCCCTGATATGCGCATTCTTGTTACCGGCGGCGCCGGCTTCATTGGCTCACACCTCGTCGACCGCTTCGTTGCCGATGGCCACGACGTGGTGGCCCTCGACGACCTCTCGTCGGGAAAGCGCGAGCAGGTCAACAGCAAGGCCCGCCTCGTCGTCGCCGACATTCGCCGGCCCGAAGCCGCCGCCGCCGCCCTGGCCTTTGCCCCCGAGGTGATCTGTCATCACGCCGCGCAAATGGACGTGCGCAAAAGCGTGGTCGCCCCGGCATTCGACGCCGACGTCAACCTCGTCGGCCTGCTCAACATCCTCGAGGCCGCGCGCCAGGGCGCTGCCCTGCAACACGTGCTGTTCGCGTCGTCGGGCGGTGCGATGTACGGCGAGCAAGAGGCCTTCCCCGCGTCGGAAAACCACCCCGTGCGCGCCGAAAGCCCCTACGGCCTCGCGAAGGCCATCAGCGAGCAGTATCTCGACTGGTACCAGCGCTTTTACGGCGTGGGCTACACGGCACTGCGCTACGGCAACGTGTACGGCCCACGGCAGAACCCACACGGCGAGGCCGGCGTCGTCGCCATCTTCTGCTCTCGCATCCTTGATGGTCGCGCCTTGACGGTGTTTGGCGATGGCGGACAAACCCGCGACTACGTGTTTGTCGAGGACGTCGTCGAGGCCAACGCGTTGGCGCTGAAACACCGCCTGCAGGGCGGATTCAACGTCGGCGGCGGGATCGAAACCGACGTGAACCAACTCGCGAAGGCGCTGTTGGCTGCTGCTCCTGCGCCTGTCGAGGTGCGCTACGAGGCGCCGCGGGCCGGCGAGCAGCGTCGATCGGTGATTTCTCCCGCGAAGCTCAACGCCGCCTGCGGGTGGAAGCCATCGGTCTCCGTCGACGACGGCCTGGCGCGCACGTTCCGCTGGTTCGCCGACCGCGCCGCCTCGCGCACCTGATGCGCCCTTGACGCACTCCTCTTTGCTGCGGACGATCCCATCGTGAACGACGACTCCGACGAAGGCGACATCGACGACGGCACGCCCCTGCCCGGCAATCCGGCGCTGCGCGAGGTGGTGCCTGCTGGTACCGGCGATCGCACGTCGATGATCGACCTCGAGGCGGTGCAGGCCAAGCGCGCCGCGCGCCGTGCTGAAGAAGAGGCCGAAGCCGAAAGCGACGTCGACAGCGAGAAGACGCCGCCGCCCGATCGCCCGATCGGCCGCGATCCCGACGCCACGGGCACCCTCGCGCGCAAGGGCAAGAAGCAGCAGGGGCAGGCTCGGTTGGTGCGCGACGAACAATCGCGCGTCATCGAACGCACCGAACGCGTCGATGCCGTGGGCGATGATGGTGACGACGTCAACGACGACGCGGGACCGTCCTCACAGACCCGCAATGGCACGCGCACGGGCCTGTCTCGCGTGACGCGCGTTGGTGGCACGCAAACCCTCAAGCGCCCGCCCGCCAAGCCGAAAAAGCCGATGTCTCCCGTCGCTGCGGCGTCGGTGGTGCTCATTGGCGTCGTCGGCCTGATTGTCGCCGTGTTCCTTGCCGTACGCGCGACCGGCGTGCTCACAGTCACGAGCGTGCCACTCGGCGCGACGGTCACCGTCGACGGCGGTGTGATTGGCACGAGCCCGCTGCAAAAGCGCGTGCGCACCGGCAGCCACGTCGTCGAACTGTCGCTTGCTGGCTACGAGCCGTTTCGCGAAGTGGTCGATGTGCCCTCGGCGGGGTTGTCGTTTCTGCAGCCACTCAAGGCGCTGCCTCCACCTCCGCCTCCGCCGCCCACGGCGTTCGAGATCGCCACCGATATCGCCGCCCAGGCGAAGCGGTTGTTCGACGCGGGCGACCTCGACGGTGCGATGTCGCGCGTGGTGGAAATCGAAAAGCTCGTTGCCGATCACGGTCCGTCGCGTGAACTGCGCGATGCCATCAAGGCTGCGATTGCGAAGCGCGAAGCCGACGCTGCGGCCTCGCAGGCGAGTGCGGCCGCGCAGGCCCGGTTTGCGCGCGCGCGGCAGCTCAACGACGAGGGACTCAAGCTCTACAACGCCGGCAAGCTCGGCCCCGCCCGCACCGCGCTGTACGAGTCGCTCAAGCTCGACGCCAAGAGCCCCGACCCCCACCGCACCCTCGCAAAAATCTTCAACCGCGAGGACGAGGTCGAGAAGGTCCGCTACCACCTCACGCGCTTCCTTGAACTCGGCGGCAACGACGGCGATTTCAAGGTCCGCGAGTGGCTCAAGACCCACGCGAAGTAGGCGATGACGTCGTCAGCCCCTGTTGATGCACCGCACATCGAGGCCTTGCGCAAGGCCTTGCTGCCGCCGTTGTCGTTTGCGCGGCGCGATGACTTCAAGTTCCTCGAGCGGCTCAGCGGTGTGGATGGGCTCGTCGACAGCGTGCTCGACACCGTCGTCAAAGACACCAGCACCGACCCACTGGCGCGCGCGTTGCGGGCCGCCGCAACGGGGTTTGACGCCGACACGCTCGAGAACAAGCGCCGCCGTGTTGCGCGCTTGATTGCCCTGCTCGATGGCTCCTACACGCCAAAAGCCACGGCGGCACCGGCGGCCACGACGTCGAAGGCGCCCTCCGCCAAGGCTGCGGCTGCCCGCGCGAAGCCCACCACAGCGCCCCAGGTCGAACCTGCGGCACCAAAACGTGCTGCCCCGACGTTGACCAAGGCGAAGGCGTCGACCGACAAGGGCGACGTGCTCACGTGGCCGCTGTCGCGCCTGAAGGGCGTGGGCCCGTTGAAGGCGGCACAGCTGCACGAACGTGGGCTGGTCACCGTCGGCGACGTGCTCTTCACCCTGCCCCGCACCTACGAAGACCGCCGCGAGAAGAAGCGGATCGCCGACGTCGAGGACGGCCTGCTCACCGTCGTCGCTGGCACCGTTCAGATCGCAGGCATTGTGGGCGGTGGTCGCGGGCGCCGCTTCGAGGCCACCATCGACGACGGCACGGGGCTGCTGCGCCTGGTGTTCTTTCACTTCAAGCAGGGCGAGCTGATGTCGCGCCTGGCGCGCGGCAACGTCGTCACGGCGAGCGGCGAAATCAAGAAGCAACAGGGCCGCCCAACGATGATTCACCCGCGCCTCACTGCGGGCGACAAGGCCACGGCCCTCGGCGGCGTGTCGGCGGTGTACCCCGAGATCAAGGGGCTGCACCCGCTCGAACTCGGGCGCGTGGCGGCCTCGGCTGTCGACGTCATGACGGCGAATCCGCCGCCCGATCCGTTGCCGCCGCACGTGGTGGCGCAGGTGAAGCTGCCTGCCCTCGTCGATGCGCTCACATCGCTGCACAAGCCTGCCGCCGACGTCGACATCGAGACGTTGCGCGCCCTCGTCGAGCGACGTTCCCCCGGGCACATGCGCCTCGCCTTCGAAGAGCTGTTCGTGTTGGGCACTGCCCTCTCGCTGCGCCGCCTCGCTCAGGGTGTCGATCCGGCACCACCGCTGTTGCACGTCGACGGCGAAGACGACGCCATCAAGAAGCTGCTGCCGTTTTCGCTCACGGGGGCGCAGCGACGCGCGAGCAGCGAAATTCTCGCCGACCTGCAACGCCCACAGCCGATGGCGCGCTTGCTTCAGGGCGACGTGGGGGCAGGCAAAACCGCGGTCGCCGCCGTGGCTGCGTTGCGTGCGGCACGCGCTGGTTTTCAAACCGCGTTCATGGCGCCCACGGAAATCCTCGCCGAGCAACACGGCCGCACGCTGAAGAAGATTGGCTTCGCATCGGGCCTGCGTGTCGAGGTGCTCACGGGTTCTGTGGGCAAAAAGGCGCGCGCACTGATTGAAGCGCGTTTGCGCAACCGCGACATCGACATCGTCGTTGGCACGCAGGCGCTGCTGTCGGAGGGCGTCACCTTCGCGAAGCTCGGCCTGTGCATTGTCGACGAGCAACACCGATTCGGCGTCGTGCAGCGCGCGCTGTTGCGGCAAAAGGGACCCGTCGTCGACGGCTTGTCGCTCACGCCGCACCTGCTGGTGATGACGGCCACGCCGATTCCGCGTTCGCTCACGCTGACGGTGTACGGCGATTTGTCGGTGTCGATCCTCGACGAGCTGCCGCCGGGCCGCACGCCGATCGTCACCACGATCACACCCGACATGCACGCCGCCGTCGACGTCATGCGCAAAACCCTCGCGCGTAACGAGCGGGCCTTCGTGGTCTATCCCCTGATCGACGAGAGCGAGAAGCTCGACGTGATGGCCGCGTCGGCGGGCTTCGACGACCTGCGCCGCACCTTCTTGCGCGACGACGGCAGCGAAGACGTGGTGCTGCTGCACGGCAAGATGCCCACCGCTGAGAAAGACGCCGCGATGGCCGCGTTTGCCCGTGGCGACAAGCGCGTCCTCGTGTCGACGACGGTGATCGAAGTTGGCGTCGACGTGCCGCAAGCCAGCCTGATGGTGATCGTGAACGCCGAGCGCTTTGGCCTCGCACAGTTGCACCAGCTGCGCGGGCGCGTTGGTCGAGGTGCTGCAGCGTCGACGTGCTTGCTCGTTCCGGGCGATGCCAGCCACGACGCGTTGGAGCGTTTGCAAACGCTCGAAGAGACCACCGACGGCTTCCGCATCGCCGAGAAAGATCTCGAGCTGCGCGGTGCTGGCGACGTGCTGGGCACGCGCCAAAGCGGCCTGCCGTCGCTGGCGTTCTCGGACGTGGTCAAGCACGCGCGCCTGATCGAAACCGCGCGCGACATCGCCGAGGGCATCGTGCTCGCCGACCCGACGTTGTCGCGTCCGGAGCACGCCGGGCTGCGCCGCCTGGTGCACGAGCGCTACGCCGACCGCCTCGCGCTCACCGCCGCAGGATGACGGCAGGTAGTGTCGGCCCATGACAACTCGCCAGCTCGGCCGCTTCACGCTCATTGACCGCATCGCTATCGGCTCGCTGGGCGAGGTGTGGCGCGCGTCTGACGCCGGCAACGTCGTCGCGGTCAAGAGGCTGCTTCCCCATTTCGAGGAGGACGAAGCCGCCCGGCTGACCCTCGCTGAGGACGCGCAGAACATGGGCTCGTTGCAGCACCGCAACATCGTGCGCCTCGATGAGTTTGTGATCGACGAGAACTTCGTCGCGATGGAGTACGTCGCCGGCCGCGACCTCAAGCGTGTGGTCGAGGCGCTCAAGAGCCGTGGCCAACGCATGCCAGTTGAGTTGGCGGCGTTCGTCGTCGCGCAGCTGGCAGACGCTCTTGAGCACGCGCACGCGAACAGCACCGTTTCTCACGGGCTCAGTCCCCACCACGTGGTCTTGAGCTGGACAGGTGACGTCAAGCTCGTCGGCTTTGGCTCAGGCCGTGCGGCTGTGCGCCGGCCAGGAGAGGGTATCAAGCCCGCCTTCGCCTCCATGTCACCCGAGCAGGTGCGCGGACGGAAGCTCGACGGCCGCTCCGACGTGTTCGCGCTGGGCACCATCCTGTACGAGCTGCTCACTGGTGCATCGGCGTTTGAGAGCGAGAGTGAATTCTCGACGCTCGAACGCGTGCGCAACGCCGAGTTCGAGCCACCAACGACGCGAGACCCGCAGCTCCCAGCAGAACTCGCGAGCATCGTCGTCACGGCGTTGGCCAAGGATCCAGATCATCGCTTTCAGACCGCTGCGGCGCTGGGCGAAGGCCTCTGGCAGTTCCTGCGGAGTCGCGAAGCAATGCCGCAAGATACCGATCTTGCAGCATTTTTGGCTTCAACCTTCCCCGGCGGTGTGGCCAAAGCGCCAGGGTTCGATTCCACCAGCGCGCCAGCGCACGCGAGCGACGCGCAGCTCGCGACGACGGCGTTGCGAACGCGCCAGGTGACGCTGTCGCAGTCGAACGTCCACTTCATCGACGAGGGCGAGGGCCCGCCCGTGCTGTTGCTGCATGGCAACCCCGACTCGTCGGAGCTGTGGGAGCCGGTGATTCGCCTGTTGCCCAACACGCGCTGCATCGCTCCCGATCTGCCGGGCTTTGGGCGCTCGACGTTCTCGCCGAAGTACGACACCAGCCTCGACGGCATGGCCGCCTTCGTCGACGAATTCGTCGCTGCTGCTGGCATCACCGGTCTGCTGCATCTCGCGGTGCACGACGTGGGCGGGCCCTACGGTCTCGCGTGGGCGGTGAAGCATCCGGAGCGCGTGCAGAGCCTGCTCATCACCAACACGATTTTTCACGCCGACTACACGTGGCACACGTTCGCGAAGCTGTACCGCACCCCCATCGTCGGCGAGCTGGTGCAACTGCTCACGACGAAGCGCGGGTTCGGGCGCGAGCTGCGTCGAGGGTCGCGGCGCCTCACGAGGCAGCAGATCGAGAGCACGTGGGACCGCCTCGGCCCCACCACGGGGCGCATGGTGCTGCGCTGGTACCGCTCGATGGATCCCAGGCGCTTCGCCGGCTGGCAGGAGCAGCTGCAGACGTTGGTGGCGGCGCGTCCGTCGTCGGTGGTGTGGGGTCGCCACGACCCGTACATCGGCACCGAATACGCCCAGCGCTTCAACGCCCGCACCGTCGACGTCGAGGACTGCGGCCACTGGGTGCCCGCCGAAGCGCCGGAACTCGTCGCCCAGCGCATCCGCGAGCTGATTGCAGCAGGTTGACGCCGACGGTTCTTGTCCGCACAAGCCTGTCGACATGGCTTCTGAGCTCATCCGCAACTTTTCGATCATCGCCCACATCGACCACGGCAAGTCGACGCTTGCCGACCGCATTCTCGAGGCCACCGGTGCGATCACCGCGCGCGAGATGCAGTCGCAGTTCCTCGACAAGATGGACCTCGAGCGCGAGCGCGGCATCACCATCAAGGCTCAGGCCGTGCGCCTCTTTTACGAGGCCAAAAACGGCAAGACCTACAACTTCAACCTCATCGACACGCCCGGACACGTCGACTTCAACTACGAAGTCAGCCGCGCGCTCGGTGCGTGCGAAGGTGCCTTGCTCGTCGTCGATGCCGCGCAGGGTGTCGAAGCGCAAACGCTCGCCAACGTGTACCTGGCGCTCGATGCCGACCTCGACATCGTGCCGGTGCTCAACAAGATCGACCTGCCCTCGGCAGAACCCGAACGCGTTCGCCAGGAAATCGAAGACATCATCGGCATCGACGCCTCGGGTGCCGTACTCGCGTCGGCGAAGTCGGGCATCGGCATCATCGACATCCTCGAGGCCGTGGTCGAACAGATTTCGCCCCCTGAGGGCGACCCAGCAGCGCCGTTGGCGTGCCTCGTCTTCGACAGCTGGTTCGACAGCTACCGCGGCGTCATCGTGCTCGCGCGCATTTTCGAAGGCACGATCAAGGCCGGCATGAAGGTTCGCTTCATGAACGCGGGCAAGGAATTCGAAGTCCAGGAAGTCGGCGCGTTCACGCCGCACACGAAGAAGTTGGCGCAGCTCGAGGCCGGCGAAACCGGCTTCATCATCGCCAACATCAAAGACGTGTACGACGCCAAGGTCGGTGAAACGATCACCGAGGTCGGCCGCGAATGCGCCGCACCGATGCCGGGCTTCAAGGAAATCCAGCCCGTCGTGTACGCCGGCATTTTTCCGATCGACGCCGCCGACTACGAGAACCTCAAAGAGTCGTTGGCCAAGCTCAAGCTCAACGACGCAGCACTCAAGTTCGAGCCCGAAACGTCGCAGGCCCTGGGCTTCGGGTTCCGCGTCGGCTTCCTTGGTCTGTTGCACATGGACGTGGTGCAAGAGCGCCTCGAGCGCGAGTTCAACCTCAACCTCATCACCACCGCGCCCACCGTCGTCTACAAGGCGTACATGGTCGACGGCAGCGAAGTCTCCGTCGACAACCCGAGCAAGATGCCCGACCGCACGCGCATGGAGCGCATTGAAGAGCCGGTGATCATCGCCAGCATTCACACGCCGTCAGACCACGTCGGTGCGATCATCAGGCTGTGCGAAGAGCGCCGTGGTTCGCAGATCGAAATCAACTTCATCACGCAGACCCGCGTGATGTTGAAGTACCGCCTGCCCCTCGCCGAAGTGGTGTTCGACTTCTTCGACAAGCTCAAGACCGTGA
>JBIKRQ010000254.1:0-9056 GCA_044349155.1 Myxococcota bacterium
CACCGGTCCTCGCGCAGGCACCGGCTGCGCCCGCCGCACCGGGTGCTGAGCCCGAGAAGGACATCGCCAAGACGAGGGTCGACCTGCAGAAGTGTCGCCCGCAGTCGGGGATGATCTCGTTCAACTTCGACAAGGCGCCGATCCAGGACGTCCTCGACCAGATCGCCCGCATCCGCTGCATGAACTTCATCTTGAGCGATCAGGTGAAGGGCAAAAACGACATCACGATCGTGTCGCGCACGCCCGTGTCGGTGTCGGCCGCCTACGCCGCGTTCTTGTCGGCCCTCGAGGCCAACGGCATGTCGCTGGTGCCTGCTGGCGCCTACTGGAAGGTCATCGAGCGCAAAGACGCCGCGAAGGCTCCGCTGCCGCTGTACGAGATCAGCCCCGACGGCACGCTGAAGAAGATGACGCCGAAGGAAGGCCGCGTTGGCGACTTCCCCAACAGCGATGCCCACGTCACGCTGCTGTACGAGGTCCGCTACGCCAACAAAGACCAGGTGCAGGCCCTCATCCGCAACCTGATGACGAAGAACGCCGACCTGCAGGCCCCTGGCGGCAACCTGCTCATCTTGTCGGACTCGGGCAGCAACATCCTGCGCATCCTCGAGGTGCTCGATCGCATCGACCTCGCTGGCAGCAGCAACCAGCTCAACGTGATCACGCCCGACTACGCCGATGTGGCCTCGATCCAGGCGAAGCTCAACGAGATCTACGGCGTGGGCGACAAGAGCAGCACGCCAGCGGCGTCGACGAGCAAGAAGAAGAAGAAGGCCGCACCGCCGCCAGAAACGCCCGCGGCAACCGACGACAGCGTCGACGAAGACAGCGACGACATCACCGAAGTCAGCATCGCCAAGATCATCGCGGATGAGCGCACCAACAAGCTGATCGTCATCTGCTCGGCCAAGGCGTTCGAGAAGGTGCTCGAGGTCGTGCGCATCCTCGACCAGCCGCCGACCGACCAGGGTGGTGGCGTGCGCATGTGGGTTGTGCCCCTCGCGAATGCCGATGCGCAAAAGGCCGCGTCGACGTTGAGCTCGCTGGCGCAAAGCGGTGGTTCTGCTGCCTCGAAGAACGCAAACGCGAAGGCCGGTGCGAAGGCGAAGGAAGCCGAGAAAGCCGCCGCACTGTTCGAAGGCGATGTGAAGATCACCGCCGATGAGACCACCAACTCCCTCGTGATCGTCGCCTCGGCCCGCGACTTCCGCGCGCTGCGCGGTGTGGTCGACCAACTCGATGTGCGTCGTCCGCAGGTGTTCGTTGAAGCCGCCATCCTCGAGATTGCGCTCAACCAGAACCGCCAGGTGGGCTTGTCGGCCTACGGCAGCACCCCCGTCGACGTGCCGATCGATGGCACCAGCGGCACGGGCATCATCACGTTTGCCAACGAAGGCGGAAAATCGATCTTCGCCTCGGGTGCGAAGGTGGCATCGGGTATCGCGTTGCTGCAGCAGCTCGGTAACCGTGCCGACGCCACCAGCGCGCAGCTCGGTCTTGACCTCGTCAACACCCTCAGCAGCTCGATTGGCTTGTTCAGCTTCACGGGCCCGGCCATCACGCTGATTTCCGATCCCGACACGGGCCAACCGCTCGTGAGCTTCCCGTCGGTCGGTGCGGTGGTGAACCTGCTGCAGGGCAACTCGAACGTCGACATTCTCTCGACGCCGTACGTGATGACCACCGACAACGAGAAGGCGGAAATCTCCGTCGGCGACCGCATCCCCGTCGTCAAAGGTGTGGCGAATGGTGGCGGCGGTGCACTGGGCCTCGGCGCCATCTCGAACGTCCAGTACGAAGACGTGAAGCTCAAGTTCAGCATCACGCCACACGTCAACGCCGACAACGAAGTGCGCGTCGAGCTCGAGCAGGAAGTGAGCGACATCTCCGGTCAGGTCACGATCCCCAACGGCGGTCAGCAGCCGATCATCGCCTCGCGCACGGTCAAGAGCGTCATCGTCACGGGCGACCAGCGCACCGTCGTCATCGGCGGCTTGATGCAGGACAAGAAGTCCGACTCCGAGAGCAAAGTGCCCTTCTTCGGCGACATCCCGGTGATTGGCTGGCTCTTCAAGAACTGGAGCGACACGACGAAGAAGACGAACCTCGTGCTGCTGCTGACGCCGTACATCGTGCGCAACGAAGAGGACATGCGCAAAATCTACGACCTCAAGATGGGTGAGCGTCAGGCCTTCATCGACGCCTACTTCACCGAGGCTCGTCGCTACGACCCCTACGTGAACTACGACCGCAAGGTGGGTCCGCTCGCCAAGCTCGTGCAGGCGATGGAGCTCGAGATGAAGCGCATCGAAAACGGCGGCCCGGGCCTCGAAGGCGAAATGGTCGTCGGCCCTGGGAGCGACTTCGGCAACCGCAACGCGGGCGGTGGTGGTGGTGGTGACAGCGACGGCGGCGAGGCTCCTGCTGGTGGCGACGACGCACCAGCCCCCGAAGCACCTGCCGCCGAAGCGCCCCCTGCGCCGCCTGCGCCGCCTGCGCAGTGATGCACACGGGCGGTGCCTGCGACCGCCTGTTGTTGTGCTGGTGGTGCTGTGTCGACGAAGAGCGCGTTGTTTGAGCCGTCAGAGGTTGTGTGATGAGTGACTCCACCCAGACCGTTTCGTCCCGTCAGCCTGTGCGCGGCCGTCAGTTTGTCGGTCGTGCGCTCGGCGAGATTTGCGCTGAGTTGTACGGCCTGACCGCTGCACAGATCGGCGACGCGCTCGATGCGCAGCAGCAAGACAAAGGGCGCGGCAAGCGCATCGGCGAGCTGCTCGTCGAGAAGAAGCTGCTCAGCGAAGCCGACATGTTGGCAGCCCTTGCAGCACAGCTCGACCTGCCGATCATGCTTGAGCTGAATCCAGATGCCGTGCCCGACGCGGTGTTGCGGGTGGTGCCGATCGGGTTTGCGCGTCAGCAGCGCTTGCTGCCCCTGGGCCGCAGCGACGACGACGTGGTCTTTGTGGCCACGTCCGACCCGCTTAACACGGCCGGCCTCGACGAGCTGCGCTTGCTGCTGCAGGCCGAACTCGAAATTGCGATCGTGCCCACCGACGTCGTGTTGGCCGCGGTCAACAACGCCTACGATCGCGTGCGTGCCCAGGCGGGTGCGGCGGTCGACGCGCTCGACGACGGTGCTTCAGCGAGTGAAATCGCCGAAGAAGAAGTGCCCGACCTGCTCGACGCGAAGGACGACGACGAAGCGCCGATCATCCGCCTCGTGAACAGCTTGTTTTCGCAGGCCGTGAAAGAGCGCAGCTCCGATATCCACATCGAGCCGTTTGAAACCTCGATGATGGTGCGCTTCCGCGTCGACGGTGTGCTCAAAGAAATCGTGCGACCCCCGAAGCGCTTTCAGGCCACAATCCTGTCGCGCGTGAAGATCATGGCGGGCTTGAACATCGCCGAGAAACGCCTGCCGCAAGACGGTCGCATCCGCTTGAAGATCGCCGGCAAAGACATCGACGTGCGTGTGTCGTCAGTACCCACCACGTACGGCGAACGCATCGTCATGCGTCTGCTCGATCGCAGCAGCGTGTTGCGCGACCTCGACAGCATTGGTTTTTCGCCGCGCAACTACGCGGTGATCAGCCAGCTCATCACCAAGAGCCACGGCATCATCCTCGTCACGGGCCCGACGGGTTCGGGCAAGACGTCGACGCTGTACGGCTGCCTGGCCAAGATCAACTCGCCCGACTTGAACATCCTCACCATCGAAGACCCCGTCGAGTACCAGCTCAAGGGCATCGGTCAGGTGCAGGTGAATGCGAAGATCGGCCTCACCTTCGCCGGCGGTTTGCGCTCGTTTCTGCGGCAAGACCCCGACGTGATCATGGTCGGTGAAATCCGCGACAAAGAAACCGCCGAGATCGCGGTACAGGCCTCGCTCACGGGCCACCTCGTGATGTCGACGGTGCACACCAACGACGCGCCTGGTGCGGTCACGCGTCTGGTCGACATGGGCGTTGAGCCGTTCCTCGTGGCGTCGTCGTTGATCGGCGTGCTCGCGCAACGTCTGGTGCGCACCATCTGCCCGAAGTGTGTCGAGGAGTACGAGCCCACGCCCGAAGAGCTGCGCGGCATCAGCATCGATCCGTCGAAGGTGAAGACCTTGAAGCGTGGTCGCGGTTGCAGCCACTGCCAGGGCTCGGGCTACCGCGGTCGTTTGGGCATCTACGAGCTGATGCTGATCGACGACGAGGTGAGAAAGCTCATCCTCAAAAACGTCGACAGCGGCACGCTCAAGGCGAAGGCCCGCGAAAAGGGCATGCGCACGCTGCTTGAAGACGGTGCCGACAAAGTGCTCGCGGGTATTACGACCTGCGAAGAAGTCTCGCGCGTCACGCAGGAAGACTCGATGTCGATGGAGTCGTTCGCATGATCGGTTTCATCGGCGGGGAAGGCTCCCCGCCCACCCCTCAAGAAGCTCACCTCGGCGACAAAACCGCAAAGCCGGTTTTCTCTTCGAGGTTCGTGACGTCGAGAAGCGGGAGTCTGCATGCCGGTCTTTGAGTACAAGGGCTTCGACGGCAACGGCAAGGCCGTGAAGGGTCTGCGCGACGCCGACTCGGTCAAAGCCTTGCGCGCGCTGCTCAAGAAGGACGGCATTCTCGCCACCGACGTCAACCAGTCGGGCAAAGCCGGTGAGAAGAAGAAGGGCGAAGGCGGCGGCATTCTGGATCGTCAGGTGGACCTGGCGTTCTTGAACCGCGTGAGCACCGAAGACCTCGCCCTCGCCACGCGTCAGCTGGCCACACTGCTGCAGGCGGGCGTGCCGATGGTCGACAGCCTCGTGGCACTCATCGACCAGACCGAGCACAAGGCGCTCAAGCGCATCCTCTCGCAGGTCAAGACCGAGGTGAACGAGGGTATCTCGCTCGGCGACGCGTTCGCGAAGCACAAGGCCTTCGACCACATCTACGTAAACATGGTTCGTGCGGGCGAAAGCTCGGGCACCCTCGACGTCGTGCTTGAGCGGCTCGCCGACTTCAAAGAAGGCCAGGCCAAGATCCAGGGCGAGATCACGGGGGCGCTCATGTACCCGATGATCATGGTGGTGGTTGGCTTCCTGAACATCGGCGTGCTGTTCACCGTCGTCGTTCCGCGCATCACCAAGATCTTCGAGCACGCGAAGGTGCAGCTGCCCCTGCAGACGCGCATCCTGATGTTCTTGTCGGGTGCGGTGAAGGACTACTGGTGGTTGCTCATCATCCTCGCCGTCGGTGGTGCGTTCCTGTTTCGTCGCTGGCGCACCTCCGAGAAGGGGCAGCAGCAGTGGGACTCGATGATCCTCAAGGTGCCGGTGTTCGGCCCCGTGATGCGCATGATCGCCGTGAGCCGCTTCGCCCGCACCATGAGCACGCTGCTGTCGTCGGGTGTGTCGCTGCTCGTGTGCCTCGACATCGTCAAAAACGTCGTTGCCAATTTGCGCATCAAGAAGGCGATCGAAGTCGCCCGCGATGCCATTCGTGAAGGCGAAGACATTGCCGCCCCGCTGAAGCGCTCGGGCGAATTCCCGTCGATGGTGACCCACATGATCGCCATCGGCGAGAAGTCCGGTCAGCTCGAGCAGATGCTGCTGCGCGTGGCCATCTCGTACGAGCAGCGCGTCGACGTGCAGCTCAAAGCCCTGATGAGCCTGCTGTCACCGCTGCTCATCCTGGCGATGGGCGGGGCCGTCGGCTTCATCGTGTTTTCAATCCTCACGCCCATCCTGCAGATGAACACGCTGGTGAAGTAGCCGGCGCATCGCTGATGTGGGTTTGCCAAACTGACAAAGCAGATCGCGATAAGTCTTTGATTGAACACGGGAAATCTTGTCGCGCTACGCTGTGTTTCTCCGCTGTGACCGAATGATTCGAAGGAGCGACCGATGAAGGTGATGACCCTGGCTGATGTGACGAAGCTGACGATGCTGCTGGGCAAGAACGAGCGTTCACCGCGTGCGCTGCGCGGCATGAGCTTGCTGGAAATCATGGTCGTGATCACGCTGATCGGCCTCGTCACCGCGGCCATCGGCGTCGCCGTGATCAACCAGCTCGGCAAAGGTCAGACCGACGCGGCCCGCAACCAGGCCTACGAGATCGCCAAGAGCCTCGACATCTACAAGCTGCAAAACGGCAGCTACCCGACGACGGCGCAGGGCCTGGGCGTGCTGACCAACCCACCCAAGGGCAAGGCGATCATGGAGCAGACGCCGAAGGATCCGTGGGGCAACGAGTACATCTACTTGAACCCCGGCCAGAAGAACGCGACCAAGTTCGACATCCGCAGCAAGGGCAGCGACGGCGTTGAAGGCAACGAAGACGACGCCGGCAACTGGCCGGAAGGCTGAACCCCATGAACCGCCGCGGCTTCACCCTGCTTGAAATCAGCATTGGCCTGGTGCTGATGGGGCTGATGATTGCCGTGGCGGTCCCGTCGCTCAACGCCGTCAGCGGCACGCGCTTGAAGGAGCAGACGGGGCTGATGTCGGGTGCGATTCGCGACACCTACGCGCGCACCGCGTTGCTCGGGCGCAGCACGCGCCTGGTGCTCGACATGGAGGCCAACACCTGGTGGGTCGAAGAGACCGACGGTGTGGCGCGTGTGAAGTCGCTCAAGCAAGCCGCCGACCGCGACGGCAAGGTGAAGCTCGACGCCCTCGACAAGCGCATCGAAGACATCGAGGCCGACACCACCGACACGCGTGAGCAGGCGAAGCTGGCGCTGTATGGCGCGCCCGCGTTCAAGCCCGTCGAGGGTGATTGGGGTGTGGCGCAGAAGCTGCCCGATGGCGTGCGCTTCAAGAGCGTGTGGATCGAGCACCTCGACGAACGCGCCATCGGCGGCAGTGCTGCCTTGTACTTCTATCCAGGTGGCTACACCGAAGAAGCGATGATCACGCTCACCGACGACGAGGGCGATGGTGCTGGCGGCCGCGTGCTCACCGTGACGGTGTCGTCGCTCACGGGCGAAGTGATCATCGAAGAAGACGAACCACGCATCCCGAACATCGAAGGAGACGACTGATGCAGCGAAAGAAGCGCGCGTTTTCGCTCCTCGAGGTGATGGTCGCGATGGCCATCTTGACCCTTGGGCTGGTGTCGTTGCTGCAGGTGCAAGCGCGCTCCGCCGAGATGGCGATTGCGGCGCGCGAGATGACCGTGGCGACGATGTTGGCCCGCGGCAAGCTGTACGACTGCCAAACCGACCTGCTCAAAAAGGGCTTCTCCGTCGGCGACTACGACGAGAGCGGCAACTTCGACGACGAGGGCTACCCCACGTTTTTCTGGGAGTGCCACGCCTACAAGCCCGACATGCCCACCGGCGAAGGTGTGGGCGACATGGGCAGTGCGGCCTCGGCCCTCGGTATGGGTGCTGCGAACGACGCTGCTGGCGACGCCGCCCCTGCGGGTGCCGAGATGGGCATGGGCATGATTGCGCCGGTGCTGCAGCAGATGGCGTCGGTGCTGGGTGATTCGATCCGCGAGATGGTGATCATCGTTCGCTGGGGCACCGGTGCCGACCAGCAGGAGATGCGCGTCACCACCCACGTCATCGACAAAACGCCGGTCAACAACGTCGCGCGCATGATCGAGCAGCAGTCAAAGGCCCTCGGCAGCATCGCGGGCGGAGCCGCCGGTGGCTCGTCGTCGTCGGGGTCGTCGACGAGCATTCCGGGCAAGGGCGGTGTTGCACCTGGCGCAGGCATGCCGCAGGGGCTCAAATGACGCGCCTTCGTCGTGCCTTCTCGTTGCTCGAAATCCTCATCGCTGTGAGCCTGCTGGCGATCATTGGCGCGCTGCTGATGCAGTCGCTGTCGTCGAGCATGGACGCCAAAGACGCCATCGAGTCGACGTCGAACCGCTACCACCTCGTGCGCTCGGCGATGTCGCGCATGGTCGACGAATTGAGCATGAGCTACCTGTCGGCCCACAAGCCGACGAGCGGTGTGGAGATTCGTGCGGTCACTGGCTTCAAGGGCGAACGCGATCGCATCGATTGCACGGCGTTTGGCTACGTCGCCCGCGTCGAAGACGAGCGCAAATCCGACCAACGTCAGCTGTCGTTCTTCCTCGACAACGACGACCGCACGCAGACGAAATCGTTGCGCCGCCGTGAGCAGGCCAACATCGACGATGACTTCGAAGAAGGCGGCCGCGAACTCACGCTGCTGCCCGACGTGCGCAGCCTCGAGTTTCAATACTGGGACCCGCAGAAAGACGCCTGGACCGACAAGTGGGACGCCGCTGGCAGCGAGCTCAACCGCCTGCCTGCGCGCATCCGCATCGAGATGGTCGTGGTGATGGACAACGGCGAAGAACAAACGTTCACCACGCAGTCCAAGCTTTGGTTGCTTGCACCGCTCAACTTCTGAGGAGGCGACGATGACCACGACGACACCGACGCCTTCCGCCCCTGCTTCTCTGCCCCGCCGCGCGTGGCGCATGCTGATGACGCCCGTGGGAACGCGCGTTCCCATGCGCCGCGGTCGTGGTGCACCTCATGGTGTGGCGCTGTTGACGGTGATGGTGGCGCTGGCGCTGATGAGTTCGGTGGTCACCGACCTCGGCACCAACGAACTCGTGCGCTACCGCCTGGCCTGCAACGACCGCGACGCGCTCAAAGCACAAGCGTTGGCCGAGTCGAGTTTGAACATCGCGCGCCTGCTGCTCACGATGCAGTCGGCCGTGCAGCCATTGCTCACGATGGTGGCCACGATGGGCATTCCGTTGCCGGCGCAAACGTTCTGGGAGCTCGTGCCCCTCGACAGCGAGATGCTCAAGGGTTTGATCAGCGGCGAGCTGCAAACGATGTTGGGCATCGACGTCGCCCCAGCACTCGAAGAGCGAACGGCCAAGCGCCAGGAGAAGATCGACGAGCAGCGCGCCGCCTTCGACCCCGACGCTGAAGGTGCGCCAACGAGCGGTCCGTTTGAGCCCCCCGAGGGCGGCTTCGGCGCGTTCGATGGGCAGTTCACGGCGAAGATCGTCGACGAGGAACGCAAGGCCTCCACCTTCCGCGGCTGGCAAACCGCGAACACGCCGCAGCAGCGGTACCCGTTTGCGCAACGC
>JBIKRQ010000667.1:0-9043 GCA_044349155.1 Myxococcota bacterium
CGACGGCTGCAGGACCTCGGCATCCTGCGCGCCAGCGGTCACGACCACTTTCGCGGCTGCGTGGTGGTGCCGCTTGTCGACGACAACGCCGACGTTGTTGGCTTCTACGGCCGCCGCGTCGAGTTCGCCGCGAGCGGGCAGGCAACACACCTCTATCTGCCTGGCCCACATCGCGGCGTGTTCAACCGTCGCGGTGTCGACGTTGCTGTGCACGAAGGAACGCTCATCATCTGCGAAGCCGTGATCGATGCGCTGTCGTTTCTCGAACAGGGCATCGAGCACGTGACCTGCGCCTACGGTGCATCGGGCTTGACCGATGAGATCGCTTCGCTCGTCGAGAAACACGACATCAAACACATCCTGTGCGCGTTCGATCCTGACGAAGCGGGCGATCGCGGGTTCATCACGTTGAAACAGCGCTTCGCGAATGCGCACGTTGAACGGCTCGCGTTGCCGGCAGGTCTCGACGTCAACGCGTGCAGTGCTGCCCTCAACCTGCGGACGCTGCTCGACACCAACGACCTGCCGCCGACCGTGGCGATGCTGCCGCCGCCGAAGCCATCACAAGGGCTTGTCGACGAGAAAGACGACGAAGCAACGATCGTGTTCGGCGATCGCACCTACGCGGTGCGCGGCATCGCGCGCGCGGTACAGAGCGAAGCGTTGAAGGTGCAGGTGGTGATTCGTCGTCGTGGATTGTCGTTCTCCGACACGCTCGACCTGTTCGTGTCGAAGGCACGCTACGCCACGTCCGTGGCCGCCGCTGTCGAACTCGAAGCCGACAGCAAGGACCTGAAAGACGACTTGATGAAGGCGTTCCACATCGTCGACGACCTGCGCCGTCGTCGTCGTGAGGCTGCGAGCAAGAAGCCCGTGGTGGAGATGAACGCAGACGAACACGACGAGGCGATGGCGCTGCTCACGGATCCCGAGTTGGTGCACCGCATCGTGCACGACTTCGATCGCTGTGGCGTTGTCGGCGAGGAACTCAACAAGGTGGTGGCCTACCTGGGCGCGACGTCGAGAAGGCTCAGCAAGCCGCTGGCGGTGATGGTGCAATCAACGACGGGCGCGGGCAAAAGCTCGTTGATGGAAGCGGTGCTGATCTTCATCCCCGACGAGGACAAAGAAATCCTCTCGGCGATGACGGGACAGGCGCTGTTCTACGCGGACATGGATCTTCAACACAAAGTGTTGTCGCTCGCCGAGGAAGAGGGCAGCGCGAGCGCGACCTATCCGCTGAAGATCTTGCAGAGCGACGGCAAGTTGCAGCTGCTGACGACGACGAAAGACCCGATCACGCAACAGAACGTGGCAAGGAAGCTGGAGGTGAAGGGACCGGTGGCGCTGCTGTCGTCGACGGCAAAGATCGACATGGACGAAGAGCTGTTGAACCGCTGCATCGTGCTCGGCGTCGACGAAAGCCGCGCACAAACGCGGCGCATCCATGAGGTGCAGCGCGAGTTGGAAACGCTGGAGGGCAAACAGCGGTTGATCGAGCGCCAACAGCTGATGACGTTGCACCAGAACGCGCAGCGCTTGTTGAAGGCGATGGAGGTAGTGAACCCGTTCGCGCGCGATCTCACGTTCTTCGATGAGAAGACGCGCTCACGTCGAGACCACATGAAGTACCTGACGTTGATGCGCACCGTTGCGCTGTTGCATCAGCACCAGCGCGAGGTGAAACATCTCACCGACGGCACGCCCTACATCGAGGTCACGCGCGAAGACATCGAGCTGGTCAACGAGCTGTCGGTGGCCGTGCTCAACCGCTCGCTGGACGACCTGCCGCCGAAGACCGGCGAGCTGTTCGTGTCGATCGTTGCACTGACAAAGAAGAAGCAGGACGCCGACGGCGACGACGTAGATGTGTGGTTCACGGTTCGCGATGTGGTCGATGCGCTGTCGTTGAGCGACACGGCGGTGACACGGCACCTGCAGCGCCTACTGCAAGCGGAGCGGATCGAAAGCGGCCATCGCGGCGGGCACAGCCAACGCGTCTGGTACCGCGTGGTTCGGCAGCCAAATGCGTTCGCGACGCAGCCGAGCACGGAACCGCCAACAGCAACCGCCAACACCTCCAACCCACCTCCAACCCACCTCCAACCCCCCGGTGTTGGAGGTTTTACGCCACTTAAGTTGCGGAAAAGACTGGCGATTGTCGAAACCTCCAACACCCAGGGTAAAAGCACATACTGGCCGAATTCGCAGACGAAGGTGACGCCGTGAATGTTTCACTACATGAAACACATGGTGAAACACCTGATGAAACACCGCAGCGCCCGCCGCTGGTGATCGAGCACCAGGTAGAGCGCTATTTCATCTGGCTCACGACGACGAAGCAGGCGCCATCGAGCACGGTGGTGACCTACCGGCGCGTGATGAAGCAGTTGATCGACTGGCTGCATCTGCGCGGCCTCGACGACGCGCGGCAGGTGATGCGCTCGCACATCGAGGCGTATCAGCGGGCCTTGTATGAAACCCGGGTGCAGCGCGGCGCACGTCGTGGACAGCGACTGTCGTTGCGTACGCAGCAACTCAAGATGACCACGATCAGCAGCGTGTTTCGACAGCTATTCAAGCTGAGGCTGATCGACATGAACCCAGCGGCCGACCTCGACTTGCCGCGTGTGCCGCAGAGTTTGCCGCGAACCTCGTTGACGAAGAGCGACGCTGAAATCGTGCTGCTGCAACCCGACATCGGCACGCCGAAGGGGCTGCGCGATCGAGCGATGTTGGAACTGCTGTTCGCGACGGGTCTTCGTCGGTTCGAACTGCTGGGCGTGCGCGTTGGTGACGTCGACAGCGCACGCGGCACGGTGTTTGTGCGCGAGGGCAAGGGCCGCAAACAGCGCATCGTGCCCATCAGCAAACGGGCGCTGTACTGGGTCGACCGCTACGTGATGAGCGTGCGCGGAGCGTTGCCAGGGGCTGCGAAAACCGACGCGCTGTTCTTGTCGATGACGACGCCACGGCCGGTGCACGAGCAGTGCCTGCACGACGTAGTGCACGACGCGATCGCAGGCGCCAACGTCGGCGTTCAGGGCAGTTGTCACGTGTTCCGCCACACGGTGGCAACGTTGCTGCTCGAAGGCGGCGCCGATCTTCGCTACGTGCAGGAGATGTTGGGCCACAACAGCCCAACGACGACGGCGATCTACACAAAGGTGACCATCACGTCATTGAAGGCGGCGTACGAGAAGGCGCATCCATCGCAGCAAGCACCAGCACCATCGAAGCAGGTGAAACGCAGAGCCGCCGACGACGAAGTCGTCCCTTAGCCGCTCTCCGGATGCTCGAACCACGACGACGACAAAAGCAGATCGAAGCGCTGGCCGACGGCTGTTGACGCCGCTACACTGTGCGCATGGTTGCCATCACGATTCACATCCCGGAGAGCGCTCTTGAGCGTGCCAAGGTCATCGCCGAGAGCGCTGGTCGTCCGCTCGACGACGTGGTTCAGGAAATCACCGTCGAGGGGATCGACGAGAAGTCCCGGGTGCTCGACGGAATTCGGCGCGGGCTGGCCGACCTTGAAGCCGGCCGCGTTGTCGACGTTGCCCACGTGAATGCGCGCATCGACGAAGTGCTTCGCAAGCTTCAGGGCTGAACGTGAAGTTCATCGTTGTCAGCGCGCGAACCTTTGAAAACAGCGTCGTCGATCTTCTCAGTGAGCTGGGAACGGTATCGCCGGCCTACGCCGCGCGTGTTGGTGCTGACGTGCGAACCGCAATGGCGACTCTCGACGAGAATCCACGTCGTGGGCGGGTGATTCCGGAGATGAGCGACGAGCGGCTTCGCGAACTCTTGATCACGAACGGCACATTCCGCGTGATGTACCTTGTCGACGTCGATTCACGCATCGTGCGGCTCGTCGACTTCCAGCGCGGACAACGGTTTGACCCGTCGAACCTCGCCGAAATCGCAAAGCTCTACACGTGAATCGCTGACGACGACCAACCCGGTCGTCGTCGTCGTTTTGGCGGTGCGAGCAAAAGGCAGCGGCTAAGAGGGAAGCGCAAAGCCGCTTCCCTGGCGGCTCCTGTCTCGCGCCCCCAACGCACTGAAACGGCCCACAACGAACGAACGCGAGCGCGGTAGGGTTGCGCTGCGGTGTCGGCGTTTCTGGCGTTCCTGTTGGCTTTGGCTTCGTCGTTCACGTCGACGGAGGCTCCCGCGCGTGCGCACGCGAGGCCAAAAACGCGAGGGACCCTGACGGAAGTCCACTTCTTCAAGGCCGACGACCACACCCGCGCAATCGCCAAGTACTCAATCACGTCCCCCGTCGTGGGCTCGACGATCGCGCACGGTTCGTATGCGCGCCTGCGAATGGGGCCTCGTGACCTCGCCAAAGCCGAGCGCCTGCGTGCCGGCATCGGTGACGCACGCGTTCTGCGCGCTGGCGACGAGGTCACGGTCTTCGCCATCAACCACGCCACCGGCTACGCGGGCATGAAGACCATCACGGTCCCCGACTACGCCGACGCCGATGCGCGCATCACTGATCTCGTCGAGATCGTCGGCGACATCAAGCTCTTCCCGCCCGAGATCGAGCTGACGGTTGAGCGGCAGTTGAAGCCTGCCGGCGTGGCCGCGCCGACTGCACCCAGCAAGATCCGCGGCGGTGGTGCGGCGACGACGGGCGACGAGTGGTTGAAGATTGGTTCTCGCTGGCGCGTGCGCTTGGCCGCGGCGCGCAACGACGACTACGTCGACGGCGGTTCAACGGCGCGCGCACCAGGCTCGCGGATTCGCTCCTCGTGGGGCAACGGCCGCACCACGGCCGACCTCTTGGCCAGCAACGTCGACGCTGGCGTGCTCGAGACCGACACGAGCGATGCCGGGTTCATTGATGGCGGGCCGGCCGTACAGCAGGGCGTGACGGCCCTTGTCGACGAGGGCAAGCGCGCAGCACCACTTGAGCGTTTGTGCAGCGAACTCGACGAGAACGCGACACCGCGCGAGTACCTCGACTGCCTCAACGACGAGACGACGTTGACCGACGTGCCCGCAGGCGTGCCGCCGATCGCTGGCCGCGTCGTGCACCTGTCGGGCGCAGCGTCGACAGACCAGCTGTTTCACATCGAAGGTGGTGCGCACGAACAGGCACTACACGTGGCGCGCAAGACGACGGAGCGCACGATCTTGTCAGTGGCAACCGGTCTGCATCTGTTGCACGTCGTGGGGCGTCCGTTGTTCGGCAATGCCGACAGCGACGGCAACGGCGAGCTGAGCCAGGCCGAGCGCGAAGCGGGCAGCGACTGCAGCGATGTAACGAACGCCGACGGCACAACGTCGCGACGTTGCACAGCGCGCATCACGCCATCTGATGCGGTGTTGGTTGCGGGTGCACCCGACTTCCGTGACGACGTTACCTTGCGCGGTTTCCCGCAGAAGTCTGTTGCTGTGAAGGCAGTGTACGACGCGCGTTTGCAGCCCGAGACGTCGGGGCCGGCGCGCAAGGTCGCGAGCTACGACACGACGCGTGAGCACCGTTTCCGCGTGCTCGCCATCGAGAACTCGAAGGTTGAAGCGGGCAACAACAAGTCGTCGCGTGAGCTTGGCCAGGCGGACAACGAGGCAGCCGCCGATGATGCCGACAAGTGGTTTGGGCTGCTCACAGAACTCGTTGACGTCGGCGCGACTGAGCAAGCCGATCGCGGCCTTGATGCTCCGGGCGATTTTGAAATTCGTCTCGGCGGCGACGAGATCGGCATGGAGTGCGCGATCACGGTGAGCGAAAACGGCAACGACGCGCGAGCGTTGGAAGGCATGTGCGAAGGCTCGTCACTCGACGAGGTGATCAGCGCGCTCGACATCGTTTACATCGAGCTCTTCGAGAGCGGGAACAGCGACAACGTCCTCTACCGCTACAACCTGCACGGCACGCGTCAGCGTGTGGACCACGCCGCCGTCAACAGTGGCTGGACAGGCGAGAAGTCGGTGGAGGCGAAGAACATCGCGAAGCTCGAACAGCGACCGCCGAAGGCGGCGGTTTCGGAGCCGAGCATTGCGGTGTTCTTCCTCGACCCCAAGGAGATCCAGCGCGGCACGGTGCGCGTGTGTCAGGCGGAAGACTGCAGCGCTGCCAACGATCCGCTCAAGGACCTCGACGTTCTCGCCTACAGCGAGGCTGATGGGTACACGCTTGGCGATCGCTCGTCGTCGAAGATCAAGCTGCCGCTCGCTCGTGGCGCAGAAGAGTCGACGGGCACACGCTGGTACAAACTCGTGTTGCCACCCGAGATGGCGAAGATGGAGGGCCTCGATCACAAGGGCATCGCCTTCCACGTTGGCTATGAGGCGAGCGCGCCGGTTGGGCGAAGCTGGCCGCTGAAGTTCAAGACACCAGAAGGTCGCAGCGAGAGCATCGGCACGATGTCGCCTGGACACACGGTGGTTGCGAACGTCGACGTGGCCGACGGCCGGTTGCTGCGCTCGTATCCCGACATTGTGTTGCCGGAGAAGTCGACGTCGAGGTCGTTTGTCCGCTTCTACAACAACCAGAACAACGCACTGGCACCGCTCGGCGGAGGCTGGAGTCACAATCTCGAAGCGATGATGCTCGAGGACCTGCCAGGCCGGTACGTCGTCGTGTTCGATGGCGAGGCGCGTGTCTTCGAGCACTGCGAACTCACGAAGGAGGGCGAAACGCCCGACACGACAAGCATCACCTCGGTGAAGTCCTGCGTCACCGACAAGACGCATGGCGGTTTGCTGAACGTGGCTGCGAGCAGCAGCAATGGCGGCCGCACGTGGAGCAACTTCGCGGCTGAGTTGTCGACGGAAGATGGCGTCGTTGTTCACTTCGAACAGCCCAGTGAGCGCTACGACAACCTGGGCCGTCGTCGTTTTCTGGCCTCGTGGATCGACGACGGTTTGAAAGAGAAGTTGTGGTTCAGCTACGACGGCGACCACGTGACGTCCGTGTCGCGTGCGGTGTCGAAAGACGGCGCAGCGACAGGCCTGACGTTCACACTTGCCTATGCCGACCTGCTCGATGGTCCGCGCAACTCAGCCGAGGTGGTGCTTGCGCAGCAGCTTGGCGTGAAGCGGTTGATCGCGGTGACCGCATCGCTGCCAAATGGGACGATCGTTGCTTCGGTGAAGTTCGATCACGACGTCACGATGTCGGCCGCGCAGTGCGGAGCGCTCGCGCCGCGCGTCGGCAACAAAGACCATTTGAACCTGACGCGTGCATGCCGATTCACGCGCGAACGAACAGGTTCGACGACGACACGTGAAGACCTGCGGTGGGAGTACACCTACGACGCCCCGCGCGGCCGACACCTGCAGCGCGTGGTGACGGCGAACGAGCTGAAGAGCGAGGAGATGAGGTTGCCGCTTGTGGCCGACACGGCGACGTCGTCGTCGTTGGTGTTCGCAGCGAACTACACGCGCGATTCCGATCTGAACTTCAAGCACCCGTACCCCCACGTGAACGGTGTCGAGGTCATTCGAAGCGCGACCGTCCAGGGCGAGACGTACGCCTTCGTCTACAACGGCACGAACCGGAACCTGTCAACGACTTTGGGAATCGAGTTGTGCGCTTTCAGTGAACCAAATCTTGTGAGCTAAGTGAGGCTTCGGGATCGACCTCCGTGGATGTTGTCGTCGATGCGGCAACGGAGGCTGGTGAAGGTTGGGTCGGGCTGCTCTCCGCGGTTGCGGCTGGGCTCGTCGACGGTGGATTGATAGCCACCTGTGATGGCAGTTGCCGCAGACGCGGTGGGCCGTGAACAAAGCGCTCTGGATGTGCCGCGTAGGCCGCCATCATCACGTCGTGGCGCTGCTTCAGGACGACGTCAGCGTGGCCGAAGTGGACGTCGCACGGCGTCAGCAACTCGATTCCGCTGTGATGATGCTCGCCGTTGTACCAGGCGAAAAAGGGGCGGCAGTGGGCGAGGCCGTCGTCGAGGTTGCGCAGCTTTCGCGGAAACCCCGGGTGGTACTTCAGCGTCTTGAAGTGACTCTCCGAGTACGGGTTGTCGTTGCTCGTGTGCGGACGGTTGAAGCTCTTGTTGACGTCGAGCTCGGCCAACAACTGTGAGAGTAACTTGCTGCGCATCGGCGCGCCGCGGTCGGCGTGCAACGTGATGGTGCCGGGTTTGACGTCGTGCCTTGCGACCGTCTCGTCGATGAGGCGCGTCGCGAGCGCGGCGTTCTCGCGCTCGGCCAGCAGCCAACCCACGACGTAACGGCTGTAGATGTCGATGACGACGTACAGGTACAAGTACACGAGCTTCGTCGTCGTCAGCAGCTTGGTGATGTCCCACGACCACACCTGGTTCGGCGCCGTCGCGACCAGCTCGGGCTTCGCGTAGTTCGGGTGCACCAACTGGTTGCGGCGCTCGCGCACCTCGTCGCGCTTGGCGAGGAGCCGGTACAGCGTGCGCTCAGAGCCAACGTAGCGCCCCTCCTTCGCGAGGGCGGCCACGACTTCGGCAGGCGCACGGTCCTGAAAACGCTCCTCGTGCAGGGCATCCAGCGCCGTCCGCTGCTCAGTCGCCGACAACGCGCGCGCTGGCGTTCGACGCTTCGACGGCCGAGACGGCTGTTGAAGCCGATAGAACGTCGATGTCGATAGCCCAAGCGCATCGAGCGTCGCGACGACGCCGGCCGTTGGCAGGGCTTCAGCGGCAGCGCTCATGAGTCGCTCTCGTCGTTCTCGAGTGTCTTCAACGTGATGCCCAGCAACGAAGCCACTTTTTTTTGGACATCGATGATGGCCTCGGCCTGCGCCAGCCGGCGAGCGAGCTTCGCGTTCTCGCGTTGCAGGCGGACAAGCTCGTCGCTGTGCGGTTGAGCCGGCTTGCGCCCGCGCTTCTTCGCAAGCGCAGCGACACCACCGTTGCGCAGCTCCTTCCGCCAGGCAGCAAGGTGCGACGCGTACAGGCCCTCACGTCGCAGGATTGCGGCGACAGCGCCGCGCTCGGTGGCGGCGGCGATCTCGTCGAGGACCTTGAGCTTGTAGGCGGCAGTGTACGTGCGACGTCGAGCACGAGCGCTGACCTCGGTGTCAGGCTTGTTCGAGGGGAGGGGG
>JBIKRQ010000255.1:0-9039 GCA_044349155.1 Myxococcota bacterium
TGTCGCCCATGTGTTTGTACAAGCGTACGGCTTCTTGCGGCTCACACTCCTGGGCGCGGGCCATCATCTCGACGAGGACGGGGCGGTCGCCGCGATCCGTACCCGCAAACACATGTTCGCTGCGCGCAAACTCGGTGAGCAGGTTGACGACGTAGACCTGACCAAGCTCGCTGAGTTGCACCCCGCGGTGCTTCAACGACTGCTGCAAGGTTTCGCGAAAGTACTCCCGCATGTTGCCCACGAGCACGACGACCTCCTGACCACCCCGACACACCAACCTTACAAAGCCCCATCGACGCGATCCCGTTTCCGCTGAAGTCGTCGTCGACACCTGTGCCTGGCTGAGACCGCGCGACAGCAGACACGTTCGCTTGATATGATCCGCGCGCATGTCGACTTTGCCCCTTGGTCAACTCTTCGTCGTCGGCTTCGACGGTACTGATGTCCCTGCTGCTGCCGAAGACCTCTTCGTGCGTCATGGGGCCGGCGGCGCCATCTTGTTCAAGCGCAACATCGTCGACGTCGAACAGGTCGTCGGCCTCAACACGCGCTTGTTCGAGATCGGCCAGAAGTGTGCGTCCCCGCTGATCGTGTCGGTCGATCAAGAAGGCGGACGCGTGGCGCGTTTGCGTGGCCTGATGACCGATGTGCCCGCCATGCGCGTCGTCGGCGCTGCGGCGGCCACCGACCCCGAGCTGCCCTACCGCCTCGGTGCGATGATGGCCCGCGAACTCGTGGCGCTGGGCTTTCACTGGGACTTCGCCCCCGTCGCCGACGTCGACACCAATCCGGCCAACCCGGTCATCGGCGAGCGCAGCTTCTCGCGCGATGCCCACGTCGTCGCCGACGTCGCCGCCCGCTTCATCGAAGGCATGCAGGGCCAGGGGCTCGCGGCGTGCGCCAAACACTTCCCCGGTCACGGCGACACCGACACCGACAGCCACCTCGCCTTGCCGCGTTTGCCCCACAGCGTGCAGCGCCTGCACGACGTCGAACTCGTGCCATTCAAGAAGGCCGCCGCGGTAGGCGTGGCCAGCATGATGACGGCCCATGTGATGTTTCCGGCCCTCGACCCCGACGAACCGGCGACGTTGTCGGCCACCATCCTCGAGCAGCTGCTGCGAAAGACGTGCAACTACGACGGCGTCTGCGTGTCGGACGACCTCGAGATGGCGGCGGTGGCCGAGCGCTACGAGATCGAAGTCCTCGTCGAGAAGGGGCTCAACGCCGGCTGCGACTTGTTCCTCATCTGCAAAGACACCGACAAAGCCGCGCGCGCCATCGAAGCGGCCCACCGCCTCGTCGACACCGGCAAGGTCCCCGTGGCCCGCGTGCAGGAAGCCCTGCGCCGCGTGGCCGCCATGAAGCAGCGCTACGTCGGCGCGCCGGCGGCACCGTCGTTGAGCGATGCCCGCAGCATGCTGCGCACGGGCCCCCACACGGCCCTCGCTGAGCGCTTGATGGCGGCCGCCAGCGAGGCCACGGCGTCAGCCCGCCCCGACAGCCAGGTCGACATCACCTGACATCGCCCCACACCTCCACACACGACTCGCCCAAAGAAAAACGACCGCCGAAGGGCGGTCGTTTTCGTTGGCACGCGGAGCGGTCAGGCGCGCAAGACGAGGGCGACGTGGCGGGGTTCGGCCTGGCCTGAGCGCAGGCGTTCGAGGGCCGCCGTGTCGTCGACGGACAAGCCGACCAGCTCGATGCCGAAGCGATCGCCAGCGTCGGACGCGGCCACCCAGGCGACGCGGCCGTTGTAGCCGCGCGTGCCGCCCTCGGCCTCGATGTCGATGGCGACCTCCATGCCGGCGCGTACGACGTCGGCGACGCTGCCCGTGCTGCGCAACTGCAGGCCACCAACAGACAGGTTGACCATGCTGAGCGCGCCACCCGCGAGCGGGCCCGCACCCTCGACGTTGCCCGAGATCTGCGTGCGCTCGAAGCTGCGTGCGGGCTCGTAGCTGTTCATCGCGAAGATGCGCGCCAACGCCGAACCCAGCGGGCCGCGGTCTTTGGCGAGCCAGTCGGACTCAAAGGCCACGCCCACGTCGTAGAGGTGGCGGCCCGTGGGGCTTTCGCGTTCGCGGCACCACATCACCTTGCCGAGTGCCGTGAGCTCGTCGGCATCGCCGCCCACGTCGACGATGAGGTCGAGCGACGCGCCGTTGTCGACTTTGTGCTCGCTCTCGAGACGCAGGCCCTTGGGCGACACGTCGCTGGCTTCGGCTTCGCCCGACACGACGCCCGCCGACGTCTGCGCCGACCACCGCACCCGCAGCCGCAAGTCGATGCGGGGGCCGTCTCTGCGCTCGGATGCCTTCTGCGGAGTGGTCGTCATCTCAGCCCTCGTTCTTCGGTGCCTCTTCGGGGGTGAGCCGAAGAACAATCGAAGCGTCTCGTCGACGGTAGCAGGAGTTGCAGGCGCCACAAACCGCGGCGCCGCTTTGGTCAGCGTGCTTGCAGATCTACCGTGACGGCGCTGTGGGGGGCCGCAACGAAGCCCTCGCCCGACGCCAACCAGGTGGTGTCGCCGACGGTGGTGCTTGCCTGCACGATGTAGGGGGCGCCGACACGCAGGCCGTCGACGACGACGCTGGCAACGCCATCGATACACGGCACGGAGATGTCGACCGCGCCGTCGACGGCGACCAGTGCCAACGGCTCGGCGTTTTCGAACACGCTCACGGTGAACGACGTGGCCTCGGCGTCGGTGCACGACTTGCCAGCAACGGTGAAGGCGATGTCGGCCGTGCCCGCGGTGACGACGAGGGAGATGGCGGCGCTGTCGACGGCGAGGCCGCCTTCAAGGCCGGGGCCCACCGTCACAGGAGCGGCCACACCCACCACGGCGTCGTCGTTGTGCAGAGAGGCCGTGACTTCGGCGACCGGGCCCGTGACGAGGTCAGCGCCGCCATCAGCGCAGGGAGCGCTGTCGGTGGTTTCGGTGATCGTCGTCGACGTCAGCGTGTCGCGTGAGCGGATGACGAAGTCGACCGCGGTCCCGTCGGGCAGAGCCGAGCAGATGACGGCTGGTTCGCCCCCGTCGATGGTCCAGCTGACCGACACGTTTGGTTCGGCGGCGCAGCCTGCGAGCACCGCGACGACGAAGGAGCTGGGGACAAGGCGGTTCATGGCGAACTCCAACGCGACAACGACAGACTCGGTCGATCCCCCAGCGACGGCAAACCGTCAATGGTTGTTCCTGCCGTGGCCAGGTGCGGAAACCTCCATGCAGCCTTGCAGAGCGTCTTTGGGCTCAATACGTCGACGATGTGAACCGACGATTGCTGCTGCTGTTTTCCGACAAACGCGTGCAACGCACCATCCTGCTGCTGTTGCTGTGGGTGCCTGCTGTCGCCGTGTTGCTCGTCGTGCGCGAGGTGCTGCTGCCGTTTTTGCTGGCGTTTGCGCTCGCCTACGTGATCACGCCGCCGGTGCGGTGGTTGTCGTCGAGGACGATCCGCGGGTGGTCGCCGCCGCGCTGGGTCAGCGTGATCACGCTGTACATCGGCACGGCCGTGATCGTGTTTGCCGCGGGCCGCATCTTTGTGCCGCAGCTGTACAAAGAACTGAGCCGGCTGGGCGGTGAAGCCAACGTCGCGTTTCAGCAACTTTCCGACGACAACATTGCCCGCCAGGCCGACGTGCTCGAAGCGTGGGTGCGTCGCAACGATTTGCCCATTCGCATCGTCACCGCCGAAGACGAATCGCCACTGGCATCGCTTGGCCCGGTTCGCCCGCGCGATGTCGCGCTGCAGATCGACGTCGTCACCGTCGTGCAAGACATCATCCGCGACGTGAAGCACATGGCACACGAAAGGGCAGGGCAGGCGCTGTCGCAGCTGCAGTCGTTGGTGGCGCAGGCGTTGGGATTTGTGTTCTCAACGTTCGTGGTGCTCATGCTCACGGCGTTCATCGTTGCCGACGCTGAGCGGCTCACCACGTTCGTCTTCACCATCACGCCGCTGCGCGATCGCACGTCGCTGGAAGACCTCATGCGGCGCATTGATCATGGCCTGTCGGGCGTGGTGCGCGGGCAGCTCACCATCTGCATCATCAACGGCATGCTCACGTTGGTGGGACTGCTGCTGCTCAAGGTGAAGTTCGCGTTCCTGCTCGCCACCATGGCGGCGGTGTTTTCGCTCGTGCCGATCTTCGGCTCGATCATGTCGACGATTCCGATCGTGATCGTGGGCCTGTCGTCGGGGCTGAGCACGGCCATGCTTGCGGTGTTGTGGATCGTGGGCATCCACGCGCTCGAAGCAAACCTGCTCAACCCCAAGATCATGGGCGATGCCGCCAAGATCCACCCCGTGCTCGTGGTGCTGGCGTTGGTGACCGGCGAGCACTTCTACGGCCTCGTGGGCGCGCTGTTGGCGGTGCCGATCATGAGCATCTTCGTGACCATCTGGAAGGCCGTTCGTGCGCGAGCGATGACGCTCGACGAAGAGATTTCGCACGTTGATGCTGCGCCGGTGACGACGACGACCGCCCCTCGACGCCGAACACGCCTGCGCGACGGCGGCTGACGTTTTGGGCGCGGCGAAGCGCACGACTGTCAATACGAATCCGACCGCAAATCAAATGCCCGTTGTCGCCTGCGGATGCGGCGATAGCTTCGGCGCATGTCGCGTGTGCCGCTGCTCCTGCTGTCCATCGTGTGTGCGTGTGCCCCGGCGTGCTCGAGGCTGACGGCCGCTGCGTTGTCGTGCGCCGAAGACAGCGAGTGCCCAACAGGCTTCACCTGCGAAGAGGGCCTGTGCAGCACCGACCTCGCCGTCGGTGAAGGCGAAGGCGAAGGCGAGGGCGAGGGTGAGCCGGGCGAGGGCGAAGGCGAAGTTGCGGTACTCCCCACCGTCGATCTCGAACGCGTCGACAACGCTGCCGTCGAGCAAAACACATCGTTCGTCGTGCGGTGGACCAGCACCGACACTGCGGCCTGTGAGCTGAGCATCAACGACGACACGCTCTCGGTTGCTGGCAGTGGCGTGCACACCGTCGAGGTCGCTGCCGGCGCTGTCTCCGTCGTCATCGATTGCACCGGTCCGGGCGGCGACGCCAGCGATGCCCTGACGGTCACGCCAGTGCTGCCCACGTCGGTGAACAGCGCCTGGCATGGGGCTACGCGTCGTTTTCGCATCAACCTCGACGTCGCCTGGCCGGCACTCGCCTCGACCGACCGCCAGGCTGTTGCCGTGCCCCTCGACCTTGAAGCTCACGCCCGCGCCGCCGGCATCACGCAGGCGCTGGCGTCGGCGTCGGTGTCTGTCACGACGCCACAGGGCACCGAAGTCGAGTCTCACTACGACGACGTCGTCGACCTGCTGTTCATGCGCATGCCGTCGCCGGGAAACACGCGCGAGATGACGTTTGAGGTCTACGTCGACAGTGGCGCCGACCTCGTCGAAATCGACGGCACGGGCGACGACGACTACCTCGCGCCGTCGACGTTTGTGCCGCGGTGGTTCGCCTACGACGACTGCGACCTCGAAACCAGAAACGCCGCGAACGACGACACACCCGTCGTCGAGAGCTTCTTTCTTCGCGTCGCCGCTGGTGCCACGCGCATCGGGAGCGACACCGGCGGCGACCAGGACACCGATGCCTGGAGCAGTGGCGGGCATCTGCACGCGCGACGCGCGTCGGGACCGTTGGTGGTCACGGCGACGCTGCGCGAGGTCGAGATCAACAACGCTGTCGTCGTTGTTCGTCAGTTCATCACGAGTGCTGTGTCTGTGCCGCTCGTCCGTGTGCTCACTGTCGTTGATGCTGGTGTTCCTGTGACGCTACACCGTGCGTTTCAAGCGTTCACGTCGACCGACAACCAGCGCGCCATTGGCGGCAGCAATGCCATCACCGTGAGGTCGGGGCGCGACAGCACCACGGTTCGCGCGCGCCAGAGCACCACCACCAACGTCGTGGCGATCGACGACCTCGTGGGCGTGTGGGACGCCGGCGACGACAGCTCGTCGAACGACATCGTCACCGACGGAGCGGGCCTGCTGTCGTGGTCGGTCCCTGCTGGCACCACGGTGATCGAGCAGGACATCTACGCGCGCCGCTTCAGCGGCAATCCCTCCGTCGAAACACAGCACGCGAACAACGTCACCGACCTCGAGCACTACGACGCCGTGACCTTCGCCGCTTCGCTCGTGTGGGCGCGTCCCTGATGTTCATCGAGGTCTACGACGACACCACAGCGTCGGTGGTCTGGCTCTTTGCCGGCACCACGAACACCGTCGACGATCACGAGCGCTGGCTGTCGTCGATGCTGCGGCTTGATGCTTCTTCCAACGGCCGGCCTGGCGCAGCGTTGTTGCTCATCGACGAAGGCAATCCACCACCGTCGTCGTCGGTGCGTGAGCGGCTGCCGGGCATCGCGCGCAGTGTGCGAAACACCTCGCCGTTGGCGGTGGTGACGTCGTCGTCGGTGGCGCGCGGCATCATCGCGGGTCTCGACTTCACCGGCGTGGTGCGCTTCCCGTTGAAAGGCTTTGCCAGCGTCGACGATGCTATCGGCTGGCTTGGTCGCAGCAACGCTGCCTGCGATCCGTCGTTGTTGCACGAGCTCGTCGACGAGGCCCGCGCCCGGAGCCGTCGCACCGCCTCATCCCGAATGACCATTGAACACTGACCATCAGGTCATTCGGGATGAATCGCGGAGCGCAGTTGGGGTGGGGCCCCACGCTTCGTGGGGCGGGGGCTGCATCAGCCCCCGAGAGAGCACATCCCGATGTTGCCATGATCGCAGATCATGGAGACATCGGGATCAGCGTGAGCGCACGTCGGCGCAGATGGCGTCGGCGAGCACGTCGGCGGCAGTGTCGGACCAGCCCAGATACAAGCAGGGTTCAGTGAGCTCGAGTTCGATCACGATCGGTGCGCCGTCGAGCCCCGTGACGAGGTCGACACGCCCGTACAACAACCCGCCGTGCCCGCAGGCTGACAGCGCGTGGGCCGCCACGTCGAGCTCCTGCGGCGTGGGCGCGTAGCGCGTGACCATCGAGCCGAACTCTGGCTGGCTGCGAAAATCACCCGCGCGCGGCTGCTTGTTCACGGCGTGGCTGAAGTGTCCGTCGAGGAAAATCAGCGAGCGTTCGCCTGTGGCGATCGACGGCAGAAACGGTTGCACCATCACGGGTTCGCGCAGCAGCACGTCGTCGAAGTAGCGCTGGCCCTCGGCCACGTTGTGCGCGTCGAGCTTGATGGTGTCGCGGCTGCCCGCACCGATCGTGGGCTTGAGCACCACGCCGTGCTGCACCGGCAATGTGGCAACGACGTCGACGAACCGCGCCGCACTGCCCGCTGGCAGAAACACCGTGGGCACGCCGGGCACGTCGGCATGAGCGAGCTGCTGCAGGTAGTGCTTGTCGGTGTTCCAGGCGATCACGTCGTGGCTGTTGCGCAGCCGACCCACGCGGTCGACGTCGTTGGCCCAGGCCACAAACTGCGCGCGCCGCGTCGTGTAGTCCCACGTGCTGCGCACCACCGTGACGTCGACCACATCGCGCGCAAACGCTTCGAGCGGGCCATCCCAGCAGGGCAGGGTGACCGTGGCGCCACGCGATCGCAGGGCGGCGATCAACGGCGCGTCGTCGTCGTCGAGCGAGGGCAGGTCGGCGCAGGTGGCAAGGGCGACACGGACAGACATCAGCGTGTTCTACCGCACTGAACGCGCATGCACCTGTCGTTTCGTCGTTGTCGACGTGCGCGGCGCGCGCATGATGCGGGTCGTCAGCGAGCGCAGGAGGTGTTGCATGTTGGTGGAACGTCGCAGGGGCTTTTCGGGCTTGATGGTCACGTGGCTGTTGTCGGCCGTCGCCGTGATGGTGTCGGCGTGGATCGTGCCCGGGGTCGTGGTCGCCTCGTTCGGTAAAGCGCTCGCCGCTGCGGCCGTGCTCGGCATCGTCAACGCGTTGGTGCGCCCGGTGCTCGTGTTGCTCACGTTGCCCGTCACCGTGCTCACGCTGGGCCTGTTTCTGCTCGTCGTGAACGGCGCGTGCGTGGCCATTGCGGCGCGCCTGGTCGATGGCTTTGTCGTCGATGGCATGTTCCCCGCGGTGCTCATGGTCATCGTGCTCACCCTCGTCAGTTCGGTGTTGGGCAGCGTGTTTGGCGAAAAGCAGCAGCGCCGACGCGACTGACCCGGTTGCAGCGGTCACGTCGTCGCGGGCATGGTTCGCTCATGCCTGCTTCTGCGTTGCCGCCGCTGTCGTCGTGTTCGTTGGCCGAGCGGGCCGCCATCACGCGCTTGTTCTTCGACGTCGACGACACGCTCACCTGGGAAGGCCGCTTGCCCGAGGTCGCCGTCGCGGCCCTGTACCGGGCGCGCGCTGCGGGCCTGCAGTTGTGTGCGGTGACGGGGCGCTCGTTTGCCTGGGGCGAGCTGCTGGTGCGCCTGTTTCCCCTCGACGCCGTGGTCGCTGAAACGGGCGCATCGGCCCTGTACTTCGACGACGACAAGCGCCTGCGCACCATCCACCACGAAGACACCGCCGAACGCACGCGCCTCAAGGCCCACCGCGACGCCGTGGCTCAAGAAGTGATGGCCGCAGTACCCGCTGCGCGCCTTGCCGAAGACAACGTGGGCCGCATCGCCGACACCGCGTTTGACCTCGTCGAAAGCGGCGATCCCGTCGACGAAGACAGCATCGCGCGCATCCTCGAACTGCTGCACGCCCGCGGCCTGCACACCGCGCGATCGAGCGTGCACATCAACGCGTTTTCGTTTGGCGCTGCCGGCCCGTTCAACAAAGCGAGCATGGTCGACCGTTTGTTGCAGACCACGTCGAGAACGACGTTGACCGAAGCCGCACCGTCGTTGTGCTACGTCGGCGACTCCGTGAACGACGGCCCGCTGTGGGCGCGGGCGGGGCTGTCGGTGGGCGTGGCGAACGTGGCGCCGTTGTTGCCGCGCTTGCACGAGCGGCAGCAGGCACCGCGGTTTGTCGTCGACGGCAACGGCGGCCACGGCTGCGCGCAGGTGGTCGATGCGCTGTTGGCCGCACAAGGCGGGCGCTGATGGCGCAACGGCCC
>JBIKRQ010000256.1:0-9016 GCA_044349155.1 Myxococcota bacterium
ATGCGATCGGCGACGCGGTTCGCCGCTTCCGACGCAAACAGCTTCGCCATGCTCGACTCGCGTGCGGTGCGTGGTGAGCCCGCATCCTTCGCGCTGGCCGCACGCAGCGTGAGCAGCTTCGCCGTGTCGACGTCGACGGCGCTGTCAGCGACCGCGAACTGGATCGCCTGCAGCTTCTCGATGGGTGCGCCAAACGCGGTGCGATCCTTGGCGTAGCGAACGCCTTCATCGAGGGCAGCGTCGGCAATCCCGCAGGCCTGAGCCGCAATGCCGATGCGGCCGCCGTCGAGGTTCTTGAGCGCAATCGAGTAGCCGCGATCGCGCACACCCAACAGGTTCTGCTTCGGCACCCGACAGTCTTCGAAGCTCAAGCCCACGGTGTTGCTGCTGCGCAGGCCCATCTTCTTTTCGGCCTTACCAACGGTGAGCCCCGGCGTACCCGCCTCGACGAGAAACGCCGAAATGCCGTGGCTCTTTTTCTCGGGCGACGTCTTTGCGAACACGATGTGCAGGCCTGCAAAACCGCCGTTGGTGATCCACTGCTTGCTGCCGTTGAGCACCCAGGAATCACCGTCGTCGACGGCCGTCGTCATCAACGCCGCGGCGTCCGATCCGCAGTGCGGTTCCGACAAGCAAAACGTGCCCGGCCCCAGCTTGCCCTCGAGGTACGGCACCAAAAACTGCGCCTTCTGCTCGTCGCTGGCCTCGGTGGCGAGGATGTTCGCGAACAGGTTGCACACCGCCATCGTCACGCCGAGCGACGCACACGCGCGCGACACCGCATGCACCGCCAACACGTACGAGGTTTCGTCAGCGCCAGCGCCACCGTCGTCGACGGGCACCTTCACGCCCAGCAGGCCAAGCTCAGCCATCTCGCGCACGAGCTCCGTCGGGAAACGCCCATCGTGGTCGCGCGCTGCTGCTCCTGGCGCCACCCGCTCGCGCGCAAAAGCGGCAGCGGTGTCGGCAATCAGACGTTGCTCATCAGTGAAGGCAATTCCGCTCAGCATGCGCGGCGTATGCGCGGACCTGTCGACGTGTTCAACCCGTGTTGCTTGTGTGTTGCGACCGTGTGGGACGGCGCGTCACGCAGACCTGCCGCAGCCAACGACGACATGCACAGGTGTTCAGCGCTTGGGCGCGAGCGTGAAGTTGATGTCCTGCGTGGTGCCCTTCTTCGGCACGGTCACCACCTCGTCGAGCGGACTGTGGCCCTCGAGTTCAAGCCGCACCTTGTGGGGCTCGCCTGAGCTCACGCCCTTCAGCAGCGCTGGCGTGGTTTGCCCCGTGTCGGCGCCGTCGAGCAGCACCCGCGCGCCACGTGGCTCGCTGCGCACGACGAGGGTGGCTGGACCATTCGACGGCGACCACAGCAGCCCAATCGCGACGACGCCCACGACGGCTGCACCAGCGACCGCTGCAACGCCCGCATACAACGCCGTACGACCGCTGCCGCCATCGTTGACGACGTCGCGAGGCTTCTCGCGCTCGGTGGTGCGCTCACGCACAGGCTCTCGTGGCGGCGGCGGCCTGGGCGGTTCACGCACCTCGACAGCTTGCTGCTTCTTCAGCTCGCTCTCGGTGCGCGCCATCTCTGCACTGCGCACCGACCGTGAGCGTTTGCGATCGGCCGCCGTCGATTCGACGGGCTCTTTCTCGTCGACGCGGGCGGGCGCAGGCGGTTCCTTCTTCGGCGCTTCCAGGCGCTCGGAACGCTCGCGCGGCTTCTCGATTTTGTCGGCCGGATCGGCGCGACGCTCGGGGACTGCGTTTGGAAAGATGCTTTTGACGCTGAGGCTGCCGTCTTGCTGCACGACGCCGATGGCCGCTTCCTCGGCGAGCTGATCGGCAAACAGGCGACGCATGTACTGCGCGAGCCGCGACTGCGAGTGCACGATCGCTTCGCGCGACAACGCATCTTCGAGCGCCATCGCCATCGCTTCACAATCGCGAAAGCGCTTGTGCTTCTCGCGCGCCAGCGCCGTCATCACGACGTCTTCGATGCTCGCGGGCACGTCGTCACGGAAGCGCTTGGGCCGCGGAATCGGGCCTTCAATGATCGCTTCAAGGGTTTGTGCTTCGCTGTCGCGCTTGAACAGGCGACGCATCGTGAGCAGCTCCCACAGCACGATGCCGAGGGCGAACTGGTCGGTGCGCGCGTCGACCACCTCGCCCTGCGCCTGCTCGGGCGACATGTACGTGTACTTGCCCTTGAGCACGCCCGTCGACGTGTGGGTGCTCTGCCCGGCCGCCTTGGCGATGCCGAAGTCGACGATCTTCGTGCTGCCTTCGAAGGTGACGATGATGTTTTGCGGCGAAACATCGCGGTGCACGATCTCGAGCGCGCGGCCGTTGAGATCGCGTTTGCTGTGCGCGTAGTTGAGGCCCGCGGCGGCGTCGATCGCCATCTGACAGGCGTGACCCAGCGGAATCATCTGCCCGAAGGCGGCGACCTTGCGCTGCACCTTGCGGATGTCCTGCCCGTGCAGGAATTCCATGACCATGAAAAGGGTTTCGCCCGCACGGCCGACGTCGGCGATCGTGACGATGTTGGGATGACGCAGGTCGGCGGCAACGCGCGCCTCGTCGAGGAACATCTGCACGAACTCGGGACCGGTGGCGAGGTGCGGCAGGATGCGCTTGAGGACGACGAGCTTCTCGAAGCCGCCCTCGCTCATCTGCTTGGCAAGAAAGACCTCGGCCATGCCGCCGTGCCCCAGCCGTCGCAGGAGCGTGTACTTGCCGGCAATGACGGGCGCCTTTACGGCCATCGGACCCGACCCTCTGACGTCGACGTTGACGTGGTGCGCTCACCACCAGGTGCGAGCGCAGCGGGATCGTATGGGACTTGAGCCGTCGCTGTCATCTTTGCGTCTGTTGCGCACATCAAGCGCGACACCAGCCAAAAGCACAGCAGAAACAGGCTGTTACGAGGGAAGCACCGGCAAGTTCCCCGCCCGCGCCGCTTCGAGTTTCTTCGCACCCAGCATCCCGCAGGCGGCGTCGATGTCGAGGCCACGGGTGGTGCGCACGAAGTTCTCGATCTTCGCCGCGTCGAGGATCACGCGGAACGCATCGACGCGCTCGTCGGCAGGGCGGCCATAGGGCGACAGCGGATGCGCGTTGAAGGGGATGAGGTTCACCTTCGACTTCATGCCGCGCATGAGCTTGCTGAGGCGGCGCGCGTCGTCGTCGGTGTCGTTCACGCCCGCGAGCATCACGTACTCGAAGGTGATGCGTCGACGACGATCGATCGGAAACGCGCGACACGCATCCAGCAGCGCGTCGATGTCCCAGCGTTTGTTGACGGGCATGATGTCTTTGCGCACGTCGTTGGTGGTCGCGTTCAAGCTCACCGCAAGGTGCACGCCGGTTTCTTCGCCGAGGCGCGGGAGTGCAGCGACCACACCCGACGTCGACACGGTGATGCGACGGGGCGAGTAGCCCATGCCCTTTGCGTCGGTGAGCAAGCCAATCGAAGCAATCACGTTGTCGATGTTGTGCAGCGGTTCGCCCATGCCCATGTACACGATGTTTTGCACGCGGCGCGGCTGCAGCTTCGCGCGGTCGTCGACCACGTCGTCGTCACCAACACCAGCACCGTCGTCGTCGGGCTCGACGTCGTAGCGGAACTTCATCTTCGACGACGGCAGCGGTGGGTCTTCGGGCAGGTGCTCGGCGAGGTCGGCCAGCACCGCATACACCTGACCAGCGATCTCACCGGCGGTGAGGTGCCGCGTGAGCTTCAAGCTCGCCGTCGCGCAGAAGTTGCAGCCCATGGCACAACCGACCTGCGACGAGATGCACAGCGCATGACGCCCGGGGCCCGACGCGTGCGGAATCCACACGCTCTCGATCACGTGGCCATCGCTGGTGCGCAGCTGGTACTTGCGCGTGCCGTCGAGGGCGACGCGTACATCCTCGACGACGGGGCGGCGCAGTTCACCGTGTTCGGCGAGTTTGGCGCGCAACGCGGTCGACAAATCCGTCATCGCCGCAAAGTCGTTCACACGCTTGCTGTGCAACCACGCAAACAGCTGCTTGCCGCGAAACGCCTTGTCGCCCAGCGTGGTCATCAACGACGACAACGCCGCCTCGTTCATCGACAGCAGGTCGGCGCGCGCGGCCGTGTTCGCCGCAACAGGGCGTTCGAAATCAAGCGTTTCGCTGGTCATGTCGTCGAGCCTAGCAGTCCGGTGGGAAAAGCCGACCGCCTCGATGCGCTTGATTTGCCGCCTTTGGCGCGAGCGGAGCGCAGCACGAGGGCAAAGAACGATCAGGGATCAGCGACCGTGGCTGACGACGCGGGCGACTTCACCCTCGCGGGTCTCAACCGTGAACGCTTCGCGCTTGCCGTGCGGCGACACGACGACGACAGACCACGTGCCCGGCGGCATCGGGTAGGCGTCGAGGTCAGCACCTCGGGCCACGGCCACGCCATCGATCTTGATGCTGGCCGGACGACGTGGCGCCTCAAACGACAACGTGGCGGTGAGCGGCGGACACTGCAGCTGCACCACCTGCGCGAACGCCGCTCTGCCATTGCGGCCGATGCCCAGCGTTTGGCCCGCACACCCTGGGCGACTCACCGCGACGTCGACGGGCGAAGCGTGGCCAACAAGGTCGAGGCGCCCGGTACCCTCAAGGCGCCCTGCGCGCAGCACGGCGTCAGCAGGCACCGCTGTGAGCGACCACTGCGTGGTGGGCGAAGGCAGCTCGAACTTCCAGACGCCATCGCCGTCGACGCTGCGCATGATGCTCACGTCGTCGAAGCCGTCTTTGCGCAGCGTGAGCTTCACGAGCTTGCCCACCGTCAGCGGCGGCAACGTGAGAGGCGTGACGTCGGGAAGTGCGACGTCGTCGAGCGCGACCGAGGCCCCGGCAGGCTCGGAGTCGACACGCAGGCCAGTGGCCGTCTGCTCGAGCTGGAGGTCAACGACGGCAGCGCCTTCGCCGACGTCGACGCTGCGGGTCACCGGTGCTGCTCCTGGTGCCTTGAGCTGTAGCTCGTGGCGCCCCGGGCCCAGGTGCACTGCACACGGCGTTTGCGAGCACAGCACCACATCACCGAGGCGCACCTCGGTTTGGCGTGGCGTGACGACGATGAGCGCGTCGGGCGGTGCCGCACGCGACGCCATCGAGCCACCAACGCCCAAAGCGGCCCCCAGGGCTCCACCCATGAGGCACGCAGCGACGACCACCCCGTTGCCAGCACGACGTGGCCGCGGGTGCGACGACGTCAGCGGCGGTGGCAGGTCGGTATCGGTGATCGGTTCATCGATGCGGGAAAAATCATCGCGCGCACGCCGCAGTTCCTCGGGATCGGTCAACGACACCATCGACGGATCCGATGGCACATCGATCGGCGGCGGCGGCATGGGCAAAGGCTCACGTTCGCGACGTCGTGGCATCGAACGCGACGACGACGGCGGCGGCTCCGGGAACGCACCACGTGCGGCCTCGGCCTCGCGACGGCGCTGCAGTTTGCGCGTGTCGGGCGGTGCGTCGTCGTCTTTGCGCTTCGCCTGAGCTTGCAGCGCAAGGTCGCCCAGCAACGTGGGCGCATCCTCGTCGACGACGTTCTCGTTGGCCCCTGCGGGGCGCGGACCGCCGCGGTAGCGCTGCAGGCGTTCAGATTCTTCGGCGTATTCGGCCCGAAACGCGCGGCGGAGGTACGCGCCCAACTCTTCGCGCGACGTCGACACGCCCTGGTCTGACAAGAAGCGATCGAGGTCGCCTGCGAGCGCACTGGCCCACGCGTAGCGCTCGTTGGCTTCACGCCCGAGTGCTTTCATCACGATGCGTTCGAGTTCGCGCGGCACGTCGGGACGCAGCTCGCGGATCGGCGTGACGTCGACGCGACGCACCTTCTCGAGCAACACGAAATCGGTATCGCCCTTGAACGCGCGCTCGCCGGTGAGCAGCTCGTACATGACCACGCCGATGGCGAAGATGTCGGAGCGGTGATCGATGGGCTCGCCGCGCGCCTGCTCGGGCGCCATGTAGGCGAATTTCCCTTTCAAAATACCGGTTTGCGTCCGCACGATCCGGTTCGCTGCTTTGGCGATGCCGAAGTCGATGATCTTCAAATCACCGTCGTACGACACGAGCACGTTTTGCGGGCTCACATCGCGGTGAATAATGCCCAGTGGCCGACCCTTGCTGTCGCGTTTGCGGTGCGCGTGATCGAGCCCTTCGGCGAGCTTTTTGACGAGGTGGCAGGCAATGCCCAGTGGCAGGCCGCGCACGCCGTCACTGCTGGTTTCGCGCGCCCGGTCCCACACCGCGCGGAGGTCTTGCCCCGACACGTACTCCATGGCGATGAAGTAGCTGTTGTTGATTTTCCCGATGTCGAGAATCTGCGCGATGTTCGGGTGCGTGAGCTGGCCAGCGATCTTGGCCTCGTCGATGAACATCGCGATGAAGTCATCGTCGGCGGCAATGCTTGGCAAGATGCGCTTCACGGCGACGAAGCGGGTTTGGCCCTCGGGCCGCCCCAAAAACACTTCGGCCATCCCGCCCATCGCCAGACGCTCGAGCAGCGCATAGCCCCCGAACGAGACACTCTGGATGGCAGCAGCAGTCGACACAGCGACGACGACGCTAGCGATTCCCGCGCCGTCGGTCGACGCCTCGTTTCGCCGTCACACCTGTCCGTTGTGCCGCAGCGCGTTGTCAGCGACGGCCGACTCCCCTATTCGAGCGGCGTGGATGTCGACTGGTCCCGCTACTGCTCAGCCCGCGTCGGTCGACCGGGTCGCGACGCGTCGGTGCCACTGCTGTCGAGCCTGCTGTTGCGCGACCACGCCGAGGCTCTGTCCGCCCCCGTCGTCGAACTCACCGCGCACCGGGCCGTCGTCGTCACGGGCTTTTTGCGCGCGTGTCGCCGAGCCGATGCCATCGCCGTGATCGCCATCGGTCCCGAAGCGCGACGGCACGGCCCTGCATCAGCCGAACGCATCGTCGACAGCATGGTCGCCACCGCTGCTGCGTGCGGCCACGATCGCCCGATCGTCGTCGTCGCGCGCGCTGACCGTGCCCCGCTGTGGCACGCCCCCACCCTCAGCGCAGCCGAAGCCGTCCTCGAGCGCGTGGCCCACGACGTCGACGCCGGCTTCAACGCCGTCGGGCTCGACGTAGCGTGCGTTGGCGATAGCGAACGTTGCACCACGTTGCTGCGCGCCCTCGACGCCGACGACGTGGGCCTCGAACTCGAGGTCGACGCCGACGAAGACGTGGCGCTGCTGTTGGCCGAGATCGACGACCTGCGCCTGCCCCTGTCGGCCGTGCGCGGCGCCAACCTCCACGACGACGTCGGCCACGCTACCCGCATCGTCACCCTCAACGACCTGCGCGATGTCGAGTACGGCCCTGGCGGGCTGCGCGTGAACCTCGACGACTTCGTCGCCGCCGCCATCGCCCGTGCTGGTGCCGTCGACGATGCAGCCCTCGAACAAGCCACCTGGACCGCCGTGATGCGCGCGCTCGACGCGCTCAAGGCCCACGGCACGGTGTCGCGTTTGGCCGAAGCGCTCGTCGACGGAGAGCAGCGATGACCGGGCGCTTGCGGCTCACCGGCGGCACGCTGGCGCGTCGTCTCATCGATGTGCCCGAAGCCGCACAGCGCGGCACGCTGCGCCCCACGTCCGACAAGGTGCGCGAGGCGTTGTTCTCGATCCTCGGCAGCCGCTACGACTTCGATGCCGCCCGCGTCGCCGACGTGTGCTGCGGCTCGGGGGCATTGGGATTTGAGGCGCTGTCGCGTGGGGCGGCGTCGTGCACGTTTGTCGACGTCGATCGCAAAACCACCACCGTCGTCTCCGCCAACGCCACAGCACTCGGCATGGCGGCGCAGTGTTCGTTTGTCACCGACAGCGTCGTGCGCTGGCTGCCGCGGGCCGTGGGTGCTTTCAACTTTGTGTTCTTCGACCCGCCGTACGCGATGTCCCTCGACGAGCCACTGCGCCGTGGACTGCGCGATGCTCTCGTCGAGGGCGGCGTGCTCGTCGTCGAACGCGCGGCAAAGTCGGTTGATCCGCCCTTTGAAGGGCTTTCCGTGGTCGACGAGCGCCGCTATGGCGACACACGCTTGGTTCTCTTGCAGCGCCTGGAGCAACAATGACGACGACGTCACAGCCCTCGCCCGCCCCGCGTATCCAACGGTCCGCCATCTACCCTGGCAGTTTCGACCCCCTCACCAACGGCCACATCGACATCGTCGAGCGCGGCCTCAAGATGTTCGACCGCGTCGTCGTCGCCGTCGCCAACAATCCGCAGAAAAAGCACTTCTTCTCCGCCGAAGAACGCGTCGCGTTGTGCAAGGAATCGATGGGCGAGCGGCCCGGCCTTGAAATCGAAACCTTCGACGGTCTCGTCGTCGATTTCGCCAAACGCCACGGCATCAACGTGTTGTTGCGCGGTGTGCGCGCGGTCTCTGACTTCGAGTACGAGTTCCAGCTCGCGGGCATGAACCGCAAGCTCTCGGGCGTGGAAACCGTGTTCATGGTCACCAGCGAAGACAGCTTTTACGTCGCCTCGCGCCTCGTGAAAGAAGTCGCCAGCTTCGGCGGCGATGTCTCGACGATGGTGCCGCCGGCCGTGCTTGCTGCGCTGACCACGCGCTACGCCAAACCCTGACCACCAGTCTGTTCAGCCTGCTACCCCGACGACGAGGATCGCCATGACGTTGACGTTGAACACCGCCCGCATGAGTGCCGTGAAACCTTCGGCCACCCTCGGTATGGCGGCGAAAGCCAAAGCCCTTGTCAAGCAGGGCGTCGACGTCGTGAACCTCTCGGCGGGCGAGCCCGACTTCGCCACCCCGGCCTGCATCGTCGACGCCGCGCGCAGCGTCATCGGCCAGCGCAGCTCGCACGCGTACACCGCCCCGCGCGGCACCGACGAGATGCTCGAAGCCACAGCCCTCAAGCTCAAGCGCGAGCAGCTCGTCGACTACGCCACCACCGAGATGATCGTCACCGTCGGCACCAAGGGTGCCCTCATGCTCGCCATCGAC
>JBIKRQ010000257.1:0-9007 GCA_044349155.1 Myxococcota bacterium
TGCTTGTACTCGGCAGCGTCAACGTTGTTGCGCAGCTTGTCGGCGGAACTCCACAGCGTGGCCTCGAAGCCGAGGTCGCCACCGCTGGCCTTGTCGGCCTTGTCGGCTTTGTCTGCTTTGGGCTTGCGACCACGCGCAGCAGGAGCAGCAGGAGCAGCAGGCGTGGTCATCTCGGTGCTCGCGTCGATGTTGAAGAGCTTGTGCAGCTTCGCCTGCACGTCGGCCGAGGGCGTGAGCTTGTTGTTCTCGAGCATCGAGACCTGCGCCTGCGCGAGCCCCAGGGCATCGCCCACCTGCTTCTGACTCCACTGCATCGCCGTGCGTGCGGCGCGGACGCGTTCACCAAGACTGCTCATGTCATCCACCTGTGGCGCGCACCCTAGCAAGCCGGCACTCGACGGGGCGGTGGATGTTGGCTGCCCCGCACCGACCTGTGTGCCGACCCGACCCCGCCTGTTTCTGCGCTGCACCCGCCTGTGCGCCGGCTGAGGCAACCCGTTTGTCGCACCCACTCAACCTGTTTCTTACCTGCACCTACACCGTGGGCGGGCTGCACCATGCCGTGGGCCGTGTGGAGCCACCTGTGCGTCGACAACAGGCCACCCGTTTGTCGACCGCACCCTGCCTGTGGGCCGCGTCGTTCTCACTTTCAGCCGACTCGTTCTCACTTTGCGTCGCGTCTCACGCGCCCGTTGCGCTGGTGCGCCGCCGAAAAGTCGCGCTAGCCACGGGCGGTGGGGGCTTGATGCGTGGGTCATGTCGACCGCGCCGCCTTCACAGCCTGGGAGGAAGTCATGCTCGAACTCACCGCCACCACCACGCCCACCCTCGACACCGTGCGCGAGCGCCTCGAAGCCGGCGCCTACGTGCTCACGAAGAACACGTTTTCAATCGAAGACCTTGCGGCGCAGGTGTTTCAAACGCAGGCCATCGCCGACCGCTACGCCGACGTCATCGACGGCAAAGCCGGCACCACCCTGCGCGACACGCTGGTGACCGCGCGCCGCCTGCTCGAGCTTGGTGGGTGGGCGGGGGCTGAGCGCACCAGCTTGTCCGTCGAGCAGATCGAGCAGACGAGCAAGCAAGCGCAACTGCGCCGCAACCTGATCGACGCTAGGGACGCCGTGGTGCGCCTCGCCCGCGACAAGAACGTCGACGCGCGCTTGTTCAGTGTGAACTTCGGCACCGGCGATGCCACCAACACGCTGCCCGCGGCCTACGTGTTTCAAAACCTGCTCAAGAAGCACGGCGAGAAGTTGGGCGCGACTCCGCTGGTGAAGGAGATCCTCGTCGAGGTCGACGCTGATGTGGCCGCCCTCGCCAACACCGAAGTGCTGCAGGAGCAGAAGAAGCGCGACGTGCTGGTGCCCGGAGCACTGCGCAGCAAGGCGCGGCATGCCGTGTACGAGCTGCTGCTGCACATCAGCCGCACGGGCTTTGCGGTGTTTCGTCGCGATGTTGAAGTGCGCGAGCAGTTCCGGTTGGCGGTGCTGCACAAAACGCCAACCGCCGTGGTGGCCGACGACGACGACGCGCCGATCACGCTGGTGGTCGAAGAAGGCGACGTGACGCCGGCGGCCGCCACCGTGGGAGGCTGACAGCCCGCGCGCCCGTTGTGTGCAGCGGGCGCGTCTGCTCGAAAGCGTCATGCCGCGTTTTTTTGACTTCGACATCGAGCTGGAGGGGGCATCGCCCCGCGTCTGGCGCCGCTTTCTGCTCGAGCACAAGTCCTCGTTCGCCGATCTGCACGACGCCATTCAGATCGCAACGGGGTGGCAGGACAAGCACCTGCACGTCTTCATCGACGAGGACAGCGGCGAAGAACTCGCCGGCCACATCGCCACTGCAGACGACAACGTCGAGCCGGTCGACATGGCGTTGTCGACGTGGTTCACCGCTGCACGCCGCACCATCCGCTACGCCTATGACTTTGGCGACGACTGGCAGATGCTCGTCACGTTGCGGGGCGTGGTCAGCGACAAGCGTGCCGGTCAGCGCTTTCTGCTCGACGGCGCGCGCGCGTTTCCGCTCGAAGACTGCGGCGGCCTGTCGGGCTACGAACGGTGTTGCGCGTTTGTGCGCGACGGCATCGACGACGACGATCACACGCTCAAGCAGTGGCTCCCGAGCGACTGGCATCCAGATCGCTTCGACCGCGCCGCGGTGCAGGACCGCTTCGATGCGCGACCAAAAACGGAGTACACGCCGCCGGCGACGCTGCTGCCCACCGTTGCACGGCCAGCGACCAACCCGTGGTGTGCTCGTCTTGAGCTGCCCGCCATCGACGTGGCCGCGGCACTTGCGCACCGCCGCAATCCACCGCTGGCCATTGCCGAGTTCGTGGTGCTGGTGCTGCTAGAGTACGGCGCGCCGATGGCCATCGACGATGTCGTGCGCGCCGTCGACGCACTGCGCCCGGGGCGCGCCGGCCCGCAGATCAAGCGTGAGCTGAAGAAGGGCAACCAGGCGTTCGCCATCGACCACGGTGGGCGTCTGGTGCTTGTTGACGGCAGCGAACTGCGTCGCGCCCTGTTTGTGTTGTGGGGCGTTCGCGACACGACCTTTGCGCATCTGCCGGTCGAGGAGCGGTACGCGGCTGATCAGCGCGCGGAGGCCGCGCGTGCCGCGCGCGAGACCCGCGTTGTCATCGACGCCATCCCCACAGTGCAAGCAGCGACGGCCATCGCCACCCTCGACGTGCGCACCGGGGCGCGCTTGTTGTTCGACATCACCACCGATGATGGTCGCGCGGCCTTCGCAGCCCACGTGGTGCTGTTCGACGTCGTGGTCGGTGCGCAACCGCACCACACGCTGGGGCTGCTCGACATCGACGCTTCGATGTTCAAGCGCGTTGTCGAGTTGCTGTTGCCATCGAACGAGACGTCGTCTGTCGAGGCCATCGCCCGCCGCACGTTGCACCATGCATTTCCGACATCGATGGCGACGCTGTTTGCGCTGTACCGCTACGCGGTGTTGCACGGCGGGGTGTGGGGCAAGAGCGGACGCTGGGTGCCAAACAGAGCGGGTGCTCCAGGCGAGCTCAACATCTACACCAGTCTCCGCGCCGCACACGAGCAGCGTCGTCGCGTATGCATCTGGTCTGGTCCACCTCCTGAGCACGGCGCATCGTGGCCGCCAGCGCACGGCATCATCAGCACCCTGCACAACCGCGAGTACGTCGAGTTGGAGCGTTCGCCGCGGTTGAACATCGACCACATCACCGCACTCGGGTTCGACGGCCATGAGCCGCAGCCGTTTCGCTTGCCGTGGTGAGCAGCGACGTCGAGCCGAGCCCGGGCTGATCGAGCGCATCGTCATGTTGACTCCGGTTCGCGCCAGAAGGGAATCTCGGGCAACGGGGGAAGAACATGACCAGCATCAGCGAACGGCGCACCAGCAGCCGTGCACCAGCATCGACGTCATCCACATCGACGTCGTCGACGTCATCAACATCGACGGCAGCGCCGCCAGCGTCGCCCGACGAACACGTCGAAGACGTGGACACACTGCCACCGCGCGACACCGCTGACGGCTTCGCGCGCAGCGCACGCCCCGATCGCAGCGTGGTCGTGTCGGGCAGCATGGGCGACGACGGCATGCACTTCGACAACCAGAACGGCTTCACCGTCGAAGGTGGTGACGCCACCATGATCGGCCGCACGCCGCCGCCCCGCGCCGCGCCGTTGTTTACGTCGGTGGAGCAGGGCATCGCCGCCCTCGAGGCGAAGTACGGTGTCACCGTCGGTCGCGAGGGGTGGAGTGTTGAAGACCTCTCGCGCGTGCACGAATCGTTGGCGTTGCTGGGCGCGAAAGAGCGCGAAGAACTCAAGGGCGTTCACCTCGCGCGTGAAGCGTCACCGAGCGGGGAGGTGCCGATGGATGCGGCGGGCTTCTTCTTTCCCAATGTGCTGGCCGATGCCTCGGGGCGGACAAAACCACCGACGATCGTCTGGTACGACGACGCCTTTCCGAGCTCGAACAACGCGAGGATCGATCGCCGGCACACGATGCAGGTGGTGCTGCACGAGGTGGCCCACGCCTTCGACCAGCACGACGCCAGCGACGTGGTGGCGGCCGACAACACCCGCACGTCGTTGCACGGCACCGCACCGAACGCTGCAGCACAGCACACCCTGGCGGCTGCACAGGGCAAGACGCCGTATGCGTCGCCTACCGACGGCGTGACCCACGAAGCGCTCGACCTGCAAAAGATGTTGGATGGTGAGCCACTGGTGTCGCCGTACGCCGAGATGGGGCCGCCCGAGAACTTTGCCGAGGTGTACGCGGTCTACCGACGCGATCCGCAATGGTTGAACGAGCACCACCCAAAGGCGGCGCACTGGATGCGCAAGCACTACCCATGAGGCGGCTGTGCACGCTGGTGATCGTCGTCGCGCTGATCGTGGCTTTGTGCGCCGCACGACCACAACCCCACGAGGCCTACAAAGACTACCGCCACGACGTGTGCAGCTGGCTCGACGGCGACGACGAGGACGACGAGGACGACGAGAACGCCAGGCCCATCAGGGAACTCATGACCGAAGGCCACATTCTCTGCATGAGCGATGACGTGGCGGCTCGCGTTCGCTTTGTTGAGGCCGTGACGCTGTTTCGCAGCAGCCCGCACGCGCTGCCACACCACTATCTCGACAGCGCACTGCGACACATTCGACGCATCGATGTGGTCAGCGCCAGCTACGCCAGTTTCGTCGCCGAACGCGACCTCTCCGACGGTGTTGCCGTGTGCCGGGAGAAGCCCGCTGAGGGCGAGCTCGTACGCCCGGTGCGGTCGCCGTCGAGCGACGGCTGGTGCGAGCGCCCCTACGACCTCGATGTGTGGCTGGCGCAGGGCGACCCTGGGGCGAAGTTGTTTGTGAAGGGGCTCCAGCATTGCAGGCACGCGGAGTGGTACGCGGCGTTTCAGTACTTCCGTGAAGCCGTCGTGTGGTGGGCGGCGACGCGCGTGCTCGAGGTGGACGAGGGGTATCAGGTCGCCGTGATCAACATGGACCACGTCAGCCTGTTTGGCTTTCACGAGGCCCGCGGCAAGATGTGGCACGAGCGCTGGCTCACGTCGTACATCGAAGCGTGCGGGCTCGACCCGACAGCGCGCCTGCCGGAGCGCTGTCGGATCAAGGCACCATAAGCATCAGCCCGTCTCGCTGTGCACGCGCGCCAACTGCTCGCTTGGCACATAGCCCGCGAGCACGTTGTTGGTGGGCCGCAGCGTGCGAAACAACGCGTGCCTCGTGCGCGCCTGGTGCATCCATCCCGCAGGGTCTCGCCGCGCGAGAAAGATGAACGTGTTGACCGGCGCCACCAGCGTCGGCAGCCGCAGGCCCAGCGCCTTGTCGTCGAGGTCACGCAGCTGCACCACCGCATCGTTCACTGCAGCGATCGCCGTGGCTGCTTGTGTTTGCAGCAGCTCGCGAATCGCGTCGAAGTCGGCCCAGAACTCCTCGGGGATGTCTCGGCGCACGACGTTGAGATCGTCGCCCGCAGCGAGGGCCTCCCACAACGCGATCGGCGTGACGCGGTTGATCAGGCGGTGGATGCGCAGGTACTCCGCACCCTTGATCTTCACGCGGTAGCCCGAGTGAAACCGCACGACGAACCCCTCCACGTCCGACGTGAACGCGTCAGCAGCGGCGAGCGCTGCTGACACCGACGCGTAGGTGAGCGTGGCGCACCGCCGTGTCTGCAGCGCTGTTGCGAGGTCGTCGAGGTCGGCGAACGTGAGTTCGTGTCCGTGCTCGTCGTAGCCACCGAGCACCACAAGGTTCTCGAAGTCGTAGCGCACGACGTTGCGGTTCTCGTTGTAGATGACCTCGAACAGGTACGTGGTGCCCGGCCGCAGCCCGCGATGCTCGCGCGCGCTCAGCCACCGCATCGCCCACGCCGCCTGCTCCGCCACAAACGAACCCTTGGTCACGCAGCGCCACATCGCGCCGTCGTGAAAGACGATGCCGAGGGAGCCGTCGAGCTTTTCAAGCACATCGAACGGCTCGTCGGGCAGTGTGGTGGTGCGCTCGCCGTAGTTGAAAAACTTGGGGAATGGTCGTGCAACCACGCAGCCACGGGCGTGGTCGAGGACGAGGCCGCGAGCCAGCTCGACGATCGGATCCCACAGCCGGTCGAACACCGCGTTGTGGGTGTAGCAGTACAAAACGAGGTTCGGAGTGTCGGGGGCAACGACGGCCTTCACCGAGCGCGCCGCGACGCGCTCAGACAGGGCTGCGTGAAGTTCGTGAAAGGGCCAGCTGGTACTTGGGTGCATCTGCCACCGTCCGACGACGACAGGGGCATCCGCGACGGGGTCAGCAGGAAAACTCGAACCGGCAAAACAGAACCGATCTGCGCCGCATGCATCCAATGGCGCGTCTGCAAACATGGAGCGCGTGATGAAACTGGTGGTGCTTGGGGCGTCGGGTGGTGTGGGACGGTTGCTGGTCGAGCAGGCAGCAGCCGCCGGGCACGACGTCGTCGCGGTGGTGCGTTCGTCGTCGACGGTGCCGGCGTCGTTTCCCGCGTCGGTCCGCGTTGTTCGCGCGAACATGAGCGATGCCGCAGCCCTCGCCGAGGCGTTTGCTGGTGCTGACGCCGTGATGTCGGGCCTCGGCTTGAAGCTTCAGGGGCTTGCGCCGTGGAATCAGCCTGAAGACAAGGCGTTTCTCGACACGAGCACGGCGGCGATTGTGAGCGCGATGAAGCGCGCCGGCGTGAAGCGTGCGGTGGCGGTGAGCTCGTCGGGTATTGGCGACAGTGCGTCGATGCTGCCGGGCTTCTTCAAGGTGTTCATCGCCACGTCGGCGATGCGGCATGTGTGGCCCGCCCTCAACCGCATGGAAGAGGCCTGGGCCGCAAGCGGTCTGCAGACGTGTTGCGTGCGACCCACGGGCCTCACCGACGGACCAGCGACGGGCAAGATCGTCGAGGCCACAAAGCTTGTGGGGCAGTCACAGATCGCGCGCGCTGATGTGGCGGCCTTCATGCTGCAAGAGGTGCAGCGGGACGCCATGCGCGCCGCGGTGGTGATCACGACGACGGGTGCGGGCTGACAGCAGAGCCTTGCGGCTGCCGGCAGCTGTGAAACAAGCGCCGTCTAGCCATACAGCGCAGGTCATGTGAGTTGACCATCGTCAGGCTTGGTCTTTCGCCCGATCTCTTCGTCGGATGCTCGGTCTGGCCAGAAAGGCCAGCCCTCCGCTCCTCCTCGACCTCGGACGAAATCCACGGCGCCGGACTCGATCAACTCACCCGACCTTCGCTGAAAGGAACTCTCATGCTTCGTCTGAACGCCCTGGCCGCGCCCGTTGTTGCTGCTGTGCTGTGGACCCCATTCATGGCCGGCTGCGGCGGTGCGCCATCGACCCCGAGTGCTCTGTGCGTCGAGCAGGTCAAGGTGTCCTGCGCCTTCCAGTTCCAGTGCTGCACCGATGCCGAAGACCGCAACCGTTTCCTGGGCGGCACCCTTGCTGCCTTCTCGCTGTTCGCGAGCGGTGCTGCGACGACCGAGGCCGAATGTGTCGAGAACGGGACCGCGGTCTGTCAGGCCTTCGGTGGGCTCAGTGACGCCAGCGTCGAGCGCGGCCGCGTCGAGTTCGACGCTGAGGCGGCAACCCGCTGCGTGGACAACCAACGCGACGCCCTCAGCACCTGCGATGTGAAGCTGCTGCGCGAGAAGAGTGACGACTGCAGCGAGACCCTGACGGCCCTCGGCAAGGAAGGAGACCCCTGCATCTCCGGCGACGAATGCGACCAGGACGCTGCATGTGAATTCGACACCGGCAGCGACGGTCTGCCGCGCAAGGTGGACGCCGAATTCGCCTTGCCCGAGGGCGAATGCGTCGACCTCGCCACTGAGGGCGACAACTGCGATGAGCGCGAGTGCCGCGAAGACCTCTTCTGCAACGACCTCAGCGAGTGCGAACGCCGCGGCGCCGAGGGCGATGCCTGCACGTTCAACAGCAGCTGCAAGGACGGCCTCTTTTGCAACGACGTCGATGTGTGCGAGCGCGAAGTCGAAGTGGAGGAGGACGAAGACTTCGGCTTCTGCGGCGGCTGACGCCGGGCCGCTCAACGCACCTGATGGGCCGCAACCCCTCAGCGCCGCTCACGTGTGATGCTTGCCGCAGCGCGACATCGAGCATCGCGATAGTGGCGCCGCATGAAGCGCCTCCTCTCCGTCCTTGTGCTCCTCCCCATGTCCTGCTTGCCCCTGCCGGGTTTCGGCCTCGGTGAGGGCGAAGGCGAAGGCAACGGAGGCGAAGGTGAGGGCGAAGGCGAAGAAGGCGAAGGCGAAGGCGAAGAGGGCGAAGGCGAAGAGGGCGAAGGCGAAGAGGGCGAAGGCGAAGGCGAAGAGGGCGAAGGCGAAGGCGAAGGTCCGCGCTGTGGCGACGGCACCGTCGACGCTGACGAGGTCTGCGACGACGCCAACACCACCGATGGCGATGGCTGCAACATCGACTGCGCCCCCTCGGGCCGGCGCCTTCTCACCACCACCATCCTTCGCGCGTTCACCACGTACGCCGTCGACCTTGGTCGCGCCGCGATCTCGCACGACATGGTCGCGGTGGCCTGCAACCGCTTCGGCGACAACGCGGGCGACCGGGTGGTGCTGAGTTCGCTGCTCGACGAAAGTGCGGTGGAGGTGTTGTTCGACCACGACGGTTGCATCGTGCGCGACATCGTCGCCGTCGATGATGGCTTCCTGGTGGTGACCAGCGACTTCGACGACATCAGCGAACACGTTTTCCACGTGGACTTCGATGGTACCCGCAGCGCGCGGTTGGACGTGCCGCGCGAGGTGTTCAACAGCCGCGCGCTCGACGACGAGCGCCTCGTGGCCGTGCGCGATGACGGCGCTGTGGTCGTCGAGCGTGCAGCTGGCACGACCGTCGTGGGGGTGCACAGCTTGAGCGCGGTGTCCCTGCTGAGCGACAACTACATCGCCCCGTCAGCGACAACTACATCGCCCCATCCGTGAAGCGCGACGCGGCCGGCAGGC
>JBIKRQ010000021.1:0-32209 GCA_044349155.1 Myxococcota bacterium
CGGGTGCAGCAGCGTGCCCTTCATGACGACGAGGTCGCCCGCCCCGACGGCCAGGCGCTCGCCCTCATTCAGCAGCAGCTCGGTGCCCGGACCAACGAGCGTCAGGCAGCCGCGCAGCTCGACCTGATCGACGTGCCACGCCGGGCACATGGGCGTGCTCGACGTTCGCCAGCGCACACCAACAGCAGTGGTGTCGGCCAGCGACGCGAAGACCTCCACGATGTCGAGCAATGGCCCGTGCCCCAGCGCGGCTGCAGGCACCTCCGTGCCATCAAAAACCAGCCGTCCCGATGGTGTTGGCAGGGCAGCTGGACCAACCAGCGCCGCGCGCCACACCACCGCGACAACATCGTCGTCGTAGATCGCTGCCAGGTCCTGTGGCGCGCTGACCTCGACGACTCGCTCGATCATCGCGTTGTTCATTGCTCGACCAGTGACGTCGAGAAGTCCCAATGGGCCACGCGCAGCTGCGAACCAGCGACGGGGGTGGTCTGATTGCTGCTGTCGATGTCGACGGGCTGCAAGGTCACGTCGTGCAGGTGGCCGGCCATCGTCGACACGGGGTCGAGTGCCGAAAAATCAATGCCACCATCAACAGGCATGTAGGTCTTGCTGCAGTGGAAGTGGTCATCATGTGCGTCACAGCCAGTTTGCACCACCACACAGACCGCACAGGTCGCATAGTCGAGGTCGTCGCCTTCCAACACCACTGCCGTTGCACTCTGCGGTGCACCAAAGCCGACGTAGCCCTCAATGCGCAGCACCACATCACTCGCGACCGCTTGCAGGATGTAGACAGCGTCCCCTTGCGAGTCGGTGGTCGACTGTCCCGTCACGACCGCGTCTTTCAGGTCGAGCGCGGCGACGTCGTCGTCGTCCTCGTCGTCTTCGTCCTCGTCGTCATCGATCGGCAAGCAGGCCGTCCCTTCAATCTCAAAGCCGTCGTCGCAATGGCAGTGATCGTGCGACTCGCTGAAGCTTGAATTGGGACCGCAGCCATCGTCGTTGTCGACTTCGTTTTGTTCTGCTGCGGGACCGCAGCCGACGGTGAGGAGCGGCAAAAACGCGACAGACACACAGCACAAGGTAAGGCGACGCATAGGAACATCCGACGCGGCACAGAGGCCGCACTGGTGGAGGAAAAACTGGGCTTCAGCCACTGCAGGTCGCGCCAGCACTCGAGGCTTCGACGACAAGCCGCAGTCGCGTGATGCCGGTACCGGCGATCGGTGGTGAACGGTGCACGATGCCCGGTGTCGGGTCGTGGTTGTGGTTGTGGGTGCCGCGGAAGGCCGCGACAGCGAAGCGTGGCAGGCGGTGCACGCGCGTCCAATCAGACACGATCGCGTTGTTGATGGCGTCGACCGTCGCTGGCCGCGCGAGTCCACGCCCCCCAAGGTGCTCGCGTCGGGCGCTGCTGTCTTCAAGCCAGTCGGTGCCTGGCCCCACGTAGGTCGTCACGAGGCGAACGTGGACGTGGTCGACGTGAAAAAGACGGCACTCGTCGCTGTCGACGCTGTTGAGCTTCACGTGGACTGCAGAAAGGCCCGTCATGCGCGTGTACATCGCCGCAAGCCGATCGATGTCGGCCGCCAACACCGTACGAATCGGTCCTCGCAGCGACGCCGGCAACAGCGACGCACCTGTGCCGCGCACGGAGCGCTCGATGACAGCATCAACGGCGATTCGCTCCGGCGGCAGCGCATCAAACGCCAGCCGGCCAGCGTCACCACCAACGACGTCGCGCAGCCAGATCGCGAGGTTCACGCCAGGCCGCGTCGCCCGCGACAACACGCTCGCAGATCGCGCGACCGCAACGTGCGCCGGCACCGGGGTCCTCGCCTCCAGCATCGACGGGACAGGGAGCAGCTCGCGCAGCCCACCCAACAGGGGCAGCGAGAGCAATGCGCGCGCAGGGGTGTGGTGCCTCATGAAGCGGTCTCTCCTCTCCGTCGGCGCGCGATGCGTCGAGCAAGGCCAGGCGGCCCTCGTCTTCGTAGCGGCTTCGAGTCTCATCTGCAACCGAATTGCAGTAGACCTCCAGTTGTACTCGAGCCTTCGCGGTCCTCACCGGCGATGCTTACCACCACTGATACATCTGCAATTGAATTGCAATTCGCCAAAGGTTGTGGGAGCCGTCGACGACGGAGGCAACATGTTGCGATTGCTGATGGTCGTTGTCGGACTCGGGATTGCATCGCCCGCTGCGGCGGTGTGCGACGCCCTTGGAACGGCACTGACGGAGCATTCTTGCTTCCACACCAGCAACGGCCCGTTTGCGGCCGTGACGGCGGTCGCGGGGCGCGCGCTGGCCACTGCATCGCCGAACGTGAACGCCGTGCACACCCAATACCGCGTGAGCGTGCCAGCACCCGACGGCGACAACGTCGTCGCATGGACGCCGCAGCGCAGTGGCAGCTGGGTTGTGTTCGCCGAGCCGGCAGTCCCGATCGACATCGTGAACGGTGCCGTCACGCTGCCCGTGACCAGGGCGTGGGCCGACAACGGCTGCGCAGCGCTCGGTGCTGGGCAGATGGTCGACGTCGTTGCGGGTGAACGCTTGCTGCTGGTGCTCGGCCCTGTGCCTCGCGGTGTTGTGCACCTCGTGATTGAGAAGCTCGACGACTTCGAGATCGACAATGGTGCAGACGTTGATGGCGATGGCTTCGGCAATCCCGTCGATGTGGTGCGCAGCGCATGTGCTCCACCGGCTGGCTTCGTCGCGAACAACGACGACTGCGACGACAACGACAGCGCGATCAATCCCGACGCCGCCGAGCGCTGCAATGGCCTCGACGACGATTGTCGTGACGGTATCGACAATGGCTTCGATGTCGGCGGCACCTGCGCCGTGGGCATCGGCAGCTGCGCGCGGCACGGACAATGGCAGTGCGCAGACAATGCGGCAGTGTGTGTGGCTGAGGCGGGAGCGCCAGCGATTGAGATCTGCAATGGCGTTGACGACGACTGTGATGATGTTGCGGACGAGGGCGGTGCTGGCTTGTGCGCAGACCTCGACGCCCCCGCCTGTGTCGAACGTGATGGGGTCACAGCGTGCGGTTGCCTGACCGACAACGACTGCGGTGCAGCCGACAGCGGCCGTGTCTGCGACGACACAATCGGCAGGTGCGTCGACGGCTGCAGCGACGCCGTGGGCAGAAACGGGTGCGACGATGGCTTGTTCTGCTCGTCTGTCGACGCGGCCGTGATCGGCGCCTGTGGCACAGTGTGCGCCGTCGACGCGCAGTGTGCCGAGCGCTCAGCGGTGAGTGGCGTGTGTGCGACTGCCGCGTTGCCCGCCGCTGTCGACGGCTGTGTGCAATGCCTGACGGATGATGCCTGTGCTGCTCAGCCCGATGGCAAGGTCGCGTGTATTGGCGTTGACCACACCTGTGCAGCCTGCACCACCACCGACCGCGCACGCTGCGACCCCTACGGCGACGGCACGGCCTGTGTCATCGACCAACGGTGTGGCTGCATCAACGATCTCGACTGTAGCCACGACCGCGTCTGCAACCTCGAGGTGCAACGCTGCGAGCCCTGCCCGCGTTGGTTGGCGATCGCTCGTGCATTCGCGCCGACAGACGCGCCGACAGAATCACACACCAGCGCAGCATCATCAGGGTGCGCTGCGGCTCCATCATCGTCGACACCGGCGATGCCTTTGCTGCTGCTCACCATCGCACTGGGCATATGGCGTCGACCGCCCCAACGGTGGAGCGTTGCGGTGGTGATGAGCGCGATGTGGCTTGCGTCGTGTACGCCCGATGTGGAGCTGCAACAGACCTGCAGCTGTCGCGATGATGAGACCTGTGTCGACGACACCTGCCTCGCCAACTGCAGCACGTCAGAAACCTGCACGAGCAGCGAGATGTGCCACCCGGAGTTTGGCTTCTGTGTCGAGGTCGGCAGCGATCGTTGCGCCTGCACCCCGGTGCTCGCCAGCCCCCTGCTCAACCATGCCTGCCAGCACGGCGCAGAGGGTCCGTTCATCGACGTGCGCGGTGCATCGACGCCAGCCAACGCTCCTGATGTCGACGAGCTGCAACACGCGTATCGTGTGCAGCTCGTTGCCGGAGCCGAGACATGGGTAACGTACACGCCGACGCGCCTCGCTGAGCACGCGGTGTTGTCGGGTCCTGGCCAACGGGTGCGTGTGCTTATCGACGACGTAGAGCTTGTGCCTTTGCATGCCCAGAGCCTGAGCTGTGCCGCGTTCGATCGTGTCGACGTCTACGCGTTCACCGAGTCGGTCACTGTGCGGTTCGTGTTTGCGCCCTCGACCGCCAGCATCGCCACACTCTTCGTGGAGCACCTCGGGACGTTTGCCGAACCGTGGGCCATCACCTGCGCAGCACCGCTGACGATCACGTCCGTAAGCCAGTCCACGACGTGTCACGAGAAGTTGTAACTGCAACTCGATTGCAATTCGCCATGGTTCGCGATCTGGTGTGCGCAGAGGTGCACGCATGTCGTTTTCATGGTGTCGAGTGGTTGCAGCGTCGTTGGCAGTGTTGGTGAGCGCTGGGTGTGCGGGCGAAGCATCGTCACCGGTTGTGGTGGCGACAGCGCCCGCTGATGGAGAGCAGGGGGTCGCTGTCGACGCCGCCCTGCAGGTGGTGTTTGCCGACGCCATGCAGCCGGACGTGGGCGAGGTGGAGCTGCAGCCTGGCGGTGTGTTGGCCTTCAGCGATGCGCGCTGGTCGACAGACCGGGTCGCAGGGCTGACGCTGGCGGTGGCCCTGCCACCCGGTGTGGCGGTGTCGTTCACCGTGCGCGGTGCGGTGACCCGCGCTGGCGTAGAGGTTCCCGAAACCACGGTGCGCTTCACCACCGCGGCGAGCAGCACAGCACCGGTGCTGCGTTCGTTGAGCCCCGCCCATGGTGACGACGAAGTGCCCACGGCCGCGCCCGTGACGCTGACGTTCTCGCTGCCCATGAGCACCGCACGCGGCACGATCGCCATCGACAACGTGCCTGTGCCTGCAGCTGCGCAACAGTGGAGCACCGATGGCACGCAGCTCACGGTGACGCCGACGGGAACCGATGGCCACTGGGTAGCCGCCGCGCGTGTGGAGCTGACCGTGGGCGACGACTTCGTCAGCGCCGATGGTATCCCGGTGCAGACCGCCTACCACGCCTGGTTCTCGACCCGTGATGATGTGGCGCCGACGATGGTCGAGCAGAACATCCACGACGGCGACGAGCTTTCGCTGTTTGCTGCGCAGCTGTTGATCCTCACCTTCGATGAGACGGTGGTGCCCGGGAACATTGAGGTGCTGGCCGACAGCGAACTCGCACAGTCGCGGGTCGCGGCGGTGTTGGCCTTCGTCGACGAGAGCACCAACACGCACTACATCCGCTTTGATGGTTTGACCGAGTCGACGAGCTACACCGTGCAGCTCGTGGGCTATGCCGACGTGGCGGGAAACGCGCTCGCTGCACCACCACTGCAATTCAGCACCAACAGCGAGCAGCACCACACAGCGCCGGTGGTGGTGTGGACCGTGCCGGCCGAAGGTAACGTCGTCGATGCCGACGTGACGCACATCGAGATCGAGCTGAGTGAAAGCGTCGGCAACATCGGTGACCAGGTCTCGATCCTGACCACCGACGGCGTTTCCTCGAGCCAGTTCTCAGCACCGATCGAAGTGCGCTTCGATGGCCGTCACATCACGGCACGGCTTGATGGTCTGCCCGCAGGTCAACGCGTGAGCGTGTTCCTGGGCGGCTGGCACAGCGCGCTGGGCGTGCCGCTCAACACGCTGCCCACCGTGGGCGACGGCATCCTGGACTTCACAACACGTCCCGACACAGTCCCCCCAACCGTGGCGACATCGGTTCCGCTCAATGGTGCGCGCGATGTGTACCCCGTCGACGTTGACTACGACTTTGTCTCGTTCGTTGGCCGGACAGGAACCGTGCACAGAAAGCAGCTGCGCGTGGTGTTCAGCGAGCCGATGGACACCAGCGTCACCGCAGCACCCCTGCGTTGTATCGACTGCGGCGACGACGAAGGCGGTACCGCACCCCTGGTGTTGCATGGGGCGTGGGAAGGGCAGAGCGGCTTTGACCGTGGCCGCTTCGTCTGGTCGGCGATCGTCGACGACGGCGCGTGGGTCGACCTGGCGAGCGGCAGTGGTGCGCCACTGCCTTCATTGCGCGCGATGGAGCTCGACGTCTCGGCGTTTCGCGACATTGCTGGCAACACGATGGGAGAAAACACCGCGGCCGTCGTCGCGTTTTCGACGGGCGCACTCGACGCTGAATTGAACCACACCTGCACGCACTTTCTCGGTCGAAACCCGCTGCATACCGTGACGGCATCGGCTCCAGGGAGTGCGAACGGGCCCGCTGCCGGCGTGCCTCACGACCTCAACGTGGTCACGCTTGCCGCTGATGGTGATGGCTTCGGCGGCGTCGTTGGTCACGACCCAGCGGCGTTCTGCTCGACGTCGTTTGGCCGCACCACGCTGTACTTCAACACCGCCGACATCAGCCTTGACGTGCGCACCGCCAACAGCTCGCTCGACGTCGATGTTGAGCCCGCCGCAGCAGCCTGTCCCGAGGTGATTGTCACACGCGCGCGTTGGTTCGCGCCCAGCGAGGGTCTGCTGGCACCGCTGGCGGTCGAGCTGTCGTCGACGCAGCAGGTTCTTGAGTACGTCGCCGAAGGGGCCGAGGTGCTGTCATGCGAATGACGTGGACGCGACTGCTGTTGCTGCTGTTGCTCGCATCGCCCCTCGGTTGTGTCGACCTCGATTCGCCTGAGCCTGACCCCGATCCCGTTGTCCGCACAGAGCAGAACGAGTGCGCCGATGGCACGCACGTGTGCGCTGCTGAAGCAACGTGCTTCGACACCATCGACGCCTACCGCTGTGTGTGCGCAGCCGGCTTTCGCGGCGACGGCTTCACCTGCACCGACGTCGATGAGTGCGTCGAAGGTTCGCCCTGCGGTGCAGGGGCCACGTGCAACAACGAGGTCGGCGGTGTGTCATGCACGTGCGCTGACGGGTGGCGTCTGGAGCCTGCCAGCAACGACTGTGTCCCCGACTGCATCACCTACACCCAGGGCCACGGCGACATGTTCGCCTCGCAGAACGACGAGGGTTCCCTCGAACTGCAGCTGCGTTCAGCACTGGGGCAAGACACCGAAGGCCTGCACGATCCTGCCGACCTGTGCATCGTTGTCGATCGCACGAGCTACGCGCTGATGGAGGCGGCCGGCGGGCGACCCGCGGGCGATGCCTTCGACGGCATTGGCGTGGCACCTGGTGCTGCGTACTGGTTCTTGTCGCAGACACCGCTCGACGGACAGCCGTGGTTCGGCTTGTCGACGGAGGGGCTTGTGACCGGCACCATGCACAACGGTGTGGTGCAGTGGTCGGTGCAGTTGTTGTCCGCGCCAGCTGGCGGCGAACTCGCTGCGTACTTCGACCCTGACGGCAATGGCACCACGCTCGAGTACCTGTTTTCGACCTTCAACGACGAGCTCGCGTTTGTGCGCAACGAGTCCATCCACGAGCACATGTCGTGGAGCTTCTCAGCACCTGGCGACTACTTCTTGCAAGTGGACCTTGACGGTGCGCTCGTCGACGACACACCTGTGTCGACCTCGGCGGTCTACCGCTTCGTGGTGCTGCCATGATCAGCTGCCGCGCAATCGGTGCTGCTGTCGTCGCCATACACACTCTGCTCGCGAGCACGTCGTGCGCGGACGGCGCTGAAGGCGAAGGCGAAGGCGAAGGCGAAGGCGAAGGTGAAGGCGAAGGCGAAGGTGAAGGTGAAGGCGAAGGCGAAGGCGAAGGCGAAGCGGTCGCGCCGTTGCTGGTGTCTTCGATTCCCCTGCAGCACCAGACCGATGTGTATCCCGCGTCTGTCGACGGACAGGGCACGTTTGTCGCCATCACGCTGCAGTTCTCCGGGGCGATGCAGCAAGACAACACCGACGTCATCCTGCGCAGCACCGACGGCGCGACCGTCACAGTGACCCCACGTTGGCGCTCGCCCACATCGTTGGAGGTGCTGGTGCGTGCGCCACCGTTCGCGCCCGTCCGCGCGCTGCGCGACAACACCACCTACGCCCTGGACCTGGCGGCGTTGCGGGGGGCGAGCGGCGCAGCGCTGCAGCCTGATGGGCTCGACGACGACGCGCTGGTGTTCACCACCGGGGTGCTCGATGGCTTGCTGAACCACTCGTGTGGCCATGTGCTCGCGGGGCCGTTCGCAGCGCGCAGTGCCAGCGCTGTCGCGACGGACGCGCCAGACCTCTCGACGGGGCACGTGCGCACGACGTTGTCGTTGGCAGAGCTGGGCAACGGGCATGGCGGCTACGTCGTGTTTCAGGCTGCACCTGCAACGCGGCTCACGCTGTTTCTGGATCGCGCCGTGGCGCTGAGCTGGGTCGATGGTGCCAGGCGCGAAGTGGCCGTGGTCCAGCCCGCTGCGGCGGCCTGTCCGGGCATCGTGGCCCGCACGAGCACCACGTTTTCGACCGAATCCACCGCCGTGCTGTTGGTCGAGCCGCAGGACGCTGACGTCGTCAATCTGATCGTGGAGTGGGAGGCCATCTGATCTGCACCTGCGATGTTGTCGCAATTGAATTGCAATTGCATCGCTGGCTAGGGGAAGGTGATCGCGCATGAAAAAACCCCGATCACTCGCCGAGCGCCGGCCCCGCGGCTTGCGCGCTCACTTCCTTCCCCTTGTTGCGCCGCTGTTTTTGGCGGCGTGTGGTGGTGCTGCCGATACCGAGACGGCTGGCCTCTCAGCCGATGCAACGACCGAGACGCAAGCGATGCACAGCGACGTCGATACGGTGCTGTCGGCATCGTCTGATGTGCACAGTGTGTTGATGGGTCTGAATGACGCGCGCCTGGTGGCGCTTGACGAGCGTCTTGAGCTCGCGATGGGCGACATCGCGAGTGCTGCGCAGGGATTGATGATTGCCCGCGAAGATGCGGCGTCGGCCTCGTTGCTCAGCCGTCGGGCGGCCCAGCTTCAGCCCGTGCTTCGCGCCATCAAGCGTGCCGCCGCGGCCGCAGAGCTCGACGCCGACACCCAACAACGGCTGCGTCTCGCAGTCGCAACGTTGCAGGTGGCGGCACGGTCACTCGATGCTGCCGTCGGTGAAGTCACCCACACCGCACTCGATGCCGAGCAGCACGCGCAGGTCGAGGCGGTTGTTGCCGCAGCGAAGTCGTCGGCAGACCTGGCGTTCTCGGGCGCTTTTGGCCCGCTGTACTTCCTTGACCACGGCCACATCGACGCGATCGATGCCGCCTACGAGGACGACGAACTCGGGATCATGATCCACGACGAGAGCGACGACCAGGACGTTGAGCGCGATCCCGCGCGCACCATCCTGGTGGTGAAGTCTGCGGCGAAGGTGTCTGTCCCCGATGAGCGCTTCGCGTTTCTTGGCAGCGTCGGTGCCGACGTGTGGGTTCTGCCGCAAAACGAGATCGACGCCGAGGCAGCCAACATTTTGTGGCCCGGCATCGCGACGGAAGAGATCGAACCCGGCGTGTTCTTGAACGATCAGGTCCGCGTGCGGATCCGCAACGTGTTTGGGCCCAACGGCTTCAGCCTGTTTCTCAGCCCCGACGACGAAACGAGCGCCCCGCAGGTGCTCGCCGACTCTGAAGACACTGGGCGCGACGTGATCACGTTGCCAACCTCGACGCACACGCACGCAAACTGGGCGTTCGAAGCCCCAGGCGTGTACTTCGTTCGCGTCGACGTTCGCGGCCGTCTCGCGAGCGTGCCAGGCACGCCGTGGGTCAACTCCCCTGTGGCCACCCTCAAGTTCGTGGTGCTTCCATGAAGACATCGTTGTTTGCGTGCATCTTCGCGTTGGCGGCTTCGTCAGCGAACGCAGTACAGGTCACCTCGGGCCACATGGACGTCGACATCGACTACTCCGGCGGTGCTGGCGGTGTGTTGAGCCTCGACTTCAAGACGTACTCGCCGATGTCGGCGGGTACGACGGCCAACAGCGACGACTACAGCACAGTAGGCAATCCCATCCTCGTGCCGATCGCCAACACGTATGTCGTCCCCGCAAGTGCGACCTGGAGCTGCCTTGGGGCTTCGGGCTCGACGGTCTACCGGCTGAAGCAGGCGCAGGACACCACGCAGGTCTGGCTTGGCTACAACACGCTGGATGTGCCGGCGTCGACGTTTGCTTCCAACCAGGTCACGTTGAAGCTGATCGGACTGCAAAGCGCACCCGTTGGCGGCAGGTTTGTGGCGTACTCAACGAACAGCTTCGGCACGCCGACGTTTCACCTGAACTCGACGGCCGGCGCCTGCGCGAAGAACACGTTCGTCATCTCGCGCAACGTCCACAACCATCTGTGGTGGGCCTTCAGTGCGCCTGGCACCTATGTGGTCCGCTTTGAAGCCACAGGCACCCTGACGGGTGGTCTTGGCGGCGGCGCCAAAACCAGCGGGGTTGTTGACTACACGTTCAACGTACAGTGACCAGCTCTCACGCACCCGGTTGCAAGGCCGGGTGCGCGAACGTCAACGCAAACGACTGTTGGCGCTGCGCTGACGTCGACGCTGTACTTCTTCAAGCCCTGGTCACCCACCGCTTTGCTGCCGTGCTTCGCCGGTCTGTTACGGACGCAGCAGGGTCTTGATGGCGCGGCGCTCGTCCATCGCGCGGTAGCCCTCGGCGACCTGCTCGAGGGGCAGCCTGAGATCGAACACCTTGCCCGGCGAGACCTCGCGCTTCTCCACCATGTCGATCAGCCGCGGCAACGAGCGACGCACGGGTGCAGGTCCGCCGTGCAGGTGCACGTGTGAGAAGAACAGCTGCTGTCCCTCGAGGTTCACGCCGTGGGGCACGCCAACGTAACTGACGTAGCCACCAGGGCGCGCCGCACCGATGGCCTGCTGCATCGACTCCTGGCTGCCCACACATTCGAGCACGGCGTCGGCACCAAGGCCGCGTGTGAGTTCCTTGATGCGCTCGATGCTGTCGGGTCCGCGCTCGCTGACCATGTCGGTGGCACCAAACTCGCGGGCCAGCGCCTGGCGCGATGGATGCCTGCTCATCGCGATGATGCGCTCCGCACCAAGAAGTCGCGCCGACAACACACCCAGCAGCCCCACAGCGCCATCGCCAACGACGACGACGGTGTCGCCCGCTTTCACGTTCGCAGCTTCGGCCGCGAAGTAGCCGGTGCCAAACACGTCCGAGACCGCGAGCAGATCGGGCACAAGCTCGTCGGGCGGCACATCGCGCGTGGCGACCAACGTGCCGTCCGCCAGCGGCACGCGCATGTACGGCGACTGCGCACCGACGACGAGTTCGCGGTGCATGCACGAGGTTTGATAGCCGTTTTGGCAGTGAGCACAGGTGTTGTCGGACGCGAAGAACGAGCCGACGACGAACTGGCCGACCTTCACGTTCTTCACGGCACTGCCGACTTCCTCGACGATGCCGCAGTACTCGTGGCCCATCGCAACCGGCGCGCCGACGGGTTGCACACCACGATAGGGCCACAGGTCTGAGCCGCAGATGCACGTCGCCGACAAGCGCACGATCGCGTCGGTCGGTGCCGTGATGGTGGGCATGGGCAGTTCTTCGAAACGGATGTCGCGAGCGCCGTACAGCAGGGTTCCACGCATGAGTACCTCCACAGGTTCTGCGCAGCATGGGGTCTGTCGACGTCGACGACACGCACGCCTTCGTGAACGGCGTGTCCAGCTGCACTCGACAACGACAACGGCACGGCCTGCACAGCGATGTCAGACTGCGAAGATGACGCCCCTGCCCCTTCAGCACCTGCATGCCTTCACCGTCGTTGCGCGCAGCCGCAGCTTCAGTGCCGCCGCGCGCGAGTTGGGCGTGTCGCGCTCAGCGGTGAGTCAGAGCGTGCGCCTGCTCGAGGAGCAGCTCGGCGTGGTGCTCTTTCAACACACCACACGCAGCGTTGCGTTGACCGACCTTGGGCAGCAGTTGCTCGATGGCGTTGGCCCTGCGTTTGCGGTTGCCGCGGCAACGATGCAGGCGATCTCCACGCAAGCTGGCGACGTCGTCGGCACGCTGCGGCTGACCGTGCCCCGTGTCGCGGTTCCACTCGTGCTCGAGCCGGTGTTGCCCGTGTTTCGCGCGCGACATCCACGCGTCGAGCTGGAGCTGATGTGCGACGACCAACTCGTCGACATTGTTGCGGGTGGCTTTGATGCTGGCATCCGTCTCGCCGAAAGCATTGAGCGCGACATGGTGCACACGCGCCTCACGCCAGCGTTTCGCTTTGTCGTCGTCGCTGCGCCGTCATTTCTGGCAGCACACGGCACGCCGCAGACGCCAGAAGATCTGCTCGAACGCGAGTGCATCACGTTTCGTTCTCCCACCCACGGCGCGCGCTACGCGTGGGAGTTGGAGCGTGGTGATGAGACGTGGCGACTGCCGGTGCGTGGCGGGATCGTGATGAACGACGGTCTGCTGTGTGGGCAGTTGGCGCGGCTCGGTCTGGGTTTTGCATACGTGCCCGAGCCGTGGTTTCTCGACGACATTCGTGCTGGGCGTCTGCACGTGGTGCTCGACGACTACGCGGCGCACGTGCCGGGATGCTTCGTCTACTTTCCCACGCGCGCGCAGCGCTCGATGCCGTTGCAGGCGTTCATCGAGACCGCGCGCGAGGTGCTGCTGCAGCGAGAGCTGCCAGCGATGTGATCCGAGCCTCGAAGAGAAACCCGCTTTGGGGTTTGTCGCCGAGGCGAGTCTCTTGAGGGGCGGGCGGGGAAACTTCCCCGCCGATCAATCGAGCCTCGAAGAGAAACCCGCTTTGGGGTTTGTCGCCGAGGCGAGTCTCTTGAGGGGCGGGCGGGGAAACTTCCCCGCCGATCAATCGAGCCTGGCGCGGAAAAACGACGTGAGCGCGTCCCACGGAATGAGCTCGACCCGGTCGTACAGGTCGACGTGCCCGGCACCTTTGACGACGTGCAACTGCTTGTCGCCCACCGCACGCGCAAAGGCCTGCTCGGAAAAGTGCCGCGAGTGCGCGTGCTCGCCGGTGATGAACAACACCGGACGCGGCGCCAACCAATCGAGGTGCTCGAACGCCGAGAACAACGTCATCGCGGCCCCGCTCGTGAAGGCGAGCGCGGTGGTGCTGCGCGGATGCTGGCCACGCGGCGTGCGGTAGTAGGCGAAGAACTCGCGATCGATCGCTGACGACGACGACGACAGCTGCTCAGGCGTGCCAATCACCACCGCGCGCGGCGCGCCGTCGACTTCGGCCCAGCGTTGTTCGGCGATCGCTGCATGGGTCTTGTGCAAGGCCGTGACGTCGAGGGTTTTGGCGAGGCCTTGTCGGCGTGCTTGCCCGATGTCGTACATGCTGACCGTGGCGATGGCCTTGAGGCGTGGGTCGATCTCCGCTGCGGCCAACGCAAAGCCGCCACTGCCGCACACGCCAATCACGCCGATGCGCTGACGGTCCACGACGTCGAGGGTGCCCAGGAAGTCGACAGCGGCGCTGAAGTCTTCAACGAACGCTTCTGGTGATGCCGTGGCCCGCGGCTGCCCACCGCTCTCGCCGTTGTACGAGGCGTCAAACGCAATGCAGACAAAGCCGCGCGCCGCCATCGCCTGCGCATACAACCCCGACGACTGCTCCTTCACCGCACCATACGGGTGCCCGACGACGAGGGCCGGCAGCTTGCCCGCCGCGTGCACCTTCGGCGTGTACACGTCAGCGACGAGCTCAATGCCAAGGCGGTTGAAGAACGAGACCTTCACGTGCTCGACGTTCGGGTCGCGCGAAAACGTCTTGTCCCACGCGAACTGCTGCTGTGCAGCCGCCGGGTGCGCAGCAAGCGCGACTCCAACGGCAGCAAGTCGGAGCAGGTCTCGTCGACGAAGCGAGGTGGGGTCAGTGGCGGAATGGTGGGCGTCGCTCATGGCGGCACCATTCAGACCGGCAGGCCACGCCACAAGCGCGCCTACATGCACACGGTGTCGAGCGGGACTGGACAGTCAGCGTTGCCGTCGACGCTGCACCTCTTCCAGCAGCTGCGGGTCGTAGCGCTGCAACACCTCGGTCTGCACGCGCAACAGGCGCTCGGCCATGTCGGGTGGCGGGTTGTTCGGGTCGATTTCGGCCAACGCCATCAGCGTGTTCGCCAACTCCTGCGCTGTTACAGGGTCGGGACGGCGGTGAAACGAAGCGCGCAACAGTTCGACGTAGTGCGCCTCCTGCTGCATGCGCGCCTTCGCAATGGTCATCGGCGTGACCGGCCCGGGTGTCGACGACGAACTCGCGCACGACGCGGCGGCGGCCGCCGCAACAGCCAGCGCCAGCAGGTGTTTCACGGCGTGCTCCGCGCGTGTTTCACCGCATGAAACAACACTTCGTGCGTGAGCGGCGACGGCAAGTCGACCACACCAGCGCCCGGTGTTGGTGCAAACGCTGCTACTGCTTCCTTCAACGCCTCGCGCACGGCCAACGCCAACATGAACGGCGGCTCGCCCACCGCTTTGCTGCCGTGCACCACGCCGGGTTGGGCCGCGTCGTCGACGAGGTCGTCGTAGAGCGCAATCTTCATCACTGCTGGCGCGTCGGAGAACGACGGGATCTGGTACGTGCTCGCCGAGTGCGACAGCAGGCGCCCACGCTCGTCCCACTTCAACTCTTCCGCCGTGAGCCAGCCGATGCCCTGCACGAGGGCCCCTTCGACCTGCCCGCGATCGATGGCCGGGTTCAGCGAGTCGCCCACGTCGTGCAACACGTCGACGCGGCGCACCTTGCGCATGCCCGTGGTGCCGTCGAGTTCCACCTCGGCCACGCAGGCCCCGTAGGCGAAGTAGTGAAACGGCTTTCCGTGGGCCTTCTTCTTGTCGTAGGCGATGTCGGGTGTTTTGTAGTAGCCCGTCGACGACAACGACACCTGCCGCACGTACGCCTGCTCACACAGTGTCGAAAACGGAACGCGTGCGCCCGCTGCCTGCACGTGCTCGTCGGCAAACACGACGTCGTCGGCCGACACAGAAACGCCCGCTTGCTTCGTCAACAGGTCGGCGGCCACCGGGCGCAAGCGCTCCTTCAACGTCGACAACGCCGCAAGAACAGCAGCACCGTTGAGGTCCGTACCCGACGACGCGGCGGTGGCCGACGTGTTGGGCACTTTGTCGGTGCGCGTGTGCATGACGCGCACGCTGTGGGCCTTGAGCCCGAGTTCACGCAGCGTGACGCCGAGGATCTTGGTCATCAGGCCCTGACCCATCTCGGTGCCGCCGTGGTTCACCTGCACGCTGCCGTCGCGATAGATGACAACGAGGGCACCCGCCTGGTTCAGAAAGCTCGCGGTGAAGCTGATGCCGAACTTCACGGGGGTGACCGCAACAGCGCGCTTGATGTGCGGACTGCTGGCATTGAACGCCGCGACCTGCGCGCGCCGCGCGTCGAGTTCAGCGCGCTCGAGCAACATCGGAAACATGCGGCCAATGCGGAAGTCGTCGACGACCTGCCCGTACGGTGTCACGCCATGCTGTGCGGCCTCGCGCGGCGCGTAGAAGTTGCGGGTGCGCACGACGTCGCCAGGAAGCTGCAGATGCTGCGCCACGCGCGTCATCACATCTTCGATCACCAGCATGCCCTGCGGCCCACCAAAGCCGCGGTAGGCCGTGTGGCTCACCACGTTGGTGCGGCACAGGCGCCCGCTGAGTTCGACGTTCGGCAGGTCGTAGCAGTTGTCGAGGTGAAACAGCGCGCGGTCGTGAATGCTCTCGCTCAAGTCGAGGGCAAAGCCCGCATCGGAAAACAGCTCCACGCGCAACGCGCACACGGTGCCGTCGTCGAGAAAGCCGACTTCGCCACGGGCGTAGAACGGATGTCGCTTGCCGGTGAGGCGCATGTCGACGTCGCGGTCCCACATCAGGCGCACGGGCTGCCCCGTCTTCATCGCGGCCAGGGCAGCGATCGCCGCAGGGGCGTTGCCCTGGGTCTCTTTGCCGCCAAAGCCACCGCCCATGCGAGGCGCGACGACGACGACGCGGTGCCGCGGCACATGCAGCACGTGCGACACCACCGCCTGCACTTCGCTGGGGTGCTGTGTCGAGCTCGTGACCTGCACGTCACCGTCGTCGCCGGGCTCGGCAAATGCGGCGTGGGTCTCAAGATAGAAGTGCTCCTGGCCGCCGATGTGCAACGCAAACGGCAAGCGGTGCTTCGCGCGCAGGAAGCCCGCATCGACGTCGCCCTTGCGCATCGTGTGCGGCGCGGCTTCGCCATCAAGGCGCGGATGAAAACTGTTGGCAGCAATGGCGGCTTCAATGCCCAACAGCGGCGGCAAGGCGTCGATCTCGACGACCACCCGGGCCGCAGCAGCGCGCGCTTGTTCTACAGATTCGGCCACCACCACGGCCAACAGCTGACCCTCGTGGGCCACCTCGCTGCCGAGCTTCACCAGCAGCGGCTCGTCGTGGCGGATGGCGCCGACGTCGTTGTCACCGGGGATGTCGTCGGCGGTGAGCACGCACACCACACCGGGCATGGCGAGGGCCGCACTCGTGTCGAGGCGACGCAGCACACCACGCGCGATGCTGCTCTGCACGGGCCACACCTCGAGGGTGCCGCGACGGGGCAGGTCGTCGACGTAGCGGGCTTTGCCGGTCACGTGGCCCACAGCGCTGTCGTGCAGCAGCGAACGCGTCGCGTCGTCGACGGGCCAGCGGCCTTCGATCGCAAAGTCCTGGGGGCCATCGTGGGCTTCATCGAACACGCGATCTGCAAAGCGCTCCCACAACGACACCACCAGGCCGCGGCGGTAGTCGGCACCGGCGCGCACGTCGCTCAATGGTGAGAACGACGTCGACAACGCCTGCGCGACCGCAGCGCGCGCAGTCGCGATGCTCGAGCCCACCAACGCCTGCGCTGCTGCGGTGGCGAGTGCAGGTGTGGCGGCCACACCACCAAAGGCGAGGCGCGCGCGCGTGACCACCTCATTGCTGTCGACGTCGACGAAAAACGCCGCCGACACGATCGAGATGTCGAGTTCGCGGCGCTTACTGACCTTGAACGTGCGCCACTGCACCGATGCGGCAGGCCGCGGCACAAAGAAGCGCGTGATCACCTCGTCGGCTTCAAGCACCGTCTTTCGATAGCCGACAAAGAACGCCGACAGCGGCACACAGCGCGTGCTGCGGGTCGACGTCAACTCGATGCTGGCGCCCAACGCCAACAGCACCGGGGCCATGTCGCCGATCGGACTCGCCGTCGCGATGTTGCCCGCCAACGTCGCCGCGTTTTTGATCTGCCGCGAGGCAAACACGCGCAGCATGCGCACCAGCGGCGCCATTGCTTCATCGCTGAGCAACAGCTCTTCAAAGCGCGCGAGCGTGACCGCACCACCCACCACGTAGCCGCCTGCCGAGGCATCAACGACGTCGACACCGCCGGCCACCAGCGCTTCGGCGTCAATGCGCGCGAGTGTCTGCAGCTCGGGCACCGCGGCGGTGTCGACGAGCATCGGCCAGCGCACATCGCGCTTGCGCAGCAACACGCCCAACTCGGTGGCCCCGCCCAACAGCAGCGCGCGTTCGCGGAACTCGGCCTTGAGCTGCAACAGCGTCGTCAACGTCTGCGGCCGCACAAACCTTCCACTGGTCAGATCAACATCGACCGCCGAGCGCACCGACGCATCAACGGTGTGCGCGCGCCGCTCGCACTGCTTCTGCCCACCAATCGCCACGAGTTCGTCGTCGACGACGCCGCGATCGCGACACAAAAGCGCCTGACACATCGCTTCGCGGATCGGGCGATAGCCGGTACAGCGGCACAGGTTGCCCGCAAGCTGGTCGGCCAACGTGGCCGTGTCGGCCGCGGTGACTTCAGGGCGCTCAAAGCCCTCGAACATCGACGACACAAAGCCCGGCGTGCAGTAGCCGCACTGGCTGCCCAACTGCTGCACCATCGCCGCCTGCACCGGATGCAAGCCGTCGGCCGATGCGAGCCCCTCGGCGGTGACGACTTCGCGCCCCACAAACGAACCCAACGGCGCAATGCACGACGTCACGCTGCGCCATGTGGGCTTGCCGTGCACGTCAACGTCGGCCACCGCAATGCTGCAGGCGCCGCAATCGCCTTCCGCACAGCCTTCTTTGGTGCCCGTGAGTCCGCGCTCGCGCAAAAACCTGGACAACGGCGTGTGCAGCAGGTCGCGCTGGTCGTCGACGACAATGGTGGAGCGGTTGACGATGAGGGTGCGGTGTCCGGCCATGGTCGGCGGACTCTTTCACTGTTGACGACGGCGTGTCGACTGCCGAGTGTCGTCGTCATGGACATGCTCACCAGCGACACGATGGACGAATCCACCTTCCTGCAGATGGCGAAAGCCACGATTGCTGCGGTGCGTAACGCGCTCGACGCGTGCGACCCCGACGTCGTCGAATGCGTCCCCGATGCCGATGTGGTGAAGATCGCGTTTCCGTCGGGGCTGCCCTACGTGATGAACACGCAGCGCCCCGTGAAGGAAATCTGGCTCGCCGCCGACCGCACGGCCTGGCACTTCCGCTACGACGGCGACGCATGGCGCGACAAGCGCAACAACGACGAGCTGCTGAGCACCGTGAACCGCCTCGTGCTCGCGCGTGCTGGCGTCGACCTCAAGCTCGCAGGCTGACTACTCGCCGTCGTTCAGGTCGTTGACGACGAGGGCGCCGCCGCCAACGCCAATGAGCGCGCCCAACGGCAGTGCGCCGAGCCCCGCGCCAAACAGCGGGAACCCCAGCGTCGACGCGTTCGGGTCGGTTGGCGTCGTCAGCACAACGGCGCCAGCCAGAAGCGAAACGGTGCCGCCAAGCGCCACAAGGCCGCCGATCATGGCGGCCGGAATGCCGAGTGCGCTCTTCCACCCCATCGTCGACGCGACGGGTGCCGACGCGACGGGTGTCGACTCGACGGGTGTCGACTCGACGGGTGTCGACTCGACGGGTGTCGACTCGACGGGTGTCGACGTGACAGGTGTCGACTCGACGGATGCGACCGGCTCAGCGGCAGCAACCGGCAATGCCGCGACGAGAACAACAGCAGCGAGAATCGAGGCGCACTTCATCGTCGCTCGATGCGTCATTCGACGAGCGCTGTCGAGCACCGCCAAACTGCCGCCCCACACGAGATCGACACGCACCGTCACAGTTGGCCCGCTACACTGCCCGTATGCGTGTGCTTGCTCTGTGCTGCCTGCTTCTGGCGGTGCCTTTCGCCTGCGTCTGCGTCGACGACGAGCCCGTCATCGAGCCCCCTGGCGCGCCTGCCACGCCGGTGCGCCGCCTCACCGCTGAAGAACTCAACCGCACGCTGCGCGATCTGTTCCCCGAGTCCGTCGTCCCCGTCGTCGAGCTCACCGAAGACCGCGGCCACGACTTCGCGCAAGAGACGCAACGCCAGGTGGTGGCCGACCTGTTCGTCGACCAGTTGCGAGCCGGCGTGAACACGGTTTCTGAGGCCATCGTCGCCGACACCACCGCACTGCTGCCTCGCCAACCCGAAGGAGCCGACGACGAAGTCGCCGTGGTGGATGAATGGTTGCAGTCGTTCCTGGTGCGCGCCTTTCGTCGGCCCGTCGACGACGCCGAACGCCAACGCTACGTCGACTTCTTCATCGCCCGCCGCGCTGCTGCTGCCGCTCAGTTTGCTCCAGCCCTCGAGCTCACGCTGCAAGCCATCCTGCAGAGCCCGGCGTTTCTCTATCGCCTCGAGCTCAACAGCGACGACGATGTCCTCGACGAAGAGCACCGTGTGGCCGTCACGTCGATCGAGATGGCCACACGCCTGTCGTACTTTTTGTGGGGCACCATGCCCGACGCCGAGCTGTTGCAGGCGGGAATCGATGGCTCGTTGTCGACGACAGAAGGCCTGCAGGCGCAAACGCAACGGTTGTTGAACGACCCACGCTTTCTCGAAGCGGCGTTGTCGTTTCACCGCCAGTGGCTCGACTTCGATCGCATCCTTGTGAGCAACAAGTCCGCCGAGCGTTTCCCGAACTACAACGAGTTTGTGCGCCAGGCGATGCGTCGCGAGGCCGACCAGTTCATCGCCCTGCTCCTCGAGAAAGACCCCACGCTGCGGGCCCTGCTCACCTCGCGGCAAACGCGCATTCTGCCCGGCCTCAACAGTGTGTACGGCACGAACGCGACGTCTGACGACGAGGAAGTCACCCTGCCCGCCGAGCGCTCTGGTGTACTCACGCAGGCGTGGTTTCTCGCGGCGCGCGGTCATGCCCTCGAGGGCTCGCCGGTGTTGCGCGGCGTGACCATTCTCGAGCGCATCGTGTGCGAACCGCCGGGCACGCCGGGTGGTGCGGTGAACATCACGCCGCCCTCGCCCGACGACGGCGACAACGCCACCCTCACCAACCGCGAGCGCTACCGCCGCCACAGCGAAGATGTGAGTTGCATGGGCTGTCACAAAGCCATCGACGGCGTGGGCTTTGGGCTCGAGGCCTTCGACAGCATTGGCCAGTACCGCACCGTCGACAACGGCCAGCCCGTCGACGCCACCGGCACCCTCGACGGCACGAAGGTCGGCGGCACCTACACGGGTGCGGTCGAGTTGGGGCAGTTGCTCGCCAACAGCAGTGTGGTGCACGAGTGCGTGACGAAGCAGTGGTTCCGCTTCGGTACCGGTCGACGTGCGCTGTCGTTTGACACCGACAACATCGCCGAGGTCACCGCTGCGTTTGCAGCAGCCGACACCGACCTGCGGACGTTGCTGTCGAAGATCGTGCTCACCGATGGTTTCCGTCTGCGGAAGGTGCAGTGATGCTGCCGTCTCTTCGTCGTCGTCGTTTTCTGCAGGCCATGGGGCTGTCGGCGGGCTCGCTGTTTTTGCCGTCGCGTTCGCGCGCGCAGGCAGCGGCACCGCCAAAGCGATTCGTCGTCGTGTTTACGCAACATGGCTTCGTGTACGACGCGTTCAAGATGCGGCCGTCGGGAACGTCTGACGCCGTCAACTTCGACGTGCCCTTCAGCGAGTTTGCCGACAGCGACTACAGCCGCATCTTGCGACCGCTGCAGCCATTTGCCGATCGCTTGTTGGCCATCGATGGGTTGTCGATGGCCAGTGCCGAGGCAGACGTCGTCTTCAACGAGCACGACAAAGGCACGCGGCACGCGCTCACGGGTGCGCGCCTCGTCAACGGCGAGGGCACGTCGTACGCGGGCGGCCCGTCGATCGATCAGCTGATCGCGCGACAGATCGGTGTGCCCGATCGCCTCGGCAGCCTCGAGTTCGCCGTCACGGGCCCCACCAACGGCGGCGCCATCTGGCGCGATGCCAGCCAACCCCTTCCGCCCGACGGCGATCCGCGCGGTGCGTTTTCGCGCTTGTTCCCCGCCGCTGGCAGTGGCGAGGTCGACCACGTGCGCGCCGGCCAGGCCTCCGTCCTCGACCTCGTCAGCAGCGAGTACGATCGCCTGCTGCCCCGCCTCTCGGGCGACGACCGGCAAAAGCTGCAGCTGCACCGAGACCTCGTGCGCGCCGCCGAACAGCGTGTGCAGTCCCTCGACAGCCTCACGTGCACGCGCCCTGGCGAGCCCAACATCGTCGACGACTTTGGCAGCGTTGAGCACTACGAGAGCCGCTTCGACGCCTTCGTCGACATCACGGCGGCAGCGTTGGCCTGTGACCTCACGCGCGTGGTGAGCCTGCAGTTGTCGCAGCTGCGCAACGACCACCTCGGCATCGTCGGCGACGTGCACGCCGACTACGCGCACACGTCTGAGACGAACCCCGAAGCGATCGAGGTCATGAGCCGCTACGGCGAGGTGCACGCGGGCCATCTGCTGCGCCTGCTCACCGCCCTCGACAGCGTGCCCGAAGGCAACGGCACCCTTCTCGACAACACCGTGGTCCTGTGGTGCAGCGAGCTCGCCACTGGCACGCACAAGTACAACGTTTGGCCCGCCATCGTCGCCGGTGGGGCGGGGCTGCGCACGGGCCGCTACGTGCGCCAGGTGCCCGGTACTGCGAACGCGAATCCGAACCCGGGGTGGGGCGGTGTCGAGGCCGTGATCGGTCGCCCGCACCACCACCTGCTCACCACGTTGGCCAGTGCAGTGGGTGCCTCCGTCGACGTGCTCGGGCAGTCGGAGCTGCTCACCACCGAAGGCGAGCGCATCGATTTGACGGGCGGCATGCCCGAGCTGCTGAATTGATCGGCGGGGAAGTTTCCCCGCCCGCCCCTCAAGAGACTCGCCTCGGCGACAAAACCGCAAAGCCGGTTTTCTCTTCGAGGCTCACATAGCGAGGTAGACTCCGCGCATGCGCAGTCTTGCTCCTTCGCTGCTCGTGCTCGCGTCGACGTCGCTCACCGCGTGTGCGCCGCCGGCCAACAACGGCGACAACAACAACGATCCCGTTGGCGGTGGCCGCGCGCAGCTCGTCACCTGGACGCGCGGCGACGACGTTTACGCCCTCGACGTCGACAGCGGTGTCGAACGCAACATCTCCACGGAACTCGTGCGCGACAGCCGCGGCAGCGACCGTTGGTTGGTGCCGAGTGCAGGTGGTGCGTTCTTCGCGTTGGGTGGCGACGTGGGCAGCGGCGACGGCGACGTGTTGGTGCGCGCCAGTGCCGACCTTGTCGACGTCGAGGTCGTGCGCCCCGGTGGCGCGCCCGTGTACCTCGAGGGCCTGCCGGCCATCACCGACGACGGCGCCACCGTGTTCTTCGCGGCCTCGGGCGGCCCGCACGCGCTCGATCTGTGGCGCAGCGATCGCAACACCGACGGCACATGGAGCGCACCAACGGTGCTCACCGCGTCGTCGACGGTGGCGTTCAACAACCAGCCATCGCTCTCGCGCGACGAAGCACGACTGTTGTTCAACTGTGGAGCCGAACGCGACCCCGAAAGCGGCGACACCGCGGCCTGCGGCGTCGACGTCAACGGCGGCAGCGTCGACGTGTTGGTCGCACCCGACACGCTCAGCAACGGTCGCAACACCTTCGTGAACTTCCCGCGCGATGCGGGCGACCACATCGTCTTCGAAGGCTCGTGGCCCCAGGGCGACGGCGAACCACCCGAGACGTTGTGGCAGCGTCACAACGACGACGCGCCCACACCCGCCATCGCTCGCACCTACGACAACACCGTGTCGCCATGCGTGTTGGGCAACGGCGAGATCGTGGCCCTGTGGCTTGGTCGCGAAGGCAGCGGTGGTGCCCACGAACTCACGCTGCTGCCCGCCGACAACAGCTTCACCACCCTGGCCGCCGTCGACGTCAGCGATATCGGCATCGGCTGCACCACGCGTGTCATCGACCAGTAGACACACGGTCCAGCATCGCGATTACTCGTCTTCAGCGCCCGCGGTAACCGTCACGCCGTCGACGAGCACCGTGGGGCACAACGTGGCGATGCTGCGGTGCTGTGTGCTGCCCAGCGCCACAATTTTGTTGAACAGGTCGAACACGTTGCCCGCGATCAGGGTCTCTTTCACGGGGCCACGGCGCTTGCCGCCTTTGACCATGAAGCTGCCCTTCGCCACGCCCGAGAAGTCGCCGCTGACCTCGTCGACGTTGCCCGAGAAGCGGTTCACCAACAGGCCCGTACCCAACTGCGCCAGCAGTTCGTCTTCACTGAACGCGCCAGCACCCACCACAATGTTCGTGGTGCCAATGCTCGGCAACGACCGCGCACTGCCCTGCGCATGCCCCGTGGGAGCAACGCCAGCACGCTTCGCGGCGCGCACGTCGTACAAAAGGCGGTGCAGCACGCCGTCACCGACGATCACGGTACGCTTGTGGGCACGGCCCTCGCGATCGAACGTGGCCGAGCCAATCGCCCCCGACAGCGTGCCGTCGTCGACGATGGTGAGCCCGCTGCTCGCCACGCGTTGCCCGCGCAACGTCGCCAACCGCGAGCGCCCCTTCAACACCGTGTCGCCATCCACAGCACCCAGCAGCGTGGCGAGAAAAATCTCCTCGAACGCCTCCGCCGAAAACAACGCCGGCCCCACATAGGCCTTCGTCGTCTTTGGCCGCAGCAACGCCGTAACGCGCTCAGCGAACAAGCGCCCCGTCGCAGCCACGTCGACGTCGTCGAGGCTGCGCACGGCATCGTAGGCGTGGTCGAAGCTCGAGACCTCTTTGCCCTCGATGGCCATGCCAAACAGGCCCCACTGCACGGCACTGTCGGCGTCGCTCACGCGCAAGCCACGCGAATTCGCGATCGCGGTTTGCCCGCTGCTCAGCGATGCATTGCCGCTGTCGACACTCGCGCGCTTGTCGGCCTTCTTCGCCGCGGCGAGCATTTTCACGGCGAGTTCGACGGCGTCATCCACCGTCGCACTCGCGATACGCGCATCGTTCAAGCCGCCGATCGGGCGCACAGGCCAAGGGTCAGCGAGGTCGTTGCCGGCATCACCCGCAGCAGCGCGCGCAATGGCGATGGCGTCGTCGATCGCTTCGTCGAGGGCTTTGGGATCGCGGCGGTTCACGCTGGCAAAACCAAGGCGGTCGCCAACAAACACGCGCACGCCGAAGGCTTCGTGCTCGGAGGCCTGGGCGCCTTTGAGCAGGCCCTGCTCGAGGGTGGCCGACACCGAACTCACGCGTTCGCCGTACACCTCGGCTTGTGATGCACCACGCTGTTGCGCGCGCTTTACGAGGGCGTCGCACACGTCGAGGAGGTCGAGGTCAGAAAGGGTTGCGTTCATGCCTTGCCCCCGCCGGCGAGGGTTGCCGTGCAGCGAATGTGTGGACCGCCAGCGTCGACCTTGGCGGGTTGGCCCTTGCCGCAATAGCCCGAGCCGAGATCCCAGCTGAAGGCGTCGCCCACAGCGTCGACAGAGCGCAGCACGTCAAACGCATCGCCCGTGATCGTGGTGCCCCGGTGCAAGGCACCCAGCTTGCCATTTTTGATCGGGTACGCCTCGCCGACGACGAACATGAATTCGGCGTTTGCGTCGGCCTGGCCGTTTTTGGCACCGGCCAACAACCAGCCGTCCTCGACGCCAGCGATCATGTCGGGCAGCGGCGTGCTGCCGGGTTCGATGTACGTGTTGCGCATGCGAATGAGCGGTTCGTTGTCGAACTCGAACGCGCGCGCGTTGCCCGTCGGCGCCACGCCGAAGTGCTGTGCGGTTTCGCGGTTGTGCAGATAGCTGCGCAACACCCCACGTTCGATGATGGTCACCTTTTGCGCGACCACGCCCTCGTCGTCGACGAGCACCACGCCGCCAGCACCACCCTCGTACTCAGAGTGGCCCGAATCGCACAACGTGACGAGGTCGCTCGCCACCTTCTTGCCGATCTTGCCCGCTGCCGCACTGCCAGCGAGCACGAAGTCGGCCTCGACGGTGTGGCCAATCGCTTCATGCACGAGCAAACCGACAACATCGGGTGCGAGGATCACCGGACGACGACCACCGTCGACAAACGGGGCGGTCAGCAAGTCCGTCGCGGTCCGCGCCGCCTTCTGCGCCATCTCTTCAGCACTGCGGCGCAGGAACAAATCACCAAAGCCGCCGGTCTTGCCCGAGGCCTCGGTACACGTCTGCAACTCGCCATCGAGGGCGGCCACGGCGTTGACGCGCAACTCGGGTTTGTCGTCGAGGATGTGAATGCGCGCGCCGTCCGACGTCACGATGAACTTCTCATCAACGAGCTCGGAGTACGTGGCACTCGCACTCGTGATGCGCGAGCCCGCCGCACGCGCCGCAGCCTCGGTGCGCACAACGAGGTCGATCTTGTCAGCAAGGCTGCGCGTGTGCAGCGCTTCAAGGCCGGGGCTTTGAAACGTGCCGTTCTGCCAGGCGACCGCGGCCGGCGCGTCGACGACGCTGCCCTTCTTGCGCTTCTTGCCTTTCGCCGCCGCCGCAGCAGCTGCCGTGGCCTGGGCAATCGCGCGCTCGATCGCGGGCAGCGTGAGCACACTGGTCGATGCAAAACCCCACGCGCCATCGACGAAGGCGCGCACGCCAACACCGCAGTGGCGCACGGCGCGGGCAGCCTCGGTGCGGCCATCTTCGACGGTAATGCTGCGGGTCCGCCGGTCGTGCAGACGCAGCTCCAACCAGGGACCAGACGAACGCGACAAGGCACTCTCGAGGAGATCCAGCATGAAGCGCTTGTAGCATCGTTCACCGCGCGCTGCGCCTTCGCGACCACGAGCGCGCCGACGTCGTTGCAACGCGACACACCCGACGTACAGCGCACGCCATGGCCAACACGACCACTCCCGCTGCTGTCCGTCGACGCGTGGCCCGCCTCACCACCGCCGCCTTCGTGCTCTACGGGCTGTGGGCGCTGTACGCGAACCACGAACACGGCTGGCCCACAGCACTGCGCGCGGCACTCGTGCAGGGCTTGTCGAGCGCGACGACGACGTTGGTCATCACGGGCGGCATCGAAGGCCTTGTTCATCGTCTCCAGCGCGTGCGGTTCGGCAGCGCCATCGCGGTGCTGCTGCCGCCGACGTTGTCGTCGACGGTGCACTTCGCCGTGCACACCCTCAACGGCACGCCCGAGGTGTGGCGCACCATCACGCCCTCGATCGTGATCGGCTACGTCTTCGCCCTCGCCTACGCCCGCGCCCGCTGACCGCGGACTTCGCGCGCCGTTGGCCCGCGGCCTGCAAAGGCGTCGACACCAACCACGGGGGTCGACATGAGCAGCATCCAGCGCCGTCCACACACCACAAACGCCACCAACGCGTCGGCCACCGACGTCGCCATCGCCGCGATCGATGGCCACGAACTCGAACTCGACATCGAAGTCGTCGACGTCGACAGCGTCTTGCACCGCGGCTTCGAAGCGGTCGCAACGTTCACAGAAAGAGCACCGCGCGCTTCGTCCACGACGACGTTTCTGCACTTCGGCGCCAAAGGCCCTGCGGTGCGCGCGTTGCAGGAAGAGCTGGTGCGCACCGGCTACAGCCTGCCCTCGGGCATCGATTCCCGCTTCGGCGACGACGTGAAACGCGCGGTGCAGGCGTTCCAGATGGAACACGCGTTGGAACCCACCGGCGCTGCCGATGCCGCCACCGTCGCCGCCCTGCGCACCACACCCGATGCACAACCAGCGTTCGCCGCCTTCGCCGCCGATGGCGTGTTGTCGACGACGATCGGCGTCGGCTACGACGAAGACCACAACGACCTCGCCGTGCGCACCCGCGTGCTCGATGGCTTGAAGGCCCGCGGCTTCGCCGAACTCAACGTCGCCAACTTCGCCGACGCTGGCCTGAAGAAACTCGGACTCGACCCCGCGCGCATCGATCGCGACGCCCGCTACTTCACGCGCGACATCGTCGTCGACGGTCAGCCCACCACCGCACTCGTGAAGTTCGTCGACCGCGACAGCGTGCGCGCGCCACAGCAGTTCACCGAAGCGCTCATGTCCGACGACGTCGTGCTCTACACCGGCCACGGTCGCTACGGCTCAGGCCCCGACTTCGACGACATCGGCAACGCTGCTGGCAACGTCGTGCTCGGCAAGCCCTCGGGCGGTCATGTCGCGTTGTCGCCGTCGGTGTTGTCGACAACGACCCTGGGGCAAGCGCCGCGCGTGTTGTTCTTCGATGCCTGCAACAGCGACCGCTACCTCGACGATCTTCGCCGCAGCACGTCGGGCACCGCCACCATCGACGTGCTCGCTTCAACCACCGAACTGCCGTGGTCCACCAGCAGCCACGACGTGCTCGCGGTGTTGGACGGTGTGCTCAACGGTGGCACGCTGTCGTCTATGCAACACACGCTCGAGCAGCAAAACGGTGCCGGCAGCTTCACGCACGAACGCCTGCGGGGCGCGCGATGAGCGCGGTTGGGCTCTTCATCGCGCTGGTGGTGACGTCGACGTCGCCGGCGGATCGCGCGCAGCCGTTGTCGACACGCAGAGCGGCAGCGCGGCAGCTGGCGCGCGACACCAGCGATGCCGGACTCGTGATGTTGCTGCAGGCCCTCGACAGCCGCGACGAGCAGCTGCACCACGTCGTCACGGCCTCGCTACGAGCCCGCCCCCACATCGACGTCGTGCTCATTGCCTGGGCCATCGACGCGGGCCGCACGCTCGATGAGCGGCTGCTCGCCCTGGCTGGATTGCGCGCCTTGCACGTCACGCCCCTGACGCCCGCACTGGCACCGCTGGTGTGGTCATCGAGCCGCGCCAGCGACGACGTCGAACTGCGCCGTTCGGTGGTGCAGACCCTGGTCGGTGCCGACGAGCCCGGCGCACAACAGGTGTTGCGACATGCCGCAAACGACGCAGATGAAGATGTCCGCGTCATGGCCGAGGCAGGCCTGCGTCGTCGTTGATCAGCCCGGGCGGTGCGAGAAGGCGCGGTCGGCGAGCACGATCGCGTCTTTGGCCGCCACGATGTGCGCAGCAATCGCAAAGCCCAGACTGCCGTCGCTGCGCGCCTCGACGGAGAGTGCGGGCAACTTCAACGCCCAGCCCTTCAAGCGCAGCAGGCGAATGCATGGGTGTGTTGGCGACCACCCCGCGGGCGCGCGGCTCAGCGCGTCGTAGCTGAGCACTTCGTAGCCTCGTGCTTCGAGCGCAACGGTTGCCTGCAACAGCTTCGGTCCTGTCGGCGTGTCGCCCACCGCGGCGCGGAACGCCTGCAGTTGTGCGGGGCTCGGCTCGTACACACCAACAGCGGCCCACACATCGTTGCCGTCGACGTGGAGGTAGGCGACAGCACCGCCGAGCTCGAGGGTGCCACCCACATGATCTTTGTACGGCGACTTGTCCTTCGCGAAGCGCACATCGCGGTGGATGCGAAACACACGCGGCGTCGCATCCTCGACGGCGGGGAAGTGGTCGAGCAGGCCCGCACCGACGTCACGCAGCACCGCGAGCACGGGCTCTTGCAGCAAGCGCTTGAGGTCGGCCTTGCGCGGCTCGTACCACTCACGATCCTGACGCGTGGCGAGCTCAGCGATGAAGGCCATCGCCTCGGACGTGATCACACCACGAGCCTGTGCCGAGGGCGTCTTCACCGCCGACGTCGTCGTCTTCGGCTTCGGCACCTTCGCAGTGGTCGCCTTCTTCGTCGCCTTTTTGGTCGTCTTCTTCGTCGTCTTCGCTGTCGCCATCGCCGCACCTTAGGCAGGGTGCAGCAGCTGCGGCCAAGCCGTCGATCACCGCATCCGGCACCGCGTCGCACAGCGTTGAATCGCGTCGTGCAGCAATGCTGGTCGGAGTGGCGGTCGATTCGGAAGTGACGCCGCAGCGCGTCGATGCGGTCCTGCCGCGTCGACGTCGCAGCCTCGCTTGCGACCCCTGCTGGCAGGCGCTACCCCCGCCGGCATGAAGCTCGCGACCCTCAACGACGGCTCACGCGACGGCGTGCTCATCGTCGTCGCCCACCGCCACGCCACCTTCACGCGCGCCACCGCCATCGCTCCCACGATGCAGTCGGCCCTCGACAACTGGGACGCGGTCGCGCCCCAGCTGCAAGCGCTCTCGCAGCGCCTCGATGCGGGCGAGATCGTCGGCGAGCCTCTCGACATCACCGCCCTGCACTCGCCCCTGCCCCGCGCCTACGAGTGGGTCGACGGCTCGGCCTACCTCAACCACGTCAGGCTCGTGCGCAAGGCGCGAAACGCTGAACCGCCTGCCACCCTCGAGACCGACCCGCTCGTCTACCAGGGCGGCTCCAGCGTCTTTCTGCGCCCCACCGAAGACATCCCCTTCGTCGACCCGAAGTGGGGCCTCGACTTCGAGAGCGAGGTCGCCGTCGTCCTTGGTGACGTGCCCCGCGGCACCACCGCCGCGCAGGCAGCGCCGTATGTGCGCCTTGTACTCCTCGTCAACGACGTCACGCTGCGTGGCCTCATCCCCGAAGAGCTCGCCAAGGGCTTTGGCTTTTTTCAGGGCAAGCCGGCGTCGGCGTTTTCGCCGTTTGCCCTCACCCCCGACGAGCTGGGCGATGCCTGGCGCGACGGCCGCGTGCATCTGCGCCTCAAGACCACCCTCAACGGCGACGTCGTCGGCGACACCGATGCCGGCCCCGAGATGCACTTCTCGTTTTACGACCTGCTCGGGCACATCGCGAAGACGCGCGGGTTCTGCGCGGGCACCATCCTCGGCAGTGGCACCGTCAGCAACGTCGAGCGTGCGCGCGGCATCAGCTGCCTTGCTGAAATCCGCATGATCGAAACCATCGAGCAGGGCAAGCCTGTCACCCCGTTCATGAAGGTCGGCGACGTCGTCACCATCTCGATGGCCGATGCTTCCGGCAACGATCTCTTTGGCACGATCAAGCAAACCGTGGTGCAGGCATGAGTGCTGTGTCGTCGACGGCCGAAGCACCCTCGTTTGAGTCGCTGCGCCTGTACACCTACTGGCGTTCCGGCAGCGCGTGGCGCGTGCGCATCGCGTTGAACATCAAGGGGCTCGCGTACACCCCCGTCGTCGTCAACATCGCGCCCTCGGTCAGCGAGCAGCACACGCCGGCGTGGCGTGCACAGAACCCGATGGGGCAGGTGCCGCTGCTCGAGTTTGTGGGCGGCAGCCTTGATGGCCGTCAGCTCGCGCAGTCGATCGCCATCATCGAATTGCTCGACGACCTCGTCGCGGTCCCTGCCCTGCTCCCCGTCGAGCCGTGGGCCAAAGCGCAGGCGCGCATGATGGCCGAGATCGTGAACTCGGGTATGCAGCCGCTGCAGAACCTGTCGGTGCAAAAGGCGTTGAAAGACGCCGGTGCCGACGTCGACGCGTGGCTCGTGCGCGTGATCGGCACGGGGCTGTCGGCACTCGAAGCCGCAGCACACCAGAGTGCGGGCGAGTTCCTCGTCGGCGACGACGTGAGCGTGGCCGACGTCTGCCTGGTGCCCCAGCTGTACGCCGCACGCCGCTTCAACGTGCCGCTCGAGGCCTACAAGACCCTGCTCGCCGTCGAGGCCCGCTGTGCGGCCTTGCCCGCGTTTGCCGCGGCGCATCCCGATCGCCAGCCCGACGCTCCTGCTCCTGCACCTGCTGCCTCCTGAGGTCTTTCATGACGACGACGACTGCGAACAAGAAAGAATCCCTCGGCCTCATTCGTGTGGAAGCACTGCACTACATCGTTGAAGATCTCGAGCGCACGCGCCGCTTCCTCGTCGACAAGATGGACTTCGTCGAGGTCGGCCACTCCGACGAGCGCCTCGATGCGGCCGGCAAGAGCCACAGCGCGGTGTTTCAGGCGGGCGACGTCACGCTCGTGATCATCGAGCCGCGCGGCAAGGGCGGGCGCGCCTGGCGTTGGCTGCAGCGTCACCCCGAGGGTGTCGGCACGATGGTGATGGAGGTGAAAGACGTCGAGCACACGTTGCGCCTTGTCGAAGCGCGCGGCGGCACGCCGATGAGCGATGTCGAGTGGCACGACGATGGTGCGGGCGGCACCCTCGGCATGTTCTCGATCACGACGGCCTTCGGCGACACCACGATCCGCTTTGTGGAACGTCGTGGCTACAAGCCGTTGTTCCCCGGTTTTGTGTCGACGGGTGCGGATGTTTCACGCGGCAACCGCTACGGCTTTGGCCACATCGATCACATCACCGCGAACTACATGACGATGTCGCCGGCGTTGTTGTGGATGGAGCACGTCCTCGGCTTCGAGCGCTTCTGGCACGTCGAGTTTCACACCACGAGCACCGACGACAAAAACGGTGCAGCCACTGCTCCTGCAGCACCTGCGGCACCGTTTTCGCCGATGGCCCGTCCACGTGGTGGCAGCACCGATGCCACGCACGGCTCGGGCTTGAAGTCGATCGTGATGTGGGACCCCGAGTCGGGCATTCGCTTCGCGAACAACGAACCGCGTCGGCCGTTTTTCTCGTCGAGTCAGATCGCGGTCTTCGTCGGCGACCACCGCGGCGATGGCGTGCAGCATGTGGCGCTCACCGTCCCCGACATCCAGACTTCTGTTGAGAGCATGCGCAAGGCCGGCGTGGAGTTCATGCCCACGCCCAACAGCTACTACGACATGCTGCCGCAGCGCTTGAAGGACATCGGCGTCAACGCGATCGACGAAGACATCGAGCGCCTGCGCCAACTGCAGATCCTCGTCGACGGCGGCGAGAACCACTCCTACATGCTGCAGATTTTCTTGAAGGAAGCCGCAGGCCTGTTGAAAGACAAAGCCGCGGGCCCGTTCTTCTTCGAGGTCATCCAGCGCAAGGGCGACAAGGGCTTTGGTGCGGGCAACTTCCGCGCGTTGTTTGAGAGCATCGAGCGCGCGCAGAAGTCCGAAGGGCGGGTCTGATGT
>JBIKRQ010000258.1:0-8977 GCA_044349155.1 Myxococcota bacterium
TCCACCTGCCCATCGCCCTTGCGGTGCTGATGCCCTTCGTGAGTGCGTCGCTGTGCCTCGCGTGGTGGCGGCAGTGGCTGCCAGCGCGTGCCTTTGTCATCGCGGTGGTGTTGCAGGGCGTGCTCGTCGGCAGCGGCCTGTTGGCGGAAAACAGCGGCGAGAACGACGAAGAACGCGTTGAACGCGTGGTGCCCGAAGCGCTGATCGAAGCCCACGCCGAAGCCGCGGAACAGTTCGTGGCCGGCAGCGGGGTGGCCTTCGCGGTGCTGCTGGCGGGCTTGCTCGCCTCGCGTGGCCGTGCCGGGTTGCCGTTGGCTCTGGCCGGTGTGGCGACGACGGTGGTGGTGCTGGGGCTTGGCGTGCGTGTCGGCGAGGCTGGTGGTGCCCTCGTCTACAAGCATGGTGCTGCTGCCGCGTTCTCGACGCCGACGGCGACGAATACGAACGCCGCGCCTGCGCAGCCTGGCGCAGATCGCGACGATGACTGATGGAATCCAACCAGTGGCAAGATGTAGGCTTCCTTCATCTTACCACTGGTTGGATGGCGTCAGCAGGCGTCCCTGCAGACCTCGCGGTCGTCGGTGGCGGCGCCGAGCTCGTCGCCGTTGGTGCAGACCGCCGTCTCGTACTGGCTATCGCAGTCCAGCAGGCATTCGATGAGGGCCTGGAATTCCTCATCGCTGGGTGTCTCGCCGGGGCGGCTGTCGCTGTTGAGGCACTCCACAACGGCGGCGTTGGTGGCCTCGCCGTCGACTTCGTTCTCGTCGCAGCCGAGGGCATCGACGCAGTCGACCTCGGCCTGCGAAATCTGCGCCCGCTCCCAGGCCGGCAACGATGCTTCGCTGCCAGGATCGATGCACGACGGCATGAATTGCGCGAGGTCGCACCGCAACAACGCCGCCTGTTTCACCTCGGGGGGCGGGTCGAAGAGCCCACCATCGATGAGCCCGCAGGCGCTGACGGTCATGGCGGCAATCACCACACAGATCGACGACACACGGCTCATGGCGACGCTCCGGCGTTGGCGACGGCAAGGATGCCGCCGACGATGATGAGGGCCGGGGCGACGACGACGTAACCGGCCGGCAGGACCCAGTCGACAGCATCGATGCGGCTGTTGCTCGACGTCGGCGAGAACACGTCGCCGAGCAGCGCGCCGAGGCCGATCGCGACGCCACCACCGACGAGCGCGAGCCCTGTGACCGACGACGATGGCGCCGCGGCGACGGCCGCCGCCGTGTCGATGACAAGTGCATCGCCGATGCGACGCAGTTGCGGACGAACACGCTCGCTCAGCTTTTCGAGGGAGCCCTCCTGCAGCGACAACCGCCACGGCGCGTTGCCGGTCGCTGTGTCGAGCAGCCGCAGGTTGAGCACGAAGGCATCGCCAAGCCTGTTGACGTCGCCAATCACGACGTAGCGGGCGCCAAGGGCGTCGGCGATCTCGGCGAAGCAGCCGTTGGAGTCGCAGCCGGAGCTCTGCTTTTCGGCCTCGAGGGCAGCGAGGTCGGCGACGTCGGCGGCGGCGATGACCGCGAGTCGTTCGTCGGCGGCGAGGGCGGCGGCGAGAACACCACCCAGCGACGCGGTTGTCGCCGGCTCAACGCTCACCGTTTGCAGCGAAAGGACGAGCACGCGCGGGGGCTGATCAGGCGGCGTCGGCGGTGCCGCGGCGAGCGCGAGGGTGAGCAGGGAGAACAGCATGGGCGCGCGATACCACGGCCGTCGTTGTTGCACAGGCCGACGGCAGCGCGATCCGATCACTGGTCGGATTCACGCTACGCAGCCGCGATCAGCTGGTGCTCCACGAGGTTTTTGTAGATACCGCCGCGCAACAGCAGCTCGCTGTGGCGCCCCACGTCGACGATCTGGCCCTTGTCGAGCACGACGATGCGGTTGGCGTCTTTCACCGTGCTGAGGCGGTGGGCGATGACCAACGTGGTGCGGCCCTTCATCAGCGTTTGCAGCGCATCGTGCACCAGGTGCTCGCTCTCGCCATCGAGGGACGACGTGGCCTCGTCGAGAATCAGGATGCCCGGCGGATAGGACGAACAGGGCGCCTTTTCAAAGGGCGGCCTTGCAGCACCCCCGGCCGTTTTTGTGATCTCGGGTGCTGAGGTTGAACGCTGCGATGCGTCGCTGCTGCAGCTGCTGTTGGCACTGGGTGCGACGCTCTCCCACTCAAACCGACATCTTGCGCTCGCGCATCCTTCCGCAGCGCTGTCTGAATGCGTCGCGCTGTTGGGGCTGTCCGACGTGCTGCTGCCTGAGGTGCAGGGATGATAAACGCAGCCCTGATCGCGCTCTTTCTCGAAGAAGCCGAAGAGAACATCGCGGCTCTTGAGTCATCGCTCCTCGCCCTTGGCGAACACCCCGCAGACGAGCAACAGCTTCAAGTCGCCTTCCGCGCTGCCCACTCCATCAAAGGTGGCGCCGCAACGTTTGGCTTCCCCGAGATCACGGGGCTCGTTCACGAGTTCGAAGCGTTCCTCGATGGAGCGCGTCAAGGGCGACTCCTCCTGGATGCAGCACGCGTCGATGTGCTCCTTGGCGCCGTCGATGTGGTGCGGAAGTTTATGGCGTCGACCAGCGATGGCGTGACGCCAAATCACGCGCAGATCGCCGATACCACCGAGCACCTTCGCAAGACGTTGAACGACGGCGAGCCTTCTGCGGTCGTCGAAGGTGTCGCAGCGGCAGCACCAGAGCGAACGACCTTCGCCATCTCGTTTGCCCCACAGCGCGGCTACTTTCAGTCCGGTAACGATCCCACGTTCCCGTTGCGCGACCTGCAGCGCCTCGGCGACGCGCACGTCACTGCGAACACAGCTGCGCTTCCCGCCTGGAACGACCTCGACCCGGAGGCGCTCTACATCGCCTGGAAGGTGGTGCTGTCGACCAGCAGTAAACGATCCGACGTGCAGGCGATCTTTGATTGGGTCGAGGACGCCGCAAGCGTCGCCATCGATGTCGTCGCGCAAGCACCCGCTCCTGCCAGCGTCGAGGAAGACCTTGATCTCGTGCAGGCACCAGCGCTGACAGCAAACGCTTCAAGCGCTTCCGTTGAGCGCGCCGCCTCGCGAGAGGAGGGAGGCAGCAACCGTGCGGAGCTGAGTTCGATCCGTGTGCCAACGGTACGTCTCGACGCGCTCGTCGACATGATCGGCGAGCTCGTCATCACGCAGGCGCTGCTGACGGAGCTCACCAGCGAAGGCAATCGCATCGAGGGGACGCGAGATGCGCTCGAGGAGCTCGCACGCAGCACGCGGCAGATCCAGGAAGCGGTGATGCGCCTGCGGATGCAGCCCATCAACGTCGTGTTCTCGCGCATGCCACGCGTTGTGCACGACCTCGCCACCCGCCTGGGCAAAGACATCCAGCTCGTCATTCAGGGAGAGCAAACAGAAGTCGACAAGAACGTTGTGCAGCAGATCTCCGATCCGCTGATGCATCTGGTTCGAAACGCGCTCGACCATGGCCTCGAACTCCCCGAAGCACGCATCGCCGCCGGAAAATCGGCGCGCGGCACGGTCACGCTGTCTGCCGCACATCAGGCAGGTCAGGTCGTCATCGAGGTCCGCGACGATGGCGCCGGTGTTCGGCGCGACAAGGTCGAGCAGCGCGCTCGCGAACGCGGGCTGGTCGCTGAGGGGCAGCGCCTCAGCGATGATGAAGTCCTCGAGCTCCTCTTCGCGCCAGGCTTTTCAACAGCGGCATCGGTGAGCGACATCTCGGGCCGCGGCGCGGATAACGGCTCCAGCACGAGCGCTTCGCCCGCGCGCAGTGGCGGCAGCGGCAAGACCAGCATGTGCCCATACGTCGACGCGTGCGTTTCCACGTCGAGGGCGACAACGCTTTGGTCCCCGCGGGTCAACAGGAACGTCGCATCGGCCGTGCCCGACGCCACCAGACGCGCATTGGTCGGCAGGACCACGCTGGTGTCGGGAAAGGTGGTGTCGATCGAGGGCAGCACCTGAATGGCCTGTTCGGCCGAGAGTTGTGCGACATGGAACTCCAAGAGCGAGACGAGGAGGATGGGGCCCATCACGCGATGGTACTCGGCGGTCGGCGGCGCGCCAGCGTTCGCGCAGCGCTACAAGGAAGCGATGCACAACGACGACGACGGCGACTTCGACTCCGACTCCGACTCCGACTCCTGCGACGACCTCACCGAGCAGCCCGAGAGCCCGCAACCTGAGCGCGGCTTCCGCGGTCTGCTGCTGTCGGCACCGTCGACGGGCACGGCGCGGAACGCCAAAGCATTTGGGTACGTGGCGTGGTCAGAACACGACCTCGCCGCGCTCAACCGGCAGGGGTGCACCGATCCCATGCGCGCCGTCGTGCTCACGGCGGTGGCGCCTGCGTTGCAGATGACGCTGCGTCGACACCTCGCCCTGGGCGACGGCGACAGCGAACCCCTCATCGCCGGCATCGAGGAAGGCGTGGAGTCGATCACCGGCAACTGGTTCACCGCCGACGTGTCGCGCTTCATCGGCCAGCACCCGGGCACCTGGCAGCTGCAGGTGCATCTCGGCGAGTGGCATTCCGAGGTGGTGACCATCGAGATCGTGGCCGACGGGCCCTGAGGCGCGTTCGTCACGAACACGAGTCGTTGAACAGGTGAACGACGCCTCTGCAGATCTGCGGCGTCTGGAAGCCTTGATAGCAATCCTAATGTTATTAGGATAAATGAACGAACCAGTAGGAGTCCCAATGGCAACCACCCGAACGGCCTCCAGCACTCTTTCGTCTCTCTCTGCCCGCGCCGCGCTTGCCGGCGTCGCGCTCACCAGCGCGCCAAGGTGCCCGCCGACGAGGCCATGCGATCGCCGCACGGCGGTGTTGTCGTTCCTGCAAGCGGCGCGCTGACGTATGCCGCCCTCCACAACGATGACGACAAAGAAGACCAGCAAGAAGCAGCGACGGGGCAGTGGCGAGCGCGCCGGTATCTCGAAGGAGGCCGTTGTCGCCGCCGCCACCACCATCGTCGACGACGACGGGCTCGCGGCGCTCAGCCTCGCCCGCGTGGCGACGACGCTCGGGATCCAAACGCCCAGCCTGTACACGCACGTCGACGGCGTCGCCCATCTGCAGCAGCTCGTGAAGGTCAACGCCCAACGCAGCCTCCTCGATGCAACCCGCGAGGCTGTGCTGGGGCGCTCACGAGGCGAGGCGCTGCGCGCGAGCGGATAGGACGAACAGGGCGCCTTTTCAAAGGGCGGCCTTGCAGCACCCCCGCCCAACTTGCTCTTTTGTTCGGACTCACGGCCCGCTGAACCCGCCCAAAACCGGCTCTTTCAGGCCATCGGACGCACGGCCGTCGTCAACGCACTGGTCGTCGACGGATCTTGCCCGAATCGGACTCCCTCAGGCGCCTGGGAACAGCTCAAGCGTCACAGGCGGGGCCTGGGCGCGCGCCGGCGAGCCAGCCGTAGGTGGGGTCGGGCAGGTCCTGGCCGATCTTCACGCCGGCGGTGCGCTCGGGTTTTTCGGGGTCGGCGGTGGGCGCGTGCGTGATGTCGGGGATCGCAATCTCGCCGGCCATCTGGTGGCCGTAGTAGCCGAGCAGGCCCGCACGGCTCACGCCGAAGATCTCGCGGTAGGCGGCGCGCTCGGCGAGGCCGGCATACGTCGAGGACAACAGCGCCAGCGTTTTGTCTTTGTTCGCGGCTTCGAAGTGCGACACGAAGTCGGCGCGCGTGGGGCTGTCGAGAACGACCGCGCGCAACACGTGGTGCAGGCGCACGACGGTGGGGTCGTAGTCGAACAACCACACCCACTCGCTCTTCGCGTGCGCGATGAAGCTGTAGTTCTGATCGATGCCCACACCGACGTAGCCACCGCCGAGGTTCTCGACGAACGGGCGCCACAAGTGCTGCCGTGGCTCGTTGCTCTTGATGTAGTGGTTGGGGTCGCGACAATCGACGAACGAGCGCCCCTTCTGCTCACACACCTGCTTCGCGAGGGTGTCTTCCTTGATCTTGCCAAACACCTCGAGCTGTTCAGCGGTGGGCGCTGCCGGAGCCTTTGGTGCAGCGGGCGGTTGCGCCAACTGCTTCGGCGGCCAGCTGCTCAACGTCGTCGACGAACTCGCGCAGCGAAACGCTTGCGGGGTGCTCAACAACGCACCCTTGCGCGTGGCCGCTCCAGCGAGTGTGCGTGTCGTCGAGTGGCTCGGGCAGGGCGAGGCACCATCGCACGGACCCAGCGGATCGAGCCCCGTGCAGCGCTCGCCACACGATGAAAGCGACGCGAACCACGTTGAGGTCCACTCCGGCGTCGACGTCGACAGGCCTGCGGTTTTGGCGTGCTGCCACTCCCACTCGGTGGCCACGCGTTTGCCCACAAACACGCAGTAGGCGTGGGCCTGCGCATACGACGCCGCCAACGTCTCGGGCTTCTTCTTCTTCGCGAGCGGCGCGCAGCTTTTGTCGTCGACACAGCGCTGGTAGTCCGTCGCGGTGATGGCGAGTTCGTCGACGTAGAACGTCGACAGTTCCACTGGGCCGGCGACACCGCCGAGCACACAGCGCATGCCCGCAGGGGCCGCCGCACACGCCGCCGGCGCCGCCTGTGTCGACGTCGACCACGTTGACAGCACCGCCAGCACAACACCGATCACCGAAACGCGCATGAGCGCGGCGGTAGCGCACCCGTAGGCCGCTGGCGAGGGTTGCGTCGATCGCCGTGGAGCAAGCAAGCAAGATCTCTGGCGACCACTTGACAAGTTAGGAGTCCTAAGTTAGATCTGAGTCATGAGTCGCACCCTCCCGTACTTCGACGACAACACCGACCCGCTCTCGTCGCGCATCGCCACGGGCCTGCACAAGATCGGCCTCGCGATGAAGCAGCAGGCATGGCAGCAGGCGAACGACGAAGGCCTGTCCGCCACGCAGGGGCAGATCCTGGCGGCACTCGTCACGCACGGCGCGCTCACCGGGACGGAGCTGAGTCAGCGTCTCGGCGTCACGCTGCCGACCATCAGTGACTCCGTCAGCGTGCTCGTCGAGAAGAAGATGCTCGCGAAGTCCCGCGACCCGCGTCATCCACGGGCGAGCCTGCTCACGCCGACCAGGAAGGGAGCTCAGCTCGGTGCACGCGCGCGATCGTGGCCCGAGTTCATGGCCGAAGCGGTAACGGAGCTGACGCCCGAGGAACAGCGAGCGTTCTTCTCGGGTGTCGTGAAGATGATCCGGTCGCTTCAGGACCAACGGCTCGTCCCGGTGAGCGGCATGTGCGTGACGTGTGTCCACTTCCGCCCCAACGTCCGACCCGCAGCGGCCGCGCCACACCACTGCGCCTTCGTCGACGCACCGCTTGCGACCGATCAGGTTCGGGTGGACTGCCCCGAGCACGCGCTCGCAAGCGAGGCGAATCGAAGAGAAATCTGGGAGCAATTCACGCGCCCAACCTGACGCTTCGACGAACCAAACCAGGTTTTCCGCGGCCATGTCGCCGGCGGCAAACGTAGCGACTCGCTACGAATAGAACGACAAAAAGGAGACAAATATGTCCAGGATTGACCTCGTGAATGCCGATGCCGTGAGCGAAGAAAGCAAGATCATTCTCCGCGAAATCAAGAGCGCGTTCGGCGTTGTGCCCAACATGTTCAAAGCCGTTGCCAACTCGCCTGCTGCCTTGAAGAGCATGTGGGGCTCGTTCGGCGCCCTCGGCGCTGGCCGCCTTGGCGCCAAGCTCGGCGAGCAGATCGCGGTTGCCGTCGCCGATCGCAATGCCTGCAACTACTGCCTCGCCGCCCACACCGCGCTTGGACGCAAGGCCGGCGCGACCGCTGACGAGATGATCGCGGCTCAATCAGGTCGCTCGTCCGACCCACGCACGGCCGCTGCCCTGACGTTCGCCGTGGCTGTGGTCGAACAACGCGGGCAGGTTGCCGCCGCCGACATCGCCACTGTGAAAGGCGCTGGTTTCGACGACCAGGACATCGCCGAGATCATGGCCCACGTCGCGCTCAATCTCTTTACGAACTACGTCAATGTGGCCCTCGATGTGCCGGTGGACTTCCCAGGCGTGAAGCTCACGCGGGACGCTCGCTGAATGCACCTTGAGACGTCGGCAGAGACCGGTCGAAATCCGCCGACGTCTCACTCTATACAATAGCAAATTCAGCGCTCTTGGAGCTACTGAAAAAACAACGAAGGAGCATGAAATGCTTGCACCTGAGTTGGTGGTGAGCCAATGGTTCAACACCAAAGAACGAATCACGCTTGAAAGTTTACGCGGACGCCCGGTGCTGCTCCACGCGTTTCAGATGCTGTGCCCGGGCTGTGTCGCGCACGGTACACCGCAGGCGCAGCGAGCTTTCGAGATGTTTAAGGAGAGCGATCTCGCCGTTATCGGGATCCATACAGTATTTGAGCATCACGCTGCGATGACGCCTGTATCACTGGAAGCCTACATTCACGAGTACCGGCTCCGATTTCCGATTGGCGTCGACGAGGCTGGAAAGAACGGGCCGATCCCGGTCACCATGGGCCGATTCCAGATGCGTGGCACGCCGACGACGATCCTGATCGCGCGCTCGGGGGAGATCCTCCACCACGGCTTCGGTCAGGAAAGCGACATGCGGCTCGGCGCGCTGATCGCGGGAGCGTTGGGCGACAGGCCAGCCGAGATGCTGGGCCAAACTTGAATCACGAAATGAGCAGCAAGGAGATGAATAAGCGTGCAGACCATTGATGCCATGTTTGCCGGCACGCCGCGGCCGCTCGGACCTCGCTTGCTCCCGAGTGCCATCGCCAAGTCGCCGCTTGTAGGTCCCTGGACGATCACCCTCACCGGGCTCGTCGGCGATTCACAAGGAGATCCAGTTCATCATGGTGGGCCAGAAAAGGCACTTCACCATTATCCTTATGAACACTACGCGGCCTGGTTGGCGGAGACGCCAGAACTCGCAGATGGGCTCTCGGCACGTCCGGCCTTCGGCGAAAACATCTCGACGACCGGCCTGACCGAG
>JBIKRQ010000259.1:0-8951 GCA_044349155.1 Myxococcota bacterium
ATAGACAACAGCGAACGAGCCGAGAGGCACGAAATCGAGCGCCGAAACGGCAATGACGTCGTCGAACACAAGTTTGACGACGTCATCGTCGCGCCCAAAGCGCCATTTTTCAGCAACCTGCTAGGGCAAGCCGATGCTTCTGCTGCCGCTGCTGTTGCTCACAAGCTCACCCATCCCGCCATGCCCCGGTGGGCGGATCGAGTTCATCGTCGACGCTGGCCCGGTGATCGCTGCAGCCGAGAAGGAGTACGGCCAGCCCGTGCCCGCCGAGCTTCGCGAGCTCATGGTCGCCGGCACGATTGAGGCGCTCACCTTGCGCGGCAACGAGCGGCTGTTTGCACAGGGGCTTTCGCCTGGCCTGGTCACGCTGCGCACCGACGCCATCGTCGAGTTCGTCGGCTTCGACGGTGAAGCACCCATTGCCCCCGAAGTGGTCCTCGACGCCCTCGTTCAGCCAGGCAGCATGGGCATGGCTCGCGTTGTGCTGCCCGGACCCACCTGGACCACGACGCCGCCTTCACCAAACGCCACACGCGTCGACAAGCCGTACCCAACATGGGGCGTCCCAGACGATGAGCGGGCCCAGGCCCTCAAGGCGCTACAGGCCCGGCTCGGCGCCGATCAACTGCTGGTGTGGCGCCGCGCAGGAGGCGGTTTCGTTGCCGTCGTCGTCGATGGCCGCACACAAGTCACCCAGGCCCACGTGCTGCGCACCGCCGTGCGCAAGGGTGGCGCTGTGGTGACGCACCTGACGCCCACGGGCCGGCAACGTCTCCTTGCCCTCACGCAGCAGCCCACGCGAGTCGCACTGCACGTCGACAACGAGTTCGTCGATGAGATCGGCAACGACGCTCCCGTCGACCTCGAGTTCGTCGAGTTCACGTTCAGCAGTACGCCCGAGCGTTCACCGCCGGTGCGCGCGGCCCGCTTCACGCGAGCGGCGATGCTGGCTATCGCGCCACCGACGGTTCGCGCCATCTGCGGACTCCCCGTGCACTGAGCCTTGGAGAGAAACCGGCTTTGCGGTTTGTCGCCGAGGCGAACGCTTTGAGGGTGGGCGGGGAAGCTTCCCCGCCAGTCAACGCTGAGCGTCGGCGGCGGGCAGTTCTCCGTCGTCGAGCGGGCTGGCGCCTCCTGGTTCAAAGTGCATCGGCCAGCTTCCCCTCCGGCCCGGTGTCAACAACGCCTCATGTGTCTGCTGCGTACGCTGTCGCGCATCCAGTCGCGTCGTGCGCGCTCGCGGTTCGACGTCGTCGCCGGCCGCGGGCGCTTTGTGCACGCATCAGTGGCGAGCGGACGCTATGTCTGGCGATGCGCCATTTTCTCGCCGTCGGTCTCGCCTTGTGTTGTGGTCTGTTGTGTGGGCTCACCAGCTGCGTGACGACGACGGAGCGCCACAAACTGCCGCCGCTCATCACCGTCGAACACGTCAACCTGGAGCGCTACCTCGGCACGTGGTTCGAGGTCGCCTCGTTCCCGCAGGGATTTCAAGCCGGGTGCACGGCGACGTCGGCGACGTATGCGCTGCGCGCCGATGGCGAGATCGATGTGCGCTGTCGCAAAGGCACCATCAACGGCGAGGAGAGCATCGCCCATGGGCGCGCGCGTGTTGTCGATGCGACCAGCAACGCCAAACTCGAGGTCAGCTTCTTCGGCCCGTTTTGGGGCGACTACTGGATCGTCGACCTCGACGACGCCGCGTTCTCTGTCGTCGGCAACCCGAGCCGCGATGCGCTGTGGATACTCAGCCGCACGCGCACGATGTCGCCCGACGTGTACGACGGAATCCTCGCGCGCTTGCAGCAGCAGAACTACGACGTCACGCGCCTCGTCAAGACCGCCCAACCCACCGAATGACGAGCTGCACGGCGCTGAAGTGACGACCATGCGGTCGTCGAAGAGACATCGCCCGCGAACCGGTGCCAGACCTGTCCCGTGGTACCTCCGCTGTTCGCGCTGGCTTGATGCGCGTCTGGAGGCCCCATGCGTTCAATTGCTCTTGGAATGTGTTTGTCCCTGCCCCTGACCGCCGCCTTCGATCTCGTCGTCAGCGACGGCGGTGAAGGCGAAGGTGAAGGCGAAGGCGAGCGTGAAGGCGAAGCCGAAGGTGAAGGTGAAGGTGAAGGTGAAGGTGAAGGTGAAGGCGAAGGCGAAGGCGAAGGCGAAGGCGAAGGCGAAGACGACGGCCTGGCCTGGAAGCGCCTCGTGATCCTCGATGCCTCCCCGAACTTCCACAACGAAGAAGACAACATCTCGGCCATCTACTTCTCGTCGTTGACCAACGGCTTCATCGGCACGCGCTCGGCCAACGGCAGCACGAAGTCGGCGCTTTACAAGGCAACCGCTGGCGAGGTCACGGCCTTTGCGGTGCCCGACGCCACCTTCACCAATCCGCCCAACGGCCTTGGTGACTTCAGCGTGCGCGGCATCGTTGCAACGTCGACGGGCATCGCGGTCACGATGAGCACGAGCGGCGCGATCCTCACGTCGACCGACAACTTCGCGACGTTCTCTCTCGCCGACAGCGGCCTGCGCTACGGCATTGCGGCCCTCGAGGGTCTGCTGCCGACATCGACGGGCTTCGTGGCCCTCATTGGCAGCGGCGTGGTCTCGACGTCGGTCGGTGCCCCAGGCCCCGACACCGTGTGGCAGAACGGTGGGCGCCCGAGGCGAACCCGACCTTCCCAAACCCCATCCCCGTCGGCGGCTGCACCTACGGTCCGCGCACGCGCATCACCGAGAACCTGAACCAGATCGGGACCATCTCGCCGAACGACCAGCACGTCCTCTACATCACGCGCAGCGCCGATCTCGACGCCGACCCCGCGTCACAGGTCATCTGCGTCAGCCACGACAACGGCGTCACCTTCGCGCCTTCGCCCCTCACGGTCCGTGGCACCACCGACAACGCCAGCGCGGTGGGCCCAACGGCGGTGACGATGGTGAGCGACACGGTGGCCTTCGCCGCCGTCAGCGACTTCAGCGCCCGCGAGGGCGGTACCGCGACCATCTACAAGAGCACCACGAGCGGCGACAGCTGGACCGCGTCGACGATGCCAGCAGCGTTGTCGTCGAAGGTCATCCAGATTGCGGCCATCTTCTTCGCCCCCGGCGGCACGGTTGGCTACGCCGTCGGCCAGAACGATACCGACGACGATGCCCTGCTCTTGAAGACCACCGATGCCGGCGCAACGTGGACGGTGCCTGCAGGTGCTGCGGCCCTTGAGACCGGCCTCGACGACGTCTTTGGCTCGTTTCACCGGCTCTTCACCGGCTTCGCGCTCGACGACAGCCACGTGTGGGTTGGCGGCGACCGCTCAGCACTCTTCTACAGCGACACCGGCGCGAACTGACCGCGCGCTGCGAAAGCACAGAAAAAGAGCCGCCCATCGGGCGGCTCTTTTTGTTGCTACTCGAGCAGGCGGCGAGCCTGGTGTCGACGACGACGACGACGACGACGCAGCCGTCACCAAAACGCGATCACCGCAAACGCGAGGAACGCAGCGGCCATCATCACGGCCATCACCCCGCTCCACCGCGTCATCGCGATCGATCGCTCCTGCTGTGCCGGAGTCGGCGGACCGCCAAAGACGCTTTGCCCGTACCACCCCTTCGTCGTCGTCGCGGTCTGCAGCAGCCACGCCCCGACAGCGAGAATGCCCGTCAGCGTCAGCGGGCCCGCAGCGGGGTCGGTGCGGGCATCGACCATGGGCTCGACCAGGGGCCAGCCCACCACCAGGGCAGCAAGGCCAGCGAAGAAAGCGATGGGCATCGCCGCCGCCGCACGCACGCCGACCAACGCGAAGCTCAACGACAACGCCGTCCGCAACGAGGCCACGTTGCGCCAGGCCATCATCGTGATCGCCTCGTGCGACCACAGACCAACACCGACGACCACGACGAGGGGAACGGTGCGCAACAGCGCAGCAGGGAGCGTGACCGGGTACGTGGCCGTCAAAAAGAAGGCCACGCCGGTGACGAGCACGCGGCTCGCGCCATCGGGTCGTGCATCCATGGTGAAGGCGAAGTGCCCCAGCGGCAGGCTCGCGGTGACGAGCAGCAGATGCAGCAGGCGGACGCCGCCGTACACGACGCCGACGCCACCGCGCGGCGTGGGCGACGGCGGCAACGAGGACGACGACGACGACGACGGGGGTGCGTTTGCCGCGCGTCATGAGACTCGAATCTGGTGCATCGCCGCATCTTGCGTCAGGTGCCCACACGAGCGGTAGCGCTCGCGCGGTGGGCATTCGTTCGGCGGGCGAACAATGCACCAGCGCGTCGATCGATCAGACCAGCGTGCGCAGCAGCAGCTCGGCGAAGCGCGCCACTTTGTCGTCGTCGGCGACCATCTCGGCAAACGGCGTGAACTGCTGCACCACCAGGTCTCGGCGCAGCTCCACGCACAACGTCTGGCCCACAAAGCGCGTGGCCCACGCGTGTGCTGCCGTACTCGGGTGCAGCGCGTAGGTGCCCGACACCGTCACGTCCACGTCGACGTCGGCCGCTGCCTGCTGCACCCGCTGCACCCACTCCGCATCGCTCACCATCGCGCCATCGGGCGTGGTGGCGATCAAGTCGATCGACGCGCGCAACGGCCACTGCCCAACACGTTCCGGTCGGTAGGCGTCGTGCAACGCGGCAACGATGTTCTCGTCGACGGGCACGTCCACGCTGCGCGGCGCGTAGGTGTGCAACATGATCGCCCGACCACCAGCCAACAACGTCGGCTCCAACGACGACGCACACGCCTGCTGGTACTGCTTGCTCAAGCCAATCAAGCGCTGCAGGTCGCTTGGCTCGCGCACGTAGCGCACCACGCCCGGCGTCATGCCCGAAGCACTCGACGTCGACGGCTGGGTGTTTTCATCCACCACGCGATTCGTATCGATGAACGTGCGCGGGATCTGACACACGAGCACTTCCACGCGCTGTGTGGGGTGCTGCTGCACGTAGCGCGCGGCCAACGCGAGCCCGACCTCGGGCGCGCCCACGTCGGTGTTCACGTGAAAGAAGTCGACGAGGTCGTCGGGAAACGGCCCCTGCAACTGCGCCTTCAAGGCTTCGAAGTGGCGCGTCTTCGTCGCCCCGTGCGGAATCTCAATCACGAGTTGCGCGGGCGCGTGCTCGTTGCTGTCGTCGCCGTCGAAGCGGTGAAGGTCGACGACCCCTGCGATACTCTGCGTGCGCTGCTTCATGGTCACTCGGCGTACAGGCTGATGTTCGTCGCCGCCAGAAACGACAGGCGCCTGGCCTCGTCCCAGTCGGCGTGGCGCACGAGCACGTGCCCGTCAGACAGCAGCGTGTTCTTCCAGTTGCGCCGCATGGTCCCCGGCCGCAGCAGGGCGTCGCCCACAAACGCTGCGCCCGCTTCGCGCTTCCAGGCGTTCAGGCCGGTGATGCGCGTGATGCGCCCCTGCCCCATCGCCCGCTTGAACACGATGCCGCAGTTGTATTTACGCTCGGTGCTGGCCTCGAAACGGCGATACGTGACAACGCGCGCCCATTCGCGAAACAAGTCGATGTCGCCGGTGTAGTTCATCTGGTCCACCAGGTGCCCGCCCGGAGGCCGACAACCAATCTCACCAAAGATGGCTTCGCCCTTCGGCGTCAAGAACCACTCCATATGCGTAAAGCCATCGCCCATGCGCAGCGCCTTCAGCACATTGCGGCCCAGTTGGATGCCTCCCTGCAACTTCGGCTGCTGCATATCGCGCACGGTGATGATCACCGGCGAAATCCACTCGTTACTGCGGGCCTCCAGCGGCTTCGGCAGATACTGCGCCGAATTCTCGTACACGGGCACGCCACCCACGCTCAAAGTATCGTAGGTATATTCTTCGCCTTCGATGTACTCTTCACAGCTGGCTTCGCGCACGTGCTGCATCAACTTCATGACTTCATCAAGTTGCTTGGCATCTTGCACTTTGTAGGTGTCGGCCGAACCAGCGCCCGCGATCGGCTTGAGCACGACGGGGTAGCCGATTTCTTCCACCGCCGCGCGGATGTCGGCTTCGGTGAACACGCGCTTTGATTTTGGCACGCGCAAACCGGCGGTTTTCACGCGTTCTTTCATCACCTGTTTGTCGCGAAAGCCGATCACATCATCGACCGACATGCCCGGCAAACCGTGGATCTCGCGCAGCCGTGCCGCCAGAATGGTGAGCGGCTCCCAGTTCGACACGATGCGGTCAACGCTGCGCCCAGCCAACCACTGCGTCACGCGCTCGGCGACATCTTTTTCGTCCATGATGCGCGGCACCTGCAGATAGGCGCTCATGCACTTCTTCAGCAGGGGTGAAAGTGCTTCCTTTGGCGTATCGCCAACGCCGTACACTTCGCAACCAACCTCTTTCAGACCGCGGGTGTACTCGATCATTTCGGGCGGAAATGTCGGGGCCAGAAACACAACACGCATGGGGTCGCTCCGGGGGCATCTGTTGACGCTGGAGAAAGCCCTTTGGCATTGTGCGTCATGGCCCGCAACATCGTCTTCGTCGCCCCCTTCCCCTCCGACATCACGCTGCGTTTCGTGCGCGCCGCATCGAAGCTCGAAGGCATCACCCTCCTCGGCGTGTGCCACACGCTGCCCGGCGGCGACGACGCTGGCCTGTTTGCCGACGCCGCCCGCGTCGAGAACCCCCTCGACACCGCCGACCTCATCGCCGCCGTCGAGAAGCTGCAGGCGAAGCACGGCAAGATCGAACGCATCGTCGGCATCCTCGAGGCCATGCAGGTGCAGCTCGCCGAGGTCCGCGCCCACTTTGGCGTCGCCGGCACGCCGCCCGAGGTGGCACAGCGCTTCCGCGACAAGGCGTCGATGAAGGCGGCGCTCGCCGAGGCGGGTCTGCCGGTGGCGCGCAACAAGCTGCTGCGCAGTGGCAACGAGGCCCGCGCTTTCGCCCACGAGGTCGGCTTCCCCCTCGTGCTCAAGCCGCCAGCGGGCATGGGCAGCAAGTCGACGTACCGGATGCGGTCGTTGGCCGAGCTCGACGCGGCGATCGCCGGCCTGCGGGTTTCCGAGCACAACCCGGTGCTCGCCGAAGAATTCCTGGTGGGCCGCGAGTTCAGCTTCGAGACCATCACGGTCAACGACCAGCCCATGCTGCACTCGATCTCGCACTACCTGCCCACGTGTTTGGAGGCGGTCGAAAACCCCTGGATCCAGTGGTGCTGCCTGCTGCCACGAGACATTACGGGTGGAGAATACAGCGGCATTTACGACATCGGGAAAAAGGCCATCAAAGCGCTGGGCCTCACCGAAGGCATGACGCACATGGAGTGGTTTCAGCGCAAAGACGGCAGCCTGGCCATCGGCGAAATCGCCATGCGCCCACCGGGTGCCAACATCTCGATCATGATGGGCCACGCCTACAGCGACAGCGTCTACCGCGCCTGGAATCAAGCGGTGATCAACCAGCAATTTGAAGGCACCTGGGAGCGCCAATACGCCGTGGGCACTGCGTTTTTGCGCGGTATGGGCCGGGGCCGGGTGGCGGGCGTTTCGGGTATTCATGAAGTGCACAAGCACCTCGGCCCCAGCGTGTGCGAAGCGAAGCTGCCCACCATCGGCGCCTTCAAAAACGACAGCTACGAAGGCGACGGCTACATCGTCGTGCGCGACCGCAGCACCGAGGTGGTCAAGCGCCTGCTGAAGACCATCGTCGACACCGTCCGCGTCCACTACGCCGATTGAGCGCCGCATCACCCAATGGAAATGACGATCCGTGAAGCTGTTGTCGATGATGCCGAGGCGTTGGCCGCAGCAGAGAAAGCGATCGCAGCCTCTCCGGGGTTTCTCATTTCGCATCCCGATGAGCTCTCGAGCGACGCTTTCGCCCGGAAGATCGTGCAGCTCTCCGGAAGCACAAATGGTCGATACGTCGTCGCAACAGAGAACGGAAAGATTGTAGGGCACGCAATGCTCGACCCGATGAGCCTCCGCGCCCTTCGCCACGTGGTTCGGCTAACGCTTGTCGTGCATCAGGGCTCGCAAGGTCGAGCCGTCGGCGCAGCCCTGTTGCGCCATCTGATTGAGTGGGCTCGCGCATGCACCACCGTCGAGAAGATCGAGCTGTCGGTACGGTCTTCAAACTCGAGAGCGATCCATCTCTATACGAAGCTGGGGTTTCGTGAAGAAGGACGGCTCACCGGAAGAATCAAGATCGATGACACGCAATATCTTGACGACATCGCGATGGGGCTGTGGGTAAAACCTTTCGTCCCTTGAGCGTCATTGTTATCGAGCGCGTCGGCACACACCAGGGGGACACCGTGAACAGGAAAGCCGTAGGAATCATTGCGCTCGTGCTCGTCATTGCTGGCGGCGTTCAGGCGTGGCGGGCTTTGAGCGCTGCGCCGATCGAAGAAGCCGCTCAGGCGAACGCGGGCGACCTCGCTGTCAGCGTGCACATGCAAGGCGTCGACGCCTCAACCTACGTCCTCGACGTGACTGGCGATGCCGCTGCAGCTCCGGTGGACCTGGTGCGCATCGCGCTGGCGACGTGTGTCGCGCTTCACCGCGAAGGCGGCGATCGGAGCCTGGTGCTCGCCAGAAACGGTGACCCAAAGTTTTCGCTGGCAGCAGCGACCGTCGACGAGCTTGCGGATGACACGCAAAAGCCGCTCTATCGCGCGCGCATTCTTGTAGCGCGAGCCGTTCCCGAAGACGGCGGGGAGCGCTTCTCGGATCCCGAAGGCGGTGCGCTGTACGTCCTGTCGGCGATTGCTGAAAACACGACCGCCTTCGCGAAACGATGGATGGGTATCCAGGAGTAGGCCAACCGAAAAGGTTCGCTGGCGCGGGTACACACCAACACCAAAAGCTGAACACTCCCATGGAACAACAGTTTCGACGATGTACAGGCTGTGGTCTTACAGCGGTTTTCATGACGGTTGATTGGCGAGTTTGAGAACATGTCGAACGAAGCCAGCGGCCTTGGGACCGACGC
>JBIKRQ010000261.1:0-8874 GCA_044349155.1 Myxococcota bacterium
GTGATCAATGGTCATTCGGGATGACGCACGACGAGCGCTCGATCAGCGGGCGCAGACGACGACGGCGCCGGCGGCCTCGGGCACGTCGACAGCACACGGTTTGCCCGCGCTGTCGACGCCCACCACCTTCACCGCCCCCTGCAGGTTCGGCGCGACAATCTTCGCGGTGCCGTTGGTGTCGGCCACTCCACTCACGACGACGCTGCCCGTGCTCGACGTGATGGTGAGCTGTGCTGACCCCGTCGAGCTCTTGAACTGCCGCACGTAGGCGACCAACGCTTCGAGCTCACCGGGCTTGAGGTTCGTCGCGGCGGGCATCACCGGCGAACGCTGCAGGGCGGCACCACCCTTCACGATCATCTCGGCGATGCCTTCGTTGGTCGCCCGCTGCTGCCACACGACGTCGGTGAAGCGCATCGGCGTTGGCTGCACCTTGCGGCCCATGGGCGTGTCGGCGTTGCCGTCGGCGCCGTGACACATCTGGCAGCGCACGGCGTACACGGCCTTGCCCACGCGCAGCTGCGCTGCATCGACGGTGTTCGCCGCACTCGATGCGGGGCGCGGAATGCCGCGGACCTCGACGGTGAGCGGCGCAGACTGGGCAGCAAGCGAAAGCAGCAGCGTGGTCAACATGCCGGCATTGTAGCGCCGCGGGCACACAAAAGCCCGGACAGGCCGGGCTCGTGAGGTGTGGCTGTCGAGGGTCAGCAGCTACTGGATCACAAACGAGATCGTGCCGGTGCCGCCCTCTTCGCTGTCGGTGCTGGCCAGCGCATCGAGGCTGAACGTGAGCCCGAGGGAGCCGTCGCCGTCGTCGGTGCGCACGAAGTCGATCGCCAGGGGCTCTTCGCAGGTGGACGCGCCACCGCAGTCGTTGAAGGCGTCGATGCCGATGCGTGCGGTGCCCTGGGCTTGCGCGTCGACGATGTCGAAGGTTTCCGACGCTGAGTTGGAGCTGATGGTGGCGCTGAGTCCGCCGGCGGCATCGGTGTCGATCGTCAACGCGAGCCCGATCTGGCCCGTGCCCGACGAGATGGCGCTGTCGGCATTGACGGTGACGGTGGCGTCGAACTGCGCTGTCTGCCCCGGGTCGAGGGCGACGCGGACGTCCTCGCTCACGTCGGAGATGTCGGCCGTGGGGGCGCCGCTGGTCGCCACCGATGCTGTGACGCCGAAGCAGAACAACCCACCGACGAGGACTTTACGCACCACGATGTTCATGCCGGGGAGTGTACCCGAGCTCAGGCCGTGCGCTTGTGTTGATGTGTGACGTGTGACGACGTCAGGACAAAAAGCCGCGGATCTCGGCGTGGGGCCGCGCGATGATTTCGCACGCCACGAGACGGTCGGGCTTGGCGGTGGCGGTGACGGCGTCGACAGCGGCCTGCAGGTCGGCCAGCTCGCCGGCCAGTGTGAACCACCCCTTGCCGCCCACGCCGAGTGCGAGATGCAGGCGCACCACGCTGACGTCGACGGCTTTCAACGCCGTGTCGGCCGCGAGGATCGCCGAGGCCACCGTCGTGGTTTCCACAATCGCGATGGCCTCACCGGCTTCTGCCACGAGGGCGTGCTCGATCGCCGGCAAGACCGCGGGATGCACGCCGGGCAACCACAGCTCGTCGATGATCGTGCTGCCGGCGACGCTGCGGGCTTCTTCGACAGCCTCGAGCACGCTTTCAACACCGCCGCCAAAGACGATGACGAACTTGCCGGGCGAGACCGGCTTCGCCATTTTGACGACGACGGGAGCCTTCTTCACGATCGCGTCGACCACCACAAAGCCGCGGGCGATCGAGGAGGTCTCGATCACCGCGAGGGCCTGCAGGGGCGACGACGACGACGTCACGTCAGGCGCGCCCGACCCGCGTGGTCGTCATGTGACGGCGCTCGTAGGCGATGCTGCAGCGCTCGACGACCTTGACGGCTTCGTCGAGGCCCAGCGGGGCGGCCACGCGCACTTCTTTTTCTTCGAGCGCTTTGTAGTCGCCGAAGAAGCGCATGATCTCGTTCATGCGAAACGGCAGCAGGTCGTCGAGGGAGCGCACGACTTCGAAGGCCGGATCGCCCACCATGACCGCGATGATTTTGTCGTCGGTTTCGCCGCCGTCGACCATCGGCATCACGCCGATCACGCGTGCTGACACGATGCTGCCCGACTGGATGTCGTCTTGCGCGAGCACGAGGATGTCGAGGGCATCACCGTCGTCGTCGAGGGTGCGCGGGATGAAGCCGTAGTTGGCCGGGTAGTGGATGGCGCCGTAGAGCACGCGGCTGGCGCGCAGCAGGCCACTGTCTTTGTCGACCTCGTACTTGACGCGGCCGCCCTTGGGGATCTCGATGAAACAGTCCACGACGCGAGGAGCGCCCGGACCAGCGGTCAAATCATGAAGTGGATGCATCGGGCGCAGGCTGCCTGAGCCCCGAATCGGAGGCAAGTCCGTCGACGACGTGCACGCCGCGGCCACCGCACCTCAGCGGCCGGTGCTGCCGAAGCCAGAAAGCCCGCGCGTGGTGTCGTCGAGGCTTTGCACCGCAACCAACGTGGGGCGCACCACGGGGCCCACCACCAGCTGGGCGATCCGGGTGCCGCGCTCGACGACAAACGGGGCGTCGCCGTGGTTGATGAGCAGCACCTTGAGCTCGCCGCGGTAGTCGGCGTCGATGGTGCCCGGGCTGTTCAGGCACGTCACGCCGTGCTTGAGCGCGAGCCCCGAACGCGGGCGCACCTGCCCTTCGAAGCCCAAAGGGATCGCCATCGCCACGCCGGTGGGCACCAACGCGCGGGTGCCAGGAGCCAGCACAACGCCGTCAGCAGCGACGAGGTCGAGGCCTGCGGCGCCATCGGTCTGCGCTCGCGGCAAGAGCAGCGCTTGTGCGGCAGCGTCGCCAGCAGCTGCGGCAGCGTCGACGTAGACAAAGGGGATGGTGGGCGCGTTCGACATGCGCCGGTCGCTACAGGCGTGTGGAGTCGACGTCGACACCCTTGCCCTTCCAATAGCCGCCAGCACCGCAGTGGGGGCAGAAGAAGCCGTCGGTTTGCTGGTCGAGCACGTCGATGGCGACAGTGCCGTGGCAGGCCACACAGCGCACCTCGACGAGCTTGCGGCGCTTCAACCGCCACACCACGAACGCGATCAACGCGCACAACGCGCCAAAGGCCGGAGCGGCGATCCACAGGCCGCCGACGGAAAGCCACGACATCGGCCGCGTCGGCTCGCCGGGGACCGGAAACGGCATCGCGATCCGATCGGCGTCGGCCGAGGCCGGTGACGACGTGCGGCGCACCGCCGTGGTCCCCGTGCCGTCGTGAGCAAAGCCCCAGGCTTCGCCGCGCACACCGGTGGCCGACACCGGCGTGATCGTGAGTTCGGTGGGCACGGTGGCGACGGGCGCGCCGTGCTCGCACACGTCGACACGACCGATGCCGAACGCACCGATGTGCCGCGCGTCGACGAGGGTGGTGGTGTGCGAGGTGGTATCGGTGACTTCGAACGCCTCGACGGGTGCAGTGCCCGCAACCGCTTCGAACGCGAGCCGCTGCGTGGCGTACACACCGCAGTCGCGGCGATCGCGCACCTCGACAGGCTCGAGCCAGGCGGCGGCCAACACCGGTGACAACGACGACGCGGCTTCCCCCGGCACAAGCTGCACGCGGCGCACATCGCGCGGTGCGGGCTCGTTGTGGCGCACGATGCCGAGCAGGCCGTCGCCTTTGTCGGTGGCGCGCACGCTCACCAAGCGCGAGCTGCCGCTGCTTTTCTCGTCGGGGACCACCTGAAACGGCAGCACCGCCGACGACACGCCACCGCCGTCTTTGGGCTGAAAACCGTTGAGTTCGACGTCGCCGTGCAGCCACGCGCCCAACGTGCGCTCGCCCACCGTCGGCGTGGGCGGCCCCAAAAAGCGCGACGAGGCACAGCCACACAGCAGCCGCTTGTTGGGCGACGCCGGCTCAGCCGCTGCGGCAGTTGCCATCGCCATGAGCACGGTCAGCAGAATACGCGTGCGCATGGACACCTCACATAAGCCGTTTACTTTCGAGCATTTACGAAACGGCAACTACAAAGGAATCGCCAAAGCGGAATGCGATTTGCCCGTGGTTTCCACCGACACGCGACAGGCGCCACCACACGACGGGCAGAACAGGTGCGGGCTCTCGCCCACGACAAACGGGATGCGCATCTGGCAAGACGGACACGACACGTCGACGACGATCTGCTTGCGCGTGCGCAGCAACACCACGATCACTGCCGCGAGCAGCACGGCGAAACCGCCAGCGAAAAACACAAACACCGGGATGAAGAGGGCGAAGAACTGGTCTTCCATCTTCTGCTGCAACGGCGTGAGCTTGGGCTTTTCGGCCTCGATGCGGGCGGCTTCAGCAGCGGCGGCAGCGGCCTTGGCGGCTTTGGCTTCGTTGGCAGCCGCGATCTGCTCGGGCGTTCTCGGCAGACGCACGCCGTCGCCAAAGACCATGAGCCCTTGATTGCAGACCGTTTCGTCCCAGGTTTCGCCGAAGCCAACGCCCGACTCGAAGGCCTGTTCGATCTCGGCGAGCAACAACGGATCGGTGCCATCGCACTGGAACTGCCAGCTGTCGGCGTGGGCCGACGCAGCGCCGAGGAGCAAGCAGGCAAGAAGGGCAACACGCATGCAGATCACTGTAGTGAGCAAAGACACCCTCGCCAACGGACAGGTTCCCAAGGCACGCTGCGCCGGTGTCGTCAGATCTGCTTCCCTCGTCGGCGCCGCCTGCGCTCGTTGACCTCCCCAAAGGCCTCGTCGGCCGCGGCATGCCCAAAAAGCTGGGCCCGGCCCTGCGCCTGCTCGTTGGCCGGCAGCTCGAGCGCGTCAGCATCGGGGCCGACGACCTCGCCATGGTGCGCGACCTCGCCAGCCGCGGCACCGTCGTGTGGGTCCACCGGGCCCGCAATCCCGTCGAGCACATGGCCCTCACCCACGTCGTCGACCGCGAAGGTCTGCCGCGCGCCGCGTTCGTCGGCGGACTCAACGTCTTTGCACTGCGAGGGCTGACGGCGCTGGGCGCCTGGCTCCGTCGTGGACCAGCAAACGCGCGGTGCGAAGAAGAACTCCTGCAACGCTGTGTGGCCGCCGACCTGCCCGCCGAGCTGTTCCTCAAGCGTCCGCTGCACCTGCTGTCGTCATCGTCGACGATGCGCGCCCGCTACATCGAAGCCCTGGTGCGCGTGCAGCGGCAGCAGGAGCGCCCGATCTTCCTCGTGCCCGTCTTTCTCGCGCTGCGCCAACGCCCGGGTCATTTCGAACCCACCGCCGTCGACGCCATCCTTGGTTCCGTCGAGGAACCGGGCCTGTTGCGCGCGCTCGGTCGGCTGTTTGCGGCGGGCGGTACGGCGCGCATCGACGTGTCCGAGGCCGTCGACCTCAAACGCTTCATCGCCGAGCGCGGTGCCGCAGCCGACGACGTCGTCGCCAAGAAAGTGCGCTGGACCATCCTGCACCACCTGGCCCGCGTCGAGCGCGTCGCCCACGGGCCAGCAATGAAGTCGCCGTCGCGCATGCGTGACGACGTGCTCAAGGACCCAAAGCTGCAAACAGCGATGACCTCGCTCGCCACGTCGACGCAGCAGTCACCGGCCGTCGTCGAGAAGAAGGCGATGTCGATGTACGACGAGATCGCCGCGCGCTTCGATGTCGACGTGGCGCGCCTGCTCGATCGGCTGCTGCAGGCGGCGTGGAAGCGCATCTACGACGCGATCGTCGTCGACGAAGGCGATGTCGAGATGGTGCGGCAAGCTGCGCGCCGCGGTCCCCTGGTGCTGGTGCCAAGCCACCGCAGCCACGTCGACTACCTCGTCATGAGCCAGGTCATGATTCAGCACGGCATGTTGCCGCCGCACATCGCGGCCGGCGAGAACCTGTCGTTCTTCCCGCTTGGGCCCATTCTTCGCCGAGGTGGCGCGTTCTTTTTGCGGCGCAGCTTCAAGGGCGACGTGCTCTACGGCGCGGTGTTTCGCGCGTACGTTCGGCGCCTGTTTGAAGAAGGCCTCACGCAGGAATTCTTCATCGAGGGCGGTCGGTCACGCACCGGCAAAACGTTGCCGCCGAAGCTTGGCCTGCTGTCGATGCTCGTCGACGCCTGGCTCGAAAGTCGCGAAGACGACGCGGTGTTTGTGCCCTGCCACATCGCCTACGAAAAAATCGTCGAGGCCACGAGCTACACGAAAGAGCTCGGCGGGGCGGCGAAGCAGAAGGAGTCGGCCGCGGGCCTCGTGAAAGCCGCGGGCGTGCTTGCTGGGCGCTACGGCAAGGTGTTTGTCACCTTCGACGAGCCGATCTCGATCAAGGCACACATGGCCAGTCGTGGGCTCCGCCGTGACGACGTCGAAAGCGGGATCGATCCCGACGCCTTGCGCGCGGCCACTGCCTCGCTTGGTCATCGCATCGTCTGGGGCATCAACCGTGCGGGCGTGGTCACGGCCATGTCGCTGGTGTGCGGATCGCTGTTTGGCTTTCGTCGCAAGGGTCTCGACGAGCGGCAGCTCCTCGACGGCGCGCGCCTGCTGTTGGCCCACGTGGTGCGCGCCGGCGGCAAGCGCTTCGAGGCCGGCCTCATCGATGCCGACCCCACGCCCTTGCTCGCAGCAGCGGTCAAAAAGCTCGTCGACGATCGCCTCGTGCACCGCCAAAGCATCGACGGTCGCGTGCTGTACCGCGTCGACGATCAGGCCTGGTTGATCATCGACGTGCACAAAAACCACGTCCTGCACCACGCCGTGCCCGAAGCGATCATCGCGACCGCCTTGCTCGCGGCCGGTGCGCGGCCGGGTGTTTCGATCCCGCGTGTCGACGTCAAACGCACCGCCCTCGAGCTGTCGCGCGTGTTGAAGCTCGAGTTCATCTTTCAACCCGGCGTGCCGTTCGACGCGTTGTTCGACACCGCCCTCGAGCACGCGCACGCCGTCGGCTTCGTCGCCGCCCACGTCGACAGCGACGAGATCGTGGTGCCCGACGCCGCCCTGCCGCGCGCGGCGTGGTTGTTTGCGCACCAGCTGATTCGCGGCTTCATCGACTGCTACAAAGTGGTGGTCTCGCGCATCGCGGCCCTGCTGCCCGAGGGCGAACGCATCGACGAGCGCGTCGTCGTCACCCGCCTGCTCGAAGCAGTCCGCGCGGGCGTTGCCAGTGGCGATCTGGTGGCCGCCGAAGCCGCATCGAAAGCCCCGATCGACAACGCGCTCGCGCTCTTGATCGAACGCGGCGTCGTGTTCCGCGAAGGCAAACAACTCCGTCGTGGCGACGTCACACGCCTCGCCGACCTCTCACAGCTGCTCACTGCAGCACAGGTGCGCTGAATGGAGATGTCTCGCCGCTGGGTGAAAAACGGGGCCATCGACACCCTTCCCGAGGTGGGCGGCCTGCGCTTGCGTGTTCCTTCGATGGGGATCACCGCGTCGTGCACGCCGCTGCAAGCGAGTCTCCTCGACCTGTTTGCGACGCCGCGGTCGCTCGCCGACGCGTTTGAAGCGCAACCACGAGCAAAGACGCAACGGGCATTTCTCGAGCAATGCTGCAGCAACGGATTGCTGTTGGGCCTCGACGACGACGGCCGCACAACAATGCCGGCGCTGACCCCGGCGCGTGAGCCGTTCGTCGGTGCGCCAACGCTCGAGGCACTGACCCACAGCAACGTCGACCACGCCTTTGGGTTCATCGGCGTGCCCTGGGACAAGGACACGAGTGGTCGACCTGGCGCCCGCTTTGGCCCCCAGGCCGTCCGCGCCGCCTCGGCAGGTTGGGCGTTTTCGATCGATCCGCTCAGCAAGCGCCCGCGCGGCTTCTTCGATGCCGCACGTCAGAGCACGTTTCTGCAGGGCATCGGCGTTGCCGACCTTGGCGACGTCACGATGTTCCCGGGCGACGAGGTTTCGACCGTGCGGGCACGCATGGCCCGAGCGGTCCACGAAGCGCTGAACGCCGGCGTCGTCCCACTCGTCGTCGGCGGTGACCACAGCATCACCCGGCCACTGCTGGGCGGCGCGATCGATGCCCTCGACGCCGTGGGCGAAGCGGTCCCGGTGTGCATCGTCCACTTCGACGCGCACACCGACCTGGGCGACCTCGAGCCCGGGCTGCACCATGGCAACGTGATGCACCACGTCCTCGTCGATCTTCCGCGCGTCGAGCGGATCGTCCAGATCGGACTGCGCGGCATCGCCCCCGCCAGTGCCGCGGCACAACACCCAAAGGTCAGCGCCTTTGGCATGGAGCAGCTTGACGTCGCTGCGTTGCTTGAAGCGATTCCAGCAGGGCACTGGTGCTGGTTCAGCATCGACATCGACGTGGTCGACCCGGCGTTCGCCCCGGCCACTGGCACGCCCGTCGCCGGCGGCATGCTGCCGCGTCAGCTCTGGACGCTCGTCGAGGAGATCGCTTCTCAGCGCCAGTGCCTTGGTCTCGACCTCGTCGAAGTCGCTGAGCCGACGGCGTCTGGCGACAGCACGGCAACCGTTGCAGCAACTTGCCTGCTGCACTTCTGTCGCGGCATGGTGCGCGGACCGACATGGAGAACGCCCAATGGCAATGACTGACGACGAGCTGCTCGCCCGCATCCTCGAAGAACCTGACATCCTGCGGCTCGCAGACACCCTCGGCCTCGAGCCCGAGGACTACGCCAAGCGCGTTCTCTTCTACATGCGCAACCCGAACGCCGAGCCGCAGCTCACGGTGCTCACGCCCGAGGCAGCGAAAGAGGCTGGCGTGCCGTCGGTCGAAGAGTGCCTGGCGTTCGGCAAGAAGCTCGAATCGGGCGAGATTTCCTTCGAGCCCGACCACATGAACTCACAGTTCGCCGGCTTCGAAGACAAAGAGAAGAGCATCACCAACCTCACCGGG
>JBIKRQ010000262.1:0-8861 GCA_044349155.1 Myxococcota bacterium
AAAAACGGACCCGCCTGGGTCCGTTTCTCTTTGTCTTCTTTGTGGGCGTTGTGCTCAGAAGGTGAATTCGTCGGTGAGTTCTACGGGGTGCATGTTTTTGAGCCCCAGCGCGACCAACTCTTTCATGGTCTGCTCGTAGAATGACGGCTTCAAGTGGTAAACAAACAGCGGGATGTTGTCGCGGTTTGTGATCTTCTGCATCTCGGCGGCCAATGTTTGTGGCGTGTAGTGGCCAGCGACGTCGGCGAGGGCCTGCATGTGGTTCGGGAACGACAGCTCGACGAACATGCCGCGCAGGTCGGGAGTGTTGTTCACGACCTCCCACAGCTTCGTCGTGGGACCCGTGTCGGACGAGTACAGGATCGACCCCGTGCTGCCGCGGATGAGCATGGCCATCGACTCGACGGGGTGCGTGACGGGGATGTAGCGGACTTCGTATTCGCCTTCGGCCAACGGCGCGCCCGGCGTGACCGCTGCTGACGACGACGGACCCGCTGCACCAGGGGCGGCAATGCGGAAGGCCTCGAGGGGCTCACGCACGACGATGCGCATGACCGGATTCGCCGGCGTGGGGATCTTGGTGAAGTCGGGCCAGAGGTAGTTGTTGAAGTACGACGTGCGCAGCGTTTCGGCGGTTTCGGGACCGCAGTGCAGCTCGACCGACGACGACCGGCGACCGATGATTTGATCGGCCTGCAGCGCCAGGTCTTTCACGTGATCCATGTGACTGTGGCTGATGAGCATGTGGTCGATGCCGACCTGCTCGTCGAGGTTGAGGCTCCGACACACAGCACCGGCATCGATGGTGATGCGTTCGTCGATGAGGAAGCACGTCGTGCGATGACGCGGCGTTTCGCCACCATGACAACCAAGCACTCGTACGCGCATGCGCCGGACGCTGACAGGAGATGTGCCGGCGGGTCAAGTCGCGCCGACATCGAGGTCGATGCACGACCCCCGTGGTTGTCCAAACGCGTCGGATGTGGCAGCGCACTTCGCACATCGACGTCGTCGATCGTCCGTCGTTGCGGGGGCCTGCGCTCCGCCGCCGTTGTCTGCGCTGCACAAGGCGCAGGTCGTCAACAAGAACCGGGGCTGCCCTCGGCTCTCGAGCAAGCACTGATGAAGTACGCGCCACTGCCCTGGGTTCACCTCGCCGACGCCCTGAAGACGTCGCTGCGCCGCCTGCGCATCGTCATGGAAGAGCCCGCGTTCACGAGTGAGCGCACCTTTGTGCGTCTGCACGACGGTCCGCGCAGCGAGTCGATCACCGAGACGCGGCCGCTGCTCACCGGGCAGACAACGTTGTCGGCGCGCGAGCGGGCGGCCGTTGAGATCCTGCACGAGGCCGGGCCCAGCCACGCGAAGAAGGGCCGCTTCAGCCTGACGCGCGCGCAGGTGGGCCGCTTGTTGGCCTTCGCCGGTGACGTGCCCCTCGAGGTCGAAGGCAAAGGCAGCATCGCCGTGGTGCCGCGCGCCGCTCGCATCACGGGCCGCGTGAAAGACATCGAGACCGGCACGGCCCTCGTGTTCGAAGCCACCGACGCTGATGGCAACCTCATCGACAAACCGATGATCCTCGGCGAGCGCGAGGCGTTTCTCCTCGACGACCAGCTCAAGATGTACCGCGTGTCGCCGCCGCTGCTGCCTGGTGAGGCGCGCTCGCTGCTCGACACCGAGCCGCTGCTGATCGGCGGCCTGTGCACCGAAGAAGGCCGCGCTGGCTTCGAAGCGGTGGTGGGCCTGGGCGCTGAAGTCGACGACCTCATCGAGGTCGCCCGCACGCCCGACCCCGCGCCGAAGATCACGCTGCGCGCCATGCTCACCCGCGCCGACGATGGCCCGGGCTTTCAGCTGCGCGTGCATCTGGTGACCGAGCTGTCGGCCCTCGACGACGACAGCAATCGCGTCAGCGACGAGGTCGAGGTCTCGGCCCGCGGTGCGATTCCGCCGGTGCACGCGATCGCCCTGCCGCCGAAGAAGATGGAGAAGGAAGGGACGGTGCTGTTGATTGCCCGTCCGTCGACCCTCGAAGAACTGGCGCGCAAGGCGCTGTTCGACGTGGGCCTGCATGCGGCGTCGTCGCACCGTGGCTTCTCGGCCCAGGGCGAGCCCGGCCTCGACGTGCTCGTGAAGATCGCCAACGGCGAAGGCGTTCCCGACTTCATCCACGTCGACCGCGACACCCTTCCGCGCATCGTGCGCCTCCCCGCGATTCCGAAGCTCGTGGCGGAACCGTCGCTCGACAAGCGCGGCCTGCTCGACGTGCGGCTCGACATTGGCGACGAAGCGCGCGCGTTGTCGTTGAAGTTCGAAGACATCATCAAGGCCGTGATGGCGGGGCGGCACTCGCTGCTCATCGACGAGGACACCGTCCTCGGCTTCAGCCCCGAGGCCGGTGCGGCCCTCGAGTTGATCGCCGATCAGCTTGAACTCAAGGATGCCTCGCAGTCGCGCGAGATTGGTCCTGCGGAGTTGGCGCTGCTCGTCGCTGGCCTTGAAGGCAAAGTCGAGATCGAGACCGAAGACGAAGAACTCAAGAAGCGCATCGCGGCGTTTTTGGCCGAGCCGATCGAGAACGATCGCTGGTTGCCCGAGATGCTCACCGCGACGTTGCGCCCCTACCAGCACGACGGTGTCGCCTGGCTCAGCCAGATGCACCGCCTCGGCGTTGGTCGCGTGCTCGCCGACGACATGGGTCTCGGTAAAACCCTCATGTCGATGACGCTGCTCGCGAAGGCGAAGGAGCAAGACGGCAGCAAGCCCAACCTTGTCGTCGCACCAACCTCGGTGCTCGATGTGTGGGTGCAGGAAGCACGTCGTCACTGCCCAGGCCTGAAGGTCATGAAGTGGCACGGCCGCGATCGCAAAGAGAGCGAAGCCGAAGCCCGCGAAGCCGACGTCGTCGTCACCTCGTACGCGCTGTTGCGCCGCGACGTGGAAGGCAGCCTCGGCAACATCGACTTCCGCTACCTGATGCTCGACGAAGCGCAGAACGTGAAGAACTCGTCGACGGAGGCGTGGAAGGCAGCACGGCTCGTGAACTGCGATCAGCGCATGGCCCTGACGGGTACGCCGATCGAAAACCGCGTCGAAGAACTCTGGTCGATTCTCGACCTCGTGGCACCCGGTTTGCTGGGCAGCGAGCGCTCGTTTGAGCGTCGCTACGGCCGGCCGATCGCCAAGGGCGACCCGGTGCGTCTCGAGGAGCTGCGCAAGCGCACGCGCCCCGTGATCCTGCGCCGTAAGAAGGAAGACGTCGCCAAAGACCTGCCGCCGAAGATCGAAACGATCATGCGCAGCGAGATGTCGGCCGAGCAGCGCGCGCTCTACCTGCGTGTGCTCGCTGAGGTGCGCAGCGACGTGCAAAAGGCGTTGCAGGTGCACACCCGCGCGCGCGCTCGAGCACCCATCCTTGCAGCGCTCATGCGTCTGCGTCAGGTGTGCTGCGATCCGCGCCTGCTCGGCGAGGACGAACGCTTCAACGCCAAGGGCGTGCCGTCGTCGAAGCTGGCCTTGTTCGAAGAGGTCATGACCGAAGCGCTCGCGCAGCCTGACCGCAAGGTCATCGTGTTTTCGCAGTTCGTCGAGATGCAGAAGATCCTCAACGAAGTGCTCGACAAGATCGGCGCTGGCGATTCGCTGTGGCTGCACGGCGGAACCAAGGACCGTGGCGAGGTCGTGGCGAAGTTCCAGGATCCAAACGGCCCACGCGTCATCGTCGTGTCGCTGAAGGCCGGTGGTACCGGTGTGACGCTCACGGCGGCCGACACCGTGGTGCACTACGACCCGTGGTGGAACCCCGCCGTCGAGGACCAGGCCACCGACCGTGCCCACCGCATCGGTCAGACCCGCACCGTGCACGTCATCAAGCTCGCGTGTGCCGACACCCTCGAAGAGCGCATGCTCGACCTCGGTGAAGACAAGCGCGCCGCGGCCGAAAGCGTGCTCGGCAAAGACGGTGCAGGGCCCAAGGCGCTCTCGCTCGACGAGATCGAGGGCATGCTCGAGGCCGAAGCCACCCGCGGCTTCTGAGCGTTCGGTGCTCGAAAGTTCACACCCGCGTCGGCGACGGCGCGGGTGTCTTCGTTTTGAGGTCCAGCAGTTTCGTCGGGACCCGCTCGTTTGACGAGAGCCGCTGTGGCAGACCGTGGCCGATGTCGAACACCAATTCCGCTGAGCCACCCATCGCGCTGCCACTGCTGGCCATCGTCTTCTGCGTGGTGTTCTGGCCCATTGGCGTGGTGCTCGCGATCGCTTCGATCGTGAAATTCTATTCCGCCAAAGGCACGTCCGCCCGGATGCTGGCCATTGTTGCCCTCGTCATCAGCATGCTCGTGCCCATCCCGGTGTGCGGCCTCGTCGCGCTCATTGCTGTCCCCAACTTCATGAAGTTCCAGTGCCGCTCGAAGCAGAGCGAGGCCAGGGGCAACCTCAAGGCCCTCTACCTCGCCGAGGAAGCCCATCGCGCCGCGGCCGACACGTTCTCGACCGACACCAGGGTCATCGAGTTCACGCCGCGGGGCCAGAAGCTCCGCTACACCTACACAGTCCTGTCGGCGACGAAGGATGCCTTCAGCGCGGAAGCCCGCGGCACCGGTGACATGAAGGGCGACGTCTGGACCATCGACGAGACGAACACCCTGACCAGCGTGAGCAACAGCTGCCGCTGAGACCGGCTAGCGACGCAGCGGGATGCCGTAGTCATGCAGGGCGCGGCGCACCTCGTCGAGCGATGGGCGACCACCGGCGATCAGGGCACTGACCACGCCGTCCGCACCCATCACGAGGGGCGTGGCGATGTCGGCGACGTCGGTTTCTTCGGCGTGGGCCAGCAGCGGCAAGCCGAAGGTGGTGACGGCGCGTTCGATGAGGTCGCCGTCGTGGCGGACGCGACCCTGCTCGGGTGTGCCTTTGGCGGGGACGACGAGGACCTCGGCGACACCGGTGTGCTGCAGCTGATCGATCACCATCAGGGCCTGCAGCCCCAGGCCTTCGCCGGTCGGTGACACGAGCTCGAAGGTGAGGCCGTTGTCGGAGATGGCGCGGCGCGCGTGCACGGCGGCGACGACGCGATCGGGGCCGGTGGCTTCGACGATGCGCTCGACAAAGCCGAGGGGATCGTCGAGCCCGCGGTTCACGTCGACGACGACGCGGTCGGCGCCAAACGACAGCAACAATCGCGCATCGGCAGCTGTGGCCACGGGCGCCCACGCCACGAGCGGGGCGAACACGCGCGCCTCGAGGGTGGTGAGCGGTTCGAACAACAGCTTGATGTCGGCGACACCGCGTGTGGGGGCGGCGCGCAACCAGACCTCGTCGATGCCGTCTTGCACGAGGAAGGCGGCCACCGCCTCGACGAAGGTGGCATCCAGACCACCGCGCGTGTACGGGCGGGCAGGGCGGCCGCGCTCGTCGACGTCGACGAGGGCGCACAGGCGGCGGCCCAGCGTCATGGCAGGCTCCGCGGGGTTTGCGACGTGGGCGGGATGGTGCCGGTGCTGAAAAACGCCCGCAGCGCTTCGATGCCCGACGTGCCCGACTGCTCGGGCAAAAACTGCAGCGCCAAGGTGGGCCCCCGCCACACCGCTGCCGCAAACGGCACACCGTGGTGGCCCACAGCGACGTCTGCCTGGGGAATCCGGGCCGGAGCGCACAAACGGTGCCGAAACGTGAGCCAGGCGCTTGTGGCGCCTTTGGGGACCAATGTGCGCAGCACCGGGTGACGGTCGAGCCCCACCACCACGGAGCTACCTACATGTGGGGAAAGCAGCGGACGCTCGCCAGCGTCGTCGGCCATGCGCGGGTCGAAGGCCTGCACCGGCGCGCGAAAGATGTCGGCCCCCGCGGGCATCGCCGGATGCGTGCGGCCCTGCAGCAGAAAACACAGGCCAAGGCCAATCGCCAACAGCGGACGCTCACGCTCGACGTGGGCAGAAATCGCGTCGATCACGCCGGGCGAGATGCCCCGCGAAAGCGCGTTGTCGTGGTCGTCGCCGTCGGGGACGATCAGGAAGTCGGCCTGGCGGGCGCTGAGCGGCGTGTCGGTGAGGCGCGCATCGATGCCGATCGACGTCAACGCCAGCATGAGCCGACGCGAACGCGCGATCGTGTAGTCGAGCACGAAGACCGTCTTGCCTGCCACGCCCACAGCTTGGCTTGTTGACGATCAACCCCGCAAGGCAAACCGACGACGACGACGAGGCAGGAGCACCGCAGCCAACGCCAACACCGCAGCGGCAGGGCTTTGGCCACACCCGCTCGACGGTGTTTCGCCTTCTCCTTCACCTTCGCCCTCACCCTCGGCGGGTTCTCCTTCGCCTTCGCCTTCGCCTTCGCCCTCGCCCTCTCCCTCTCCCTCGCCCTCGGCGGGCTCTCCTTCGCCCTCGCCCTCGCCCTCACCGGGCTCTCCTTCGCCCTCGCCCTCTCCCTCTCCCTCGCCTTCACCCTCGCCTGCACCAGCGATGACGATGTCGGCGCACTGGTAGTAGGTGGACTTGCCCGTGGGGTCGGTGACCTCGTTGACCGTGTCGCCGTTCATCACCTGGATGAGCTGCAGCGAGCAGTTGTTGCAGGGCGTGTTGGGCAGCGTGACCGCCACACCCCAGCCGTTGCCGTTGCCGAGGTTGCCGTTGCCGCCACCGGGGTCGACGACGTCGAGGAGGATGTGCTGGTTGAAGTCGTCGAGGTCGGCACCGTCGGGATCAAAGGCGATGCGGTAACGACCGCTGTGGCCGACGGTTTCGTTCCACAAGACCTGGATGGTTTCGCCAGGCTGGTACGTCGTCACACGCGCGGGATCGCGGTTGGCGTCGGAGCGCACGCCGTTGTCGCAGTAGCGATTGCCGCCGCCCGAGCCGCATGGGCAGCTCTTGTTGCGCTCGCTCGGGGAGTTTGAGTAGCGCGCCGTCGGCACCTCGAGGGTGATGTGGGCGCTGGCGGGAACGGCGACGAACAACAAGGCAGCGATGGCGGAACGCATGCCGCACGCTAGCAGTTTGCGGCACTCAACGGCCGAAGACGGCCACGCGATCGCGGCCATCGAGATCGAGCTCGATGTTCACCGACGCAAACGGCGGCACCAGCAACGACCGTGCGGCGCGGCCCTGATCGTGACCGATCTCCATCAACACCTTGCCGTCGACGACGAGGTGCTTCGGTGCTGCGGCCAAAATGCGGCGGTGGTGGCCGAGGGCGTCGGCGTCGATGCCGAACAGCGCGAGCTCGGGCTCGAAGGCTTTGACGTCGGCTGCAAGGTCGGGTGCGTCGCGGCGGATGTAGGGCGGGTTGCTCACGATCATCACGGCGTCGACGACGTCGTCACACGGGGCGAGCAAGTCGCCGACGCGGAAGTCGATGCGGTCGGCAACACCCAACGCTTCAGCGTTCTGCTTCGCCACAGCAATGGCCGCGGGCGAGATGTCGACGGCGACGGCGCGCACGTCTTCGCGGTTCATCAGGATCGACAACGCCACACAGCCCGAGCCCGTGCCGATGTCGATGATCGTGCCGCTGTCGTCGGGGAGCAGGTCGAGGGCCAGCTCGACGAGGCGCTCGGTGTCGGGGCGCGGAATCAGCACCGCTGGTGAGACCGCGAAGCGCTGCCCGTAGAACTCGCGGTAGCCAAGGATGTAGGCGATCGGTTCACCACCGCCACGGCGCTTCACCATCGCGCGACATGCCGCGAGCTCGTCGTCGGTGAGCACGCGGTCGAGGTCGAGGTAGAGGTCGAGGCGACGCTTCGACAGCGCGTGACCAATGATCAACTCGGTGTCGAGCCGTGCCGACGGCGACCCGCGCTTCTCGAGCCAGGGTGTGGTGGCTGACAGCAGACCGCGGATGGTGTGTTGGCTCTCGGCGTGCATCTTGCGGGCGGCGTCGTCTACGCTGCCTGCCGTGTCAATCCGCGTGCACCACATCGTCGTCGCTGTTGCGTCTGCTGCTGTCGCCTGTGGTGGCTGTTTGCCTCCGTTCGTCGACGAGCCGGCCATGGCTGCACCGCTGCGCGACACGTTCGACGACGAACACCTTGCGCAGCGCTATCGCGATCGCGGCGGCAGCTGGCGCGTTGTCGACGGCACGCTGCGCACCGTTGGCGACTTGAACCTGCCACTGTGGTCGAATGCGGTGCTGCCGCGCAACGTGCGCATCGAGTTCACGTCGACGTCGGCGTCGCCCGCGGTCGACATGAAGGTGGAACTCTTTGGCGACGGCGTGCGCCACGAGTCGGGCTACATCGCCGTCGTCGGTGGTTGGAACAACACGCTCACCGCACTCGCGCGGCTTGATGAGCACGAGGCCTCGCGCGTCACGCGTCGCACACGCTTTGAAGCTGGCCGCACCTACCGCTGGCGGATCGAGCGCAGCGACGGCCGCACCGTGAAGCTGTTTGTCGACGACGAATTGCAGGTCGCCTACGACGACAAAGACCCGCTGTATGGGCCGCGCAACAACCGCTTCGCGTTCTCGGGCTGGGAGAGCGAAGTGGTGTTCGACAACCTGGTGATTACGCCGCTGCCATAGCCACGGCCCACCGCACCACCGCCGCGACGACGACGATGAGGGCGACCGCGCTGGCGGTTCCGACGTGCCTGCTGCCCGTGGTTGGCACGCCCGGTTTCGGCATGAGCACCTGCGCGACCAGCGCACCACCGATGAAGCCACCCACGTGGGCGACGACGTCGACGACGGGGACACTGCTGATCGCCGCGTTCGTGACGAGCAGCAGCAACCACCCCGCGAGCGGCACGCGCAGGCCACCGGCCGGTGCTTTGCGGAAGCGCAGCGTCGACGCCAGCAGCACACCGAGCAGCCCAAACACCGCACCCGAAATGCCAATCGACGAGCGATCGGTGCCGTTG
>JBIKRQ010000263.1:0-8850 GCA_044349155.1 Myxococcota bacterium
ACGTCTCCTCGACACAGACGAGATTCCCGGGGCAGTCGTCGGAGATCACGCAGGGCTGGCGGCCTTCGCCTTCGCCTTCGCCTTCCCCTTCACCTTCACCTTCACCCTCGCCTTCGCCTTCGCCTTCAGCAGCTTCGCCTTCGCCTTCGCCTTCACCACCCTCGTCGTCGTCGTCGCGGCGACGCTCCTCGGTGCAGGTGTTGTTCGAGCAGCGGGGCTGGTCGGAGGGGCAGTCGCTGTCGGTGGTGCACACGATGGTGTCGGCGAAGACGCGGCTGTCGCAGGCAGCGGCAAGCAGCATGAGCATGAGGAACGCCAGGCGCATGATCACTCCTTCAATCCAAGTGCGAGCAATGCGCCACCAGCCACGCCAGCGACGAGGCCAAGGCCTCCGCCCAGGTACACACCAGCGCGGCCAACACCTTGCCAGCGGCGGTACTCGTCGGTGGTGAGGTCGGTGGGCGATTGCAGCGTCGACTCGGCCACCAGAAACGCGATGGCGCCACTGGCAACGCCGAGGGCGGCCACGCCGAGGCCAGCACCACCAGCGATGACCAGCGGCTTTGGGCCCGACGCGACCGATGGCGCGCGGCCGGGTCGCAGCAGGTCCGCATCGGCGAGGGCCTCGTCGACGACGGTGACGACGAGGGGGCCCAGGTTGTCGAGCGTGGTGGTTTCACCGCTGCCACGCCCGATCACCTGGGCAGTTGTCGCGTCGAACACCACGATCGTGAGCAGCACCTCGCGACCGGAGCGCGCGATGCGGGGGCGAACGACGAAGCGGGCGTCGAGCGCGCCGGCGAGCTCGGTCATGCAGGCGTCGTCGTCGCAGCCGGCGGCCTGCCGTTCGGCGGCGAGGTTCGACAGTGATCGCATCTCGTCGGTCGACAGCACGGCGAAGCGCGCGGCGTCGGCAACCGCGAAGGCCACCCGGTCGCCAACCGTGGTGCGCACACCATCGTCGATGCGCCCAGCGACCTCGGGAGCCAACACAAGACCACGCTCGGGGGCCGCCATGGCCAGCGTGAACAGCAGCAGCAGCATGCCGCTCGATATCACGCAGGTCAGCCGTCGGCGGCGGGTTCTTCGAGCAGGTGAAGCATGGCCTGCAGCGTGCGCACTTTTCGATCGGCGCGGGCGTACAAGCGCGCCGACACCACCGCCGACGCCGCGTGCCCACCGAGCAGCGAGAACAGCTCGACGTCGTTCTTCAAGAACCGGTCTTTCTGCGCGAGCAGCGAGAACACCAACAGCGCGCCGACGACGTTTCGGCCCATGAGCAGCGGCACCGCTGCCAGAATGCCTTCGCGGGCGGGCCGTGACGACGTGTGCACGTAGGCGCTCTGGCTGCCGAGCACTTCCGCGAGCACACCGCGTGGACGAATGCCGCTCGGCGCGAGGCGACCTTCGAGGCCACTTTCAGCGGCGACACGGAAGCTGCCGTCGTCGTCGGTGAGCAGCACCGCGTAGGTGCGCGCGCCGATGAAGTTGACGAGGATCTCCTCGATGACCCGCACCACCTCGGCGAGGTCGAGGGTGGCGTGCAGCTGAAACGACGAGACGTACATGCTCATCATCGACGAGTTCAGCTCTTCGAGTTCGAGGAGCCGACCTTCGAGTTCCGTCTGCGCCTCGAGGAGGTCTTGCACCTGTTGGTGGTAGACGCGGGCCTTCTCCTGGGCTGCCTGCAGCGTCGTGCGCACGTCGTAGCCGTCGGTGGTGCCGGCGGTGAGGGCGCGTGCGAGGCGGACGTTGTCGGTGCGCAAGCGCGCGTTTTCGACGACGAGGGCGGCGACGGTTTCTTTCAGCTCATCGACACGTCGAAGCCGCTCGGACAGTTCGTCCAGGGCGGTGAGGGCGTGCTCGACGCGGGCGGCCGCGTCCCCGTGCTTGTCGACTGACATCGGGTGTCCGATAGCACAGCTGCATGCCACGCGGTCCCTCCTCTGCAGCAAAACCGACCGGCGAGATGCCGATTGCTCAACCCACTGAAAATGCTTGGCTTTTGCCTCGTGCCGACCACCTGTGCACCGAACTGGGCGCGTGGTTTGCGGTCAGCCGGCGCGTGTTGCCGTGGCGCGAGCAGCGCACGCCGTATCGCGTGTGGCTCTCTGAGGTGATGTTGCAGCAGACGCAGGTCAGCCGCGTCGTCGAGTACTTCACGCGTTTTGTGACGCGCTTTCCGACCGTGCAGGACCTCGCGGCGGCCGACGAAGACGCCGTGCTCTCGTTGTGGTCGGGGCTTGGCTACTACTCGCGCGGGCGCAACCTGCACAAGGCGGCGAAGGTCGTCGTCGACGAACACGACGGCGTGTTTCCATCGTCGTCGTCGGTGTTGCGCACGCTGCCGGGCATTGGCGAGTACACCGCCGCCGCTGTCGCGACGTTTTCGGCGGGGGAGCGCACCGCGGTCGTCGACGGCAACGTGCTGCGCGTGCTCTCCCGCCTGCTCAACAGCGCGGTTCCCGTCGACGAGCCGGCCGGGCGCGAGGTGTTGGCGCGTGCTGCACAGCAGCTCGTCGACGTGGCCGCCGACCCGGCGATCCACAACGAGGCCACGATGGAACTCGGGGCGCTGGTGTGCACGCCGAAGTCGCCGTCGTGCGGCGCGTGTCCGTGGCGCTTGCAGTGCCGCGCGCGCGAGGCCGGCACCGTCGAGCAACGCCCGGTGAAGGCGAAGAAGCAGGCGAAGAAGGCGATGCGTGTCGCCGTCGTCGTGCTCGATGTGCAGGGCAAAACATGGCTCGAGAAGCGCGCGTCGTCGGGGTTGTTTGGTGGCCTGTGGGAGCCAGCGAACCTCGTCATCGACGACGCCGACGACGTTGAACTCGCCTGGACGCGTCTGCTGCTCGAGCGCGGCGTGGCGGTGCCGGCGACGTTTGCGCCGCCGTTGGTCGTGGAGCGCACGCTCACGCACCGGTTGCTCCGCTTTGAGATCACGGTGGTGTCGACGTCGACGCTGCCTGCCGTTCTCAACGACGCGCGCGGCGAAGCCTTCAGCGCCGACGCTGTGGCAACGGTGGGCATGGCGAGTGCGGCGCGAGCGGTGCTCGATGCGGCACAGGCACCATCACTGCTGTGACGAACGACGACGACGCCACCACAGCCCGCTGCCGACGACGACGCAGGCGAGGCAGACAATGGCGACGGCGACGGCCGCGCGTGCACCGCGTGGGTCAGGCACGGTGATCGTGGCCTTGTTGTGACGACGTGAAAACAGCACGCGCTGTTGGCTGCTGTCGGGCAGGACGATCGTGGCTGTGTTGACGTGCTCGATCTCCTGACCGGCAAACAGGCCCCAGTCGACGACGACGTCGTGGCCAACGGGCCGGTCGCAGTGGGCCACACCGCGGATCGTGAGTTCGAGCTCGTTGGTGCTCCACGACGCTCCGTCGATCGCACATGGCTCGTCGTTGGCGCGCACCCGCAACCACGACGACAAGCGCTCAACACAGCGATCGAGTTGCGGTGACGACGTGGTGTTGGGCTGCAGCGCAAACCCGCACAGTTCGGGCGTGTCGACGGCCAGCAGCTCGAGCGTGATGTCGACGGTGCCGTCTTGCGCGATGGCAAAGCGACTCGTGCCATCGCTGTTGTTGTGCGCCGCGAGCGACACAGCCGCGGCGATGACGACGACAGCGAGCATCAATGCGTGCGGCTCGCCGCGAAGCGGGCCAGGGCCACCAGGGTGTCGCTGCGCGGACCGAGGGCCTGCGCACAGCGCACGGCATCTTCGGCAGCACTCCGTGCAAGCGCCTTGGCACCGTCGAGACCAAGCGCGCGCACCGTGGTGAGCTTGTCGAGCTTCTCGTCGCGGCCCAGACCTTTGCCGCCCTTTTCGGGGTCGCCCTCGACGTCGATCACGTCGTCTTGCACCTGAAACGCAAAGCCCAACGCTGCACCGTAGGCGCGGGCTGCGTCGACGAGATCGGGGCGGTTGGCGGCCCATGCACCAAGGGCGGCACTCGCCGCAAACAGGCGACCGGTCTTTCGACGGTGGATGCTGCGCAGGTCGTCGTGGCTTTGTTCGCTGACGGGCTTGCCTTCGTTTTGCACGTCGTCGTGCTGGCCGCCGACCATGCCGCTGCTGCCCGAGGCGACCGCGAGCTCGAGCACCTGCTGTGCCGCGTGGTGCTTGCTGCGCGCCACGATCGCGAAGGCATCGGTGAGCAGGGCGTCGCCGACGAGGATTGCTGTGCCCTCGTCCCACTTCTTGTGCACGGTGGGCTGGCCACGGCGGAGATCGTCGTTGTCGAGGGCGGGCAGGTCGTCGTGCACGAGCGAGTACGTGTGCACAAACTCAAGGGCCATCGCCGCAGGCAGGGCAAGGCTGATGGCGTCGTCGTCGTCGGCCACATCGGCGCTGTACACCGCACGGGCCGTGGCGAGGCAGATGAGGGGGCGCAAGCGCTTGCCACCGGCGAGCAGGGCGTGGGCCATGCCGTCTTTCAGGCGTTGCGGCGGCGCAACACCGTCGAAGTCGACGAGGCGGTCGAGCTCTGTGCGCAGCGATGTCTCGACGAGGACCCGCAGCGGATCGAGGTCTGACAACAGGCTCATTTCACGCCCCACAAAACGTTCGCCTCGGCGACAAACCCCACAGCTGGTGTCTCTTCGAGGTTCATGGCGCATCTCCGCTGGGCTTGTTGGCGTCGCTGGCGCGCTTGAGTGGCGACGTGCTGCCGTCGGCGAGCAACTGCTCAAGGCGCGATTGCATGCCGTCGAGCTTGCCCTTGGCCGCAACGACGAGGCGCACGCCCTGCTCGTAGGCCACCAGGCTGTCTTCGAGGGCCAGGTCGCCCTTCTCGAGGCGCTGCACCACCTGCTCAAGGGCGGTGAGGGCCGCTTCGAACGACACGGGCGCATCGGCGGTGTCGCTGTCGACGTCGGCCGCTGGGGCTGGTTTGGCTCGGCTCACGGTGGCTCCTCGTCGTGGGCCATCTACTGCGGTGAGGCGGCGCGCGCCACACGAACCAGATGGCGCCAAGCAGCTGAACACGTATTCAGTGCCCGATACGACGCAGATCGGTGTCCGCTGGCCGTCGACTTGTGCACAGCGGTCCGACTCGACGACAACGGCGGGATGAACTGGTTGAGCCTTCTTCTGCTGTCGGCCTCTGTGGCCACAGCACCAGCACCTACACCCACATCTGCGCCCACGTCGTCGTCGACCGCCTATGTCGGACACGGTGCCGACAGCCTCGATCCGGCACTGCTGGCCCGCTTCCGCGCGCAGCCGTTGCCGTCGACGGTGACCCGGCGGGTGCAGGCGATGCTCGACGTGCGAGCGCCCTCGGCGGGCGTTTTGTCGCCCGACGGCAAGCGCTTGTTCTTCACGTGGAATGTCACCGGCGTGCGCCAGGTGTGGCGGCTCGATGGGCCGGATCATTTTCCAACGCAGCTCACGGGCGGCGAAGACGCCACCTCCGTCGTCGGCGTCACGCGCGATGGCAAGCAAATCGTCGTCAGCCGCGACCAGAAGGGCGAAGAGAACCCGGGCCTGTACCTGCAGGACGTCGACGGCGGCCCGCTGCACGTCGTCATGCACAAGCCAAAGGTGCAGACCCAACCGCTGCACCTCAGCGACGACGGCAAGTACCTCTACTTCCGCGCCAACGACGTGCGCCCCGAGAGCTACGTCGTGTACCGCTACGTGTTCGCGACGAAGGCGATTGAGAGCGTGTTTTCCGCAGACGGCATTTGGTCCGTTGCCGATCGTGACGACGTCAAAGGGCTGCTGCTGTTGCAGAAGGAAGTGGGCTCGAACCAGACCGAAGTGTTCGAGTACGACGAAAGCAGCAAGCAGCTTCTGCCGTTGTTTGGGCAGGGCGAGCGCGAAGACCACGAAGCCCGCTACGGCGCCACCAGCGACGTTGTCGTCGTGAAAACGCCGCGCTTCTCCGAGTTTCGCGAGCTGCACGTGTTCACCAAAGCGAGCCGTTCATGGGCGCCGCTGTTGAAGGCGACGACGACGGCGAAGTGGGACATCGAATCGTTCGACATCGATCGCACCGGGCGCCTGATCGCGACGCGCAATGAGGGCGGCTACAGCCGCCCCCTCGTCGTCGACGTGCGGACGGGCAAGCCGCTGCCGCTGCCGAAGCTGCCCGCCAGCGACCTGTTGAGCTGGGGCGCTACGACGCCTGATGGTCGCGTCACGATGTTCACCGTGGATGCCGGCACGCGACCCGTCGAGAGTTGGGCGCTGTCGTGGTCGACGGGCAAGGTGCAGCGCTGGCACGTTCCGTCGGCGCCCGAAGTGGATCTCGCGCACTTCGTACCGGTCACCCTTGAGTCGTATCCAGCACGCGATGGCACCGCGATTCCAGCGTTCGTTCGCCGGCCTGCACAGTGCGCCACGTCGTCGACACCGTGTCCGGTGATCGTGGAATTCCACGGCGGGCCTGAGGGCCAGATTCGCGCCGGCTTCTCGGCGCGCGCCCAGTTGTTCGTCGACGCCGGCTTCATTGTTGTTCAGCCCAACGTGCGTGGCTCCGACGGCTACGGCAAAGGCTGGCTCCACGCCGACGACGGGCCGAAGCGCGCCGCGGTGATCACCGACATCGAAGACGCGGCCATCTTCGCGAAGAAGACCTTCGCCAAAAACGGCATCACGCCAAAAGTGGGCGTCTTCGGTGGCAGCTACGGCGGCTACTCCGTGCTCGTGGCGATGACGATGTTTGCCGGCGCCTACGACGCTGGCGTCGAGGTCGTGGGCATCTCGAACCTCGTGACGTTCCTCGAGAACACCGCGCCCTACCGGCGACCGCTGCGCATTTCAGAGTATGGCGATCCTGTGAAAGACCGCGACGCCCTGATGGCGCTCTCGCCCACCACCCACGTCGACAAAATCAAAGCACCGCTGTTGCTCATCCAGGGCGCTACCGACCCGCGTGTGCCCGTCGGTGAAGCGGTGCAGATGTTCGATGTGATGCAGAAGAAGAAGCTCGGCGCGCAGATGATCGTGTTCCCCGACGAGGGCCACGGTGTGCAAAAGCGCGAAAACGCGGTGCTCATGCTTGGCCATGCGCTGTCGTTTTTCGAGACGCACCTGCAGCCGACCACGACGACGCCGACGGCAGCGACGCCGACCAACCACTGACCGGCAGGTGTCCGCATGTTGCCTGAGCCCCCACTCGACCCCGACGACGCACCATTGCCTGAGGGCGAGATCGTGATGGCCGCGTTGCCCAAAGGCGCCACCGTCGGCGTTCGTTTCGCTTCGGCGTACGAGCCGTGGCTCACGCTCGACGGGCCGCGCGTCGTCGACGACAGCTCGCCGATGGCGCGCGCGTTGTTGATGTGGGCGCTGCGTCGAAAGACGTCGCTGTATCGGGCCCTCGACGTGCTGCATGGCCTGCGCGGCATCCTCACGCCAGCAGGCATCGTCGTCGTCGATCTGGTGCAGCTCGATACCGGTGCTTCTGCGGACCACGGCACGCTGGGGGCCATGCTCGAGCGCATTCGCGCACGCACCCTCACGTTTGCCACCCTCGGCGATGCCGACCACCGCATCGACGTCAGCACGCGCGCCCGTTCGTTGTTTGCTGTCGGCACGCCAGTGGAATTGCGCGTAGAAGATCGCGGTTGCGTGGTGTCACGTCGACGGTGGCGGGTGGGGCGATGAGCGAAACGACGACGACAGACCTGCATCACGAATACCTGCAGCGCCGCACGTTCGGCGGCCTCGACGGCCTGCGCGCGTTGTCGATCCTCGCCGTGCTCTGGCACCACGCCTACGAAGCCCCGACGGGGTGGGCAGCGACGGAGCGGGGGTTTCTCGGCGTCGACTTGTTCTTTGTGATCAGCGGTTTCTTGATCGTGTCGCTGCTGCTGCGTGAGCGCGCCCGTCGTGGCGACATCTCGTTGCGCAACTTCTACATCCGCCGCTTCCTGCGCATATTTCCGCTGTACTACGGCGTGCTTGGAGCGCTGTCGGTGCTGTTTCTCGTCGTGGGGGCGCGCGTGAACATGCGCGACGCCTTCTTTCACGACCTGCCGTGGGCGCTCACCTACACCTCGAATTGGGCCGAGCTGTCGACGTTCCTCGCCATCACCTGGTCGTTGTCGGCCGAGGAGCAGTTCTACATCGTCTGGCCACCCCTCGAGCGCCTTGGTGGGCGTGCGGTGATCGCGGTGTTGTGGGTGGCGCTGCTGCTGGGGCAGGTGCTGCACTTCGGCGGTTTCGACGGCCTGTTGACGTCGTGGGGCGTTGCTCCCGAAGAGCCCAAGATGCTGCGACAAACCGGGTTCACGCCCATGTTGCTCGGGGTGTTGTTGGCCCACGCGCTGCACACCCCACAGTGGTGGAGCCGCCTGGCGCCGCTGTTGCGGTGGCGTCCGTTGCCCGTCGTCGTCGTCGTCGGCCTGGTGGGCGTGTGCAGCTTGCCGATCGCCGACATCACCGGGTGGCCGCGGCTCACGGTGCACCTGCTCATGGTGGTGCTCGTGGGCAGTTGTGTGGTGCGCGAAGACCATGCGTTGCGCCCGCTGTTGTCGTCGACGCCACTCGTGAAGGTGGGCGTGCTCAGCTACGGCATCTACCTGCTGCACATGCCGGTACGCATCGTGATGGATGCCGTGTTGCGCAAGGCGAACCTGCTTGCGCCGACGTCGCTGTTCGTTTCGACCGTCGTCGTCACGCTCGTGGTGGCGCAGCTGTCGTACACGCTGTTTGAGTCGAGGTTTTTGAAGCTGAAAGACCGCTTCAACGCTTGATGGCGCGGGCAATGTGCATCGGGACTTGCAAGCGGCGGCAACGACGACGAATGTTCGCCGTCCCACGTCGACGGAGCCCGCAGTGAGCGCAGAAGATTCAAGCAAGCACATCATCCAAAGCCTGATGGTGAA
>JBIKRQ010000442.1:0-5121 GCA_044349155.1 Myxococcota bacterium
GACGGTGCACTGTTGGACCAAGCGAAGCATCTACGACGTTGATGGCACACTGCTGTTTCACGACGAGAACAGCGGCATGGGTGCGCGCTGGCTTGGCGACGGACTCGCCGCGACCATCGAGTTCTCGCTGCTGCGACTGTCACCGGCGACTGCGGCACCGGTCGAGTATCGAATGCCCAGCCGCGAGGTCGGAACCGAAGCGAGCGCCCACATCCTGCCAGCACAACTGGGTGGCGGCGTGATCGAGACCGGCAGGACGACGTACTTCGACGCCGTCAGTTGGGGCAACGACCACGCGTGGTGGTTCTCGGCACGCGCGGGCCGGCAGACGCATGCGATGGTGGGGTCGTTCTCCTTCGCCGGTGGCAGCCCGTCGATCACCGAAGTGCAGCTCCCCGAGCACCTCGCGGGCAGCGCAGCCGCCGACGCAACGTTTGCGGTCGACAACGAGGGGATTGTCTACGTCGCCAGCGTCGTCGCCCGCGGAGCAACTGTACTCGCGCTCGCGCCCAACACTCCCCCCTTCGAGGTCATTCACCTGAGCGCAACAGATGGCATCGGCCGCTTCGTCGTCCCTCGACAGCAGTCGTTTGCGATGTCGAAGCAGCCTGCGAGGAAGTGACCAACGTGTGGCGATTTCGCGCGCCGAAGCAGACCAACGTCGTCGACATCTACGACGACCACGCCTCGTCATGGTGGAACTTCGACAACCCGATTTTCGAGCCGCTGCACGCGATGGTGCCAGCACGGCTCGCCTACCTCGAGCGCCACAAGATCGATGTTGCGGGCAAGCTCGTCGTCGACGCGGGCTGTGGCGGCGGCTACGTCGCGGGCCCGCTGGCAGCGCGTGGCGCGCGCGTGGTTGGCTTCGACATTGCCCCGCGTGCGCTGCGTGCCGCGCGCGACCACGACGAGCACCGCCCGCTTCTCGAAACACTGGCGTTTGCGCAAGCCTCGGCCCTCGCCCTGCCGGTGGCGAACAACAGCGTCGACGTCGTGGTGAGCACCGACGTGCTGGTGCATCTGCCACCGTCGCTCGGTGGCGCGCGCGCCGCCATCGCCGAAGCAGCACGCGTGTTGCGTCCTGGTGGCGTGCTGTGGTTCTCGACGATCAACGCCACGGCCCTCGCGCGGCTGGTGCTCATCACCCTCGGCGAAGACCTGCTGCAGCTCGTGCACAAAGGCACCCACGAACCCGCCACATTCATCACGCCGGCAGCGATGACCGCGATGTGCGCCGACGTCGGCCTCGACCTCGTCAGCAGCGAAGGCGTTGGCCCCGTGGGCGTTGGTCGCGGGCCCTCGGGGCGCTTCACGCTGCGGATGGGACACCTCCCCACACGTGGGGTCATGTGGCAGGGCCACGCCGTGAAGCGATGAGTGCTGTCCACCTCGACGACGCGTTTCTGCTCGCGGCCCTGCGCGCGATCCTCGTCGACGGCGCACGCAGCACCGACGTGGTCCCTCGCTGCCTGCGTGGCGTGCCCACCCACGACGAGCGCCGCGCCATCAAAGACACCCTGTTCGGCATCACGGTGCTGCAGCGTCGGCTGTGCTGGTTGGCTGGCTGCGCGTGGCCCGTCGTCGACGCCGACCTGCCACTGCTGCTGTCGACGTGGCGCGCGCATCCGGTCGACGACGAAGCACCCGCCGTCGACGTGCGCGACCTCGCCCACAAGCGCAGCTGCCCCGACTGGTTGGCGCTGGCGCTGGTCGACAGCCACGGTGTCGAAGGTGCCGACCGCTTCCTCGTCGACGCCAACCGCCCCGGCCCCACCACCCTGCGCGCCAACACCTTGCGCGGAGACCGGCACAGCGCGCAGCAGGCTCTCGCCGCCGATGGCATCGTCACGACGATCAACGCGAGCACGCCCTGGGCCCTCGACGTCGTCGGCCACGCCAATCTCTTTGGCGCGCAGACCTTTCGCGCCGGTGTGTTCGAGGTGCAAGACGCGTCGTCGCAGCAGGTGGTGCTCGAGGCCGCGGCAGGCCCGGGCGACGTCGTCGTCGACCTGTGCGCGGGGCGCGGCGGCAAAACGCTCGGACTTGCCGCGACGATGCACAACGCGGGGCGCGTGTTGGCCCACGACGTCGACGCTGCCGCCTTGCGCGACCTGCGCGGGCGCCTGGTGCGCAGCGGTGCGTCGTGCGTTGCGATCGTCGACGACGTCAACGCCCTGCCCGCGCTTGCGGGCGATGGGGCCGACGTGGTGCTGGTGGATGCGCCGTGTTCGTCGACGGGCGTGTTGCGACGCTCGCCCGATCTGCGCTGGCGCCTGCAGCCCGCCGACGTTGCCGCAGTCACTTTCGTTCAGCGGGACCTGCTCGCCCGAGCGGCCTCCCTGGTGCGCCCCGGCGGCCGTGTGGTCTACGCGACCTGTAGCGCCCTGAGAGACGAGAACGGTACTGTCGCGGCAACCGCCCCAGCAACGCTCGCAGAAACGAACAGGAGGCACCTGGGTGCCTCCTGCGTGGGTGACCGCGGCGACGGCTTCTTCATCGCCTCGTTCGTTCGCCGCTGAGGTCACCTGAGGTCAGCCGCCGGCCACCGGGCACACCGTGAGGCTGGTGAGGCGCAGGTCTTCGTCGGTGGAGTCGTCGCTGCCGTTGTTGCCGCAGAAGAAGACCAGGCCCTCGTAGTTGTTGAGCAGGTCCTCGACGATTTCCTGTTGGAAGTCGGCCTGGTCGAGGTTCGGGTTGTTCTTCATCTCAAGCACACCGGTGCTGCCGCCGATGGTGACGCCGTTGTCGTCGACGGGCGAACCGAGGGTGGTCAGGTTGACGATGCCCGCCTCAAAGACGTTGTCGGGGTCTTCGGGCTCGTTGTTCACGCCGTTGTTGTTGTTGATGTCTTCTTCGCGATCGAGGTTGTCGTCGTCGAAGAAAGCCAGTTCGAGCTCGGGGTTGTCGTTGATGGCGACCTTGCGGCCCACGCTGGTGAGCCCCTGCAGACCGAACAGCGTTTTGAGCCGCGGGTTGTTGAGGATGAGGATGCTCGACGTGGCGGTGGTCAGCGTTTGCAGGCCCGCAAGGTCTTCGAGGCCGCCCATCGACTGGATCTCGAGGCTGCCCACCGTCGTGAGCTGCGCGAAGCTCAGGTCCTGCTGGTCGCCCGCCTGAGCCGCATTGTTGACGTTGTCGAGGCGACGCAGGCGCAACGTGCCGCCGACGCTGTCGACGCTATCGAGGCCGTTCGTGGAGACGAGGTCGGGCAGATCGATGAGGTCGAGGTCGCCACCAACCGTGTTGAGCCCGTTGAGGCCGTCGAGGCTCGCCAGCTTCGCGAGGTCGACCACCAACAAGGCGCCGCCAACAGTGCCAACGTTGAGGTCGAGGTTTTCGAGGTTCGGGTCGCGCACGAGTTCGAGGTTGCCGTTGACCGTGCCGAGTGCTGGCAGGCTCACCGACGCGAGCGCCGACAAGTCATGCACCAGCAGCTCACCAACCGAGCCGAGGCTGCCCAGGCCGTCGATGGTTTCGACGTTGGGCAGGTCGGTGAATTCGAGGCTCCCACCGACGGTGGTGAGCGACATCGACGTGCTGACCAGCTCCGTGCAGAAGCCGACGAAGACGTTGCCGGCGACCACGCTGGTGCCGTCGAGATTGAGGGCCTCGAGGTTGCCGAGCGTGGCGTTGATGGGCGCGCTGTCATCGTTCTTGATGCCGCAGACGGTGAGGTCGCCGCTGATGGTGCCGATGTTCAAGTCAGCGAGGCTGCTGGGCCCGAGGTTGTTTTGCGCAACAACGCGAGCGAGCGTGACGTCGCCAGCGACGATGACGAAGTCGTTGAACGTCGCGAAGGCGTTGTCGTCGAGGTCGCCGTTGAAGCCAATGTGCAACCCGCCCGCGCCGAGGTTCGCAACCTGTACGGCGCTGAAGTCGGAGAGGCCCTGGTTCTCGAACGGCTGCAGGTCGCCAAAGGCGTCGACGGCGAAGTTGACGACGAAGCCGCCCAGCGTGGCGAGGGTTTGCAGGCCGTTGAGGCTGTCGGGGTTGCCGTTGCCGTAGACGATCAGGCTGCCGTTCACCGTCGAGAGATCTGCGGTAGCGGGGTTCGAGAGCGTGTAGTCGTCGAAGGCCGAGAAGGCGAAGACGAGGTTGCCGTTGACGGTGGTGAGCGCTTCGAAGCCGTTGTCGCCGCCGTTCGGGTCGAACGTGACGCCCGGGTCGAGGAGGTTGCCGTCGATGTCGCGGAACTGACGGGCAACGTCGGTTTCGTCGGGGTTGAGGGGCTGGCCGTCGTTGCCGAAGACCTCGCCGAACGACAACGAACCGCCGATGGTGGTGAGCACCTTGGTGCCTTCGAGGCTGTTGGGCTCGACACCGAGCAGCACCATGTCGCCGCTGAGGGTGGCGAGGATGTCGAGGCCGGTGAAGTCTTCGAGCTGGGTGTTGAAGGCCACCACGAAGTCGCCGCCGATCGACGTGAGGTCGTTGAGGCCATCGAAGTTCTGCAGCGCATCGTTGCCGCCGCCGAGGGGCTGGTTGAGGCGATCGAAGAAGAGGCCGACAAACAAGCTGCCCGCAATGCTGGAGAGTCCGTCGCCGTTGCCGTCGCCGTCGTTGTCGCCGTTGAAGCCCGAGAAGTCGCGCAGCGCCTTGTTGCCGACGACGAAGAAGTTGCCACCCACGGCTGTAAGGTCGTCGAGGCCTGTGAAGCTCGTGAGGGCGTCGTTGTAGCCGACGAAGATGTCGCCACCGATGCTGTCGAGGTCGTTGAGGCCGGTGAAGTCGACGAGGTCCGGGTTGCCGCTCTTGACGATGTTGAAGTCGTTGTCGAAGTCGATGCCGATGCTGAGACCGGGGTTCAACTTGTCAGCACGGATCTTGGTGCGAACCGTGGCCGCACCGCCGGTGTTCTGAATCTCGCGCAACGCCTGCAAGCCGTTGAAGTTCAACAAGCCCGTGCTGTGGATGTCGACGGCACCCTCGATGATTTCGAGGGCGTCGAAGCCGCCTTCCAGCGTGGTGAGCGCTGGCAGGTCGGCAAATACGACGTTGCCGAAGGTGACAATCGAGGGGACGCCGTCGATGACGAACAGCGAGTTGGCGATGCGCTCGACCTTCTTGAAGTTCACCGTGCGCAGCAGCGGGCTGTTGCGCAGCACCAGGTCGCCGCCC
>JBIKRQ010000550.1:0-3715 GCA_044349155.1 Myxococcota bacterium
TGGTGAGCAGCGGATTGTCGATGGCCGAAAAGCCGTTCTCCAACGTGGTCAGCGCCGGCAGGGTGGCGTTTTCGAGGGCCGCATTTTTGAAGATGCTGATGTAGCCAACGCCCACGCGCTCGAGCTTGCTGAGGGCCGCGAGGTCGACAATGTCGGCGCTGTCGTGGATGCGGATGGAGCCGTTGACCTGTGTGCAGGCCGACAGCGCGTTGAGCTCGGCCTGCTTCTGCACGTCGACGTCGCCGTTGAAGATGACCTCGTTGCCCTTGCACTTCGGTGCGATGACCGGCTCGTCGACTACGTTGATCTGGTCTTGCGTGGCCACGGCCCCCTGGCACGACAACGGCTCGCAGGCCGCCGACAGCAGCAGCAGCGACGTGGGCAACCACCAACGCAAGCGTGCAGCGACGTGCTCGTGTGCCTGGGTCGGGATGCGATTGGTGGTGCTCGACGACATGCAAAACCTCGACAATGAGGGCGCGAGTCTGAAACGCCCCCGGCCGGGTTGCAAGCGGAGCGAGACACGCGCCCGGTGTGACTACAGCCGAAGCCGCAGGAGACCCCCGCGACACAACGGAAAGGCCCCGCCGCTGTCAACGACAGGGCGGGGCCAGGCACAGCCGGTGGGCGTCGGGTCAGTCGGCGAGGACGTACATGAACACCAACGGTGCCACGATGGTGGCGTCGGACTCGATGATGAACTTGGGGCCGGCCGCCTCGAGCTTGCCCCAGGTGATCTTCTCGTTGGGCACCGCACCGGAGTAGCTGCCGTACGACGTCGTCGAGTCGCTGATCTGGCAGAAGTACGACCACTTCTTCACCTTGCGCTCGAGGTCCTGCACGAGCATCGGCACCACGCAGATCGGGAAGTCGCCGGCAATGCCGCCGCCGATCTGGAAAAAGCCGATATGGTGCGTCTGCTGCACTTCGGTGTACCAGTTGGCGAGGTATTCGAGATACTCAAGGCCGCTCTTCATGGCCGAGTAACCCTTCAGCACGCCCTGCATCACGGCGCCAACGAACATGTTGCCGTTGGTGCTGTCTTCCCAGCCGGGCACGATAATGGGCAGGTTGGCTTCGGCGGCCGCGAGCAACCACGAATCCTTCGGATCGATCTGGTATTCGTGCTTGATACGGCCCGAGAGCAGCAGCTCGTAGAAGTACTCGTGGGGGAAGTAGCGCTTCCCTTCCTTCTCGGCGTTGCTCCACAGCTCGTGCATGTGCTTTTCAATCTTGCGGAGTGCTTCCTCTTCAGGGATACACGTATCCGTCACACGATTGAAGCCATCTTCGTACAGCTTGACTTCGTCTTCCGCCGTGAGGTGGCGGTAACCGGGAACGCGCTTGTAGTGGTCGTGAGCAACCAAGTTGTACACGTCTTCTTCGAGGTTTGCGCCCGTACACGTGATCGCGTGCACCTTGCCGGCGCGGATCATCTGCGCGAGCGACACACCGAGTTCCGCCGTCGACATCGCGCCCGCGAGGGTCACGAACATCTTGCCGCCGGAGTTGAGGTGGTCGACCCAGCCCTGGGCGGCGTCGACGACGGTGGCGGCGTTGAAGTGCCGGTAGTGCAGCTTCATGAAGTCGCGGATGTTCGCGGGCGAAAACGTCGTCATGGCAGTCCTCCAAAGCGGGTTGCCGGCGTCCTTTCACGCTCCCGTGTCGTCGTCAAAGCCCATGAGGCGTGAACAGCTGTCCGGCCTGCACGCGAAACACGCAGCTGTCGCCCAGCGGCGGCAACGTCGACACATCCGTCGTCGTCACGAAGCACTGCACGCCGTGCTCGTCGATCGAGGCCAACAGGCGCGCCGCCCGCTGTGCGTCCAGTTCGCCCGCAACGTCGTCGAGCAACAGCAGGGGCGGCTGCCCGCGCACCTCGGTGAGGATGCGCACGCTCGCCAGCTTCAGCGCCAATACCAGCGCCCGCGCCTCGCCCTGCGACGCCAGAAACCGCGCCTTACGCCCTGCCTTGTCGATGATCACGTCGTCGTGCTGGGGCCCGCACAGCGTCGACTTCTTTCTGCGCTCGATGTCGCGGCCCGCGCGCAGCTTCTGCGACAACTGCTCCTCGAGGTCGGCACTCGACGGAGGCGTGGCAAGCACATCGTCGACGACGCCGCAGTGGTACGACAACTCCGCCGCCAATGCCTCGCCACCGATCGCGTGGGCCTCGGCCGCAAACACCGGCGACCAGCGAATGCACGCTTCGGCCCGCAGGCGCGTGAGTTCGGCCGCCGCCGACACAAACGGCGGGGTGAAGGCGTCGAGGGCGTCGACGTCGACGAACGGTTCTTTCAACAAGCGGTTGCGCTGCTCGAGCGCTTCTTCAAACCGCCGCGACACCGCCGCAAACGACGGAAACAGTGAGAAGGCAAACCGATCGAGCCCACGTCGACGATCGCCCGGACTGCCGCGAACGATGGTGCTGTCGTCGGGGACAAAGCTCACCACACCCAGACGGCTCGCGAGGATCGCCACATCGCGCACGGCCTTGCCGCCCACCGTGGCCTTGCGGCCGCGCTGCTCCAGCACCACTTCGACGTCGAGGGGACCATCCAGTTCGAAGCGCCCGCGCACATGACCGCGTTCGCGCCCAAAGCCCACAAGTTCAGCGGCGCGCTCGACCTGACGCAGTGGACGCAACGCGCTGACGAGGTGAATGGCCTCGAGCAGGTTCGTTTTGCCCTGCCCGTTGTGCCCCACAAACACCGTCAAGCGCGGGTGCGGCGAGAGGTGCACGTGCTCGATGTTGCGAAAGCCGTCGACGACGAGGTCGGTGAGGTACATGCCTCAGCGCTTCGGCAGGGCGGCTTGTGCAGCGCGCGCGGCAGCAACCGCAGTGCCCGCCTTTGGCCCGAGCTTGATCACGTCGTCGTAGATCTTCTTCGCCGTGGCCAACTCAACGCCGCCACCGTCGGCGAACGCCGCAGCGAAGCGCATGAGGTAGTGGGCTTTGTCGCCGATGTCGGCACTGCTGTCGGCGAGGCTTTTGAGGTGGTGCTTGCGCTGCTCGTCGACGGCGATGATGTCTTTGTGCGGCGCTTTTGATTCGCGCAGCAACAACGACAAAAAGTCGAGCGCGTTGGCCGTGTGCGGCGTGGGTGGGGCACCTTCGGGCAGCATCTTCTTCAGCTCGAAGATCGCGTTTTGCCGCTTGCCCCTCGACGACAAACACAACGCGAGGCTCACGCGCGCTTCGTTGGCGACGGGTGCTCCTTTTTCGGCGGCGGCGTCTTTGAAAAACTCGATGGCACCGTCGGGGTCTTTGTGGCGAAACAGCCGCGAGAGGCCCAGGCGGTAGCGCATGTCGGCGGCAACGGGTCCGCGGCTTTCGAGTTCCAGATACGCCGCGCGGGCGGCGTCGACAGCGTCGGCATCGCCCGCGAGGAGAGCTTTCTGAACGGCAGCAGCAGCATCGTCGACGTCGATCATGCCCGTCGCATAGCAGACTGCTGCGCGTCACTCATCTGTGCACCGACTCGTGATCAGCTCTCCAGTTCCGGCGTGAAGCCGCGGCGCATCGTGTTCTCGGTGACGACGCGCGGATCCACGAACAACTGCAGGTAGCCCGGGCCGCCCGCCTTCGTGCCAATGCCGCTCATGCCGAAGCCACCGAACGGCTGCCGCTCGACGAGGGCACCGGTGCTGCCGCGGTTCAGGTACAGGTTGCCCACGCGGAACCGACGGCGTGCGTCGTCGAGGTGTGCCGGTG
>JBIKRQ010000264.1:0-8836 GCA_044349155.1 Myxococcota bacterium
CAAAAACAGCGCGAAGTGCGCGACTTTTCCCAACACCACGTCGACGATCTTGCTCACCGGGGCCCGCGTGTTCGTGCGCGGATCGGGGGCCGCAATCTGCTGGAAGTCCTTTTTGAACACCCACACGATGTGGGTCATGAAGTAGAGCGCGAACGAGTAGATGTGTTGGAAGCGGTAGATCCAACCCGGCCGTTCCTTCTCGACAAACACCATGAACGGACCCGGATCGAGGTCGTGATCCACCTCGGGAACGTTGGTGTAGGTGTGGTGCACAAAGTTGTGCGCCGTCGACCACGTGAAGCTGCTGGCACCCGCCAGATCGAACACCCGCGAGCCCAACGCATTCGCCCACGCCTTCGTCGAAAACGCGCCGTGGATGGCGTCGTGGCCGATGTTGAAGCCGGTCACGGCCATCACCACGCCCATCAGCAAACACAGCGGCCACGCCACGAGGGCCGGCAACACGCCCGACACCAGCAGCGACTGCAGCAGCACCCACGCAGCGACGAGGATCGCCGCTTTTTTGTACATCGTCGCGTTGCCCGTGCGCGGCTCGCCGGTGCGCGCGAAGTACCCGTCGACGGCGGCCTTCAAGTCCTGCTGCAACGTCTGGTTGGAGGTGTCGAAGCGAACGGCGGTGATGGGCTGCTTGGCGGTCATCACGGTACCGTGCGCGCGGCGCGTCACGGTTCAGCCACAGCGCCCAAAACAACCACGAAACAACCGCTCAAAACAGCTTGAGCAGCTCGGTGACTTCGGCTTTCTCGTCTTCGCTCATCTCGGTGAACGGACTCGTGTGGCCCACGTGGGTGCGGCCGGGGCCAGTCGTGTCGACGACGTCCTTGCGCATCCACGGCGTGTAGCCGTCGGGGTAGCGGTACAGGTCGCCGTCCTGCACACCAGCGATGCCGACCTTGTCGTAGTCGAGCGCGTGGCCGCCCTGCTCAAAGCGCGCGGGGCGCTCGTCGGGGTGCATCAGGTGCCAGAGCGTCGGCACCGAGCCGTTGTGCAGGTAGGGAGCAGTGGCCCACGTCGCCTTCAACGTGGGTGCCACGTAGCCGCCCTGGTTCTCGGCGGTGATCAACTCACCGATGCGCACGGTGCCAATCACCTTGAGCACGTCGGGGTTCGCCGCCACCGCGCGCGCGGGGTCGGTGCCAATTTCGGCCAGCGGCGACAACGCGTTGGGGAATTCGTCGATGACGACGCGGCGTTCTTCGAGGTGCACCTGCCCGTGGCACGCGGCACAGCGGTTGCCCCACACCGCAAGCCCACGGCGGGCTTTGTCGTCGTCGATGGCCCCGGGAAACGGTGGGCTGCCGTCGCTGCGCGCGATCGACTCCATCACTTCGCGCACCGCCGGCACGTTGCCGTGCGCACGCGACGGCTGCACACCCAACGTGCCAATCGTGAACAGCGTGGCGACGTCGGCGAGCTTGATCGTGTGCTCGATTTTGTCGGGCGCATCATTGCGGCGCGCCACAAACGCAACACTGTCCCTGGGTCGGTACACGCCGTCGCACAACACACTGCTGCGCAAGGGCATCGAGAGCAGCTCGGGAATTTGCGTGAAGGCAATCTCCTGCTTCGCCTGCCGGTCGTCGAGGATGTGAAAGTGCCGCTTCACGTGGCCAACGCTGTTGGTCATGCCCGGGCCACCGTTGTCGAAGGGCACCGGTGTGGTCGGCGCTGCCTTCGTGCCAATCGCGTTGTGGATCGCGGGCACCACCAACGTGAGCAACGTCTTGCGCTCAAGCGGGTCGATGGCGGGAAACACGCGGTCCATCATCGTCGTCGTGGCGGCGAGCAGCTCGGGGTCGGTACTCGTGGCGCGCATCGCGGCGTAGACGTCTTCGGAGTAGCGGGCGAGGTGGATCGACGTCGCTGCCAACCCCATCCACACCTCGTGCGTGGGCTGCCCCTTCGCGTCCCACAGGTTGCCCGCATGACACGTGGCGCAACCGTGGTTCACCGCCTCGAAGCGCACCGCGGGGACGCTGCGCTCGACGGTGCCGGCAACAATGCCGAGGTTGCGCGCAAACGTTGGCGATGGCGTCATCGGCCAGTTGGCCACGTTCGTGGGGCGAACAAAGCCGTACTCGCGCTCAAGGGCGGCGAGGTAGTCGTCTTCGTCGGGCGTGCCCTTCACCCACTGCGGATGCAGCGTGAGCATCGAGGCCACGATCCACTTCCACGGCAGCGCGTTGGTCTCGAGCGTGTCGGTGTTGAGGCTGTTGAAGTCGTCAAACGCGAAGCGCGCAGCCCCACGCTCGAGCACGTTGCGAGGTGCAGCGGCCGCCACGAAGCCGGCGTACGTTGACGACGACCCCTCGGCATAGCCGCGCAGAAAATCGCACGAGGTGAGCAGCAGCAGCGACAGCAGGGCCAGCGTTTTCGGCGGCAACATCGCACTCGGTCTAGGAATCAATCACAACTCCATCCTTCCAAGCAGCAAATACATGTATCATCTCTTCAAGATTCAGCGCTCCGCACCGTCCACGAAAAACCTTTCCATCGCTCTTTACATGAATCCAGTCAGATTCGCTCCTTTCAACCTTTTGACTGAGTTCGGTCCCTTCAAGCAACGTGCCGACGAGATCGATATCTAGCGACCAGCCTGGATTGTCGAGCGTGTCGAGCTTTATTCCATACTGTTGTTCCCAGTTGTCATTGCAATTCTGAAAATACCAATCCATCAAGATATTAATGGCGCTCACTTCGGCTGCCTCTTCGCCGCATTTCTAGCATTTCTTATATCATCAGTCGTAGCAGGACGAACAGTTCTCCCCTTTACGTTCGGCCTACCATCCGGGTTTTTTGGCGTCGTCTTCACGTGCGGTGTCGGCACATTTGTCTCCGTCTTCTTGTCGTAGTGAGACTTGCCCTTCAGATCTATGTCGACGGTCTCGTTGTTCGTTTGTATCGTTACTCTGGTACGATCGTTCCCATTGCGCCGAAGATCATGTGACAATTTTGCAGCCTGCTGCGCAACTGTTACTGCTGTCGAGCCTGCATCTACTCCCGCAGTAAACGCCCCAAGAGAATCCCCTTCCGAGACTGAGCCAATTAGATTCTCGGCAGTCTTCAGCACGCTTATTGGGCTTGGAACCGGAATCGGCGTGTCCACATCATTCCTGACTGTGGTTGCAATGCCAAGCAACGTCGCAGCAGCCAAGAGAGTTGGCCCCGCGGCAATAAACATGCCAGCGATAGTGATTCCTGTCATGCCTCCCGCGAGAGCACTCCCGGCGGCACGTGCCTGTGGAGAATAGTTCGCTTGTGAAGCAGCAAGTCGGTCGAAGCAGGCGTCCGTAAAGCACATCCCATTGGGATCGGTGTTCAATGCAGGATTGCTACCTGCATAGCCCCACAGGTCGAGCTGTGTCGTACTTTGCATGTCCACCTCAGGCCTCGGCCCGATCAGCGGGTCGGCGCTCAGCCAGCGACGCAGCTGCGGATCGTACACGCGGCGGCCGAACGAGTACGTACCGAAAACGTCCACACCTTTGCGAGGTTGACGCCGTTGCCGGCGGCGTCGAGCGTGCCTGTGCGGGTCTCACTTCCCGGTGCGCCGTACCCATTGTGGCCAGCGAGCCCGAGCGACGTGAGCACGCGGTTCGGTCGGCTGTACACCAGACCGGTGAGGTCGCGCGTCGCGGCATGGCGCGCAATGGTCGCCGTCACTCTGTCGGTCGCAACAGTTGGCGTTGACCCGACCTTGAAGCTCGTGGGCTTGTCGAACGCGTCGTAGAAGATTGACCCGACGAGTTCAGTTCCAGCATCGGTGACAGCAGAGACGCGACCGCCGGCCGTGTACGCGAGCGCGAGTGAGCCCAGGGAGGGCGAGGGCGCCGCCGCCGACGTGCCACCGTAGACGTTGGTGGTCTTCACTTCACCCTGGCGTCCCCAGGTCGACACGGTCGTCAATGCGGCGATGCCGCCAAGCGCTGTCGCAAACGTCCGCGTCGCCGTAGCGGGCCGACCATTGGCATCGTAGCCCTGCTCCAGGGCACCAGCGGGGTCAGTTGAGCGCCACACGCGGCCGAGCCGGTTCGAGCCGCTGCCGTCGTAGCTCATCGTGTAACGGACTGGGGTGCTGCTCAGGTCATCTTTCACCGAAGACACAACCTGCCGACCAAGACCATCGTAGGTATTTTGAACAGTCCGGCTATCTGGATCTGAGAAGGAGATGACATCTCCGTCCGCATTGAAACACTGGCTGAAGGTGTTACTCACAGCTCCACTGGATGCGCGCGGAAGCGTCCAGCGGGTGAGGTTACCGCCGTTGTCGTACTCGAAGAACCGATAGCCAAGATCCGCGTCGATCAAGCGAACAACGCGCCCGAGCGAGTCGCGCTGCCAGTGTGTCTGAGCGGCTCCGCGCTGCACGTTGATGGGATTGCCACGCCAGTCGCTCGTGGTCTGCGTCGTGATATTGAGTGGATCTGTAACTCGAACCACGCGCGCCGAAGGATACGAATAACGAGTCACCCGGTTGCCAGGCGCCGTTTCAGTAGCGACGCGGCCAGCGTCATCAAATGTGCGTACGAGTGCAAACGATGATGGAAGCGGTGCGGCTGCAGTCTTCTCGGGCGAGAAACTCTTGTAAACAGCGCCGCCAACGTCGACCACGTTGTATTCCAGCCGAACTGGATTGGAGTCAACGCCTGAGGAAGAATCGTAGGAAACTCGGCTGACCACGTTTCCTGCCGCATCAGTCGTCGTAACGGCCTTGCGGCCGGCCGTCGGTGTGAGCCAGGCGATCTCAGTCGTCTCGGTGCCAAAGAATGCATATGAAACGGAGCGTACGAGTAGACCTGTAGCGTCGTAGCTTTTCGTCGGCCGACCGAGGCCGTCGAGCTGATTCTCGACCACTGCATTGTTTGGATCGACTGACGACCACACATTTCCATTTCGGACGTCGAATTGCTGCTGCGCGACGAGCGTAGTGTACCCAGAAGCCACCCCATCAACAAACTTCGCCACGGTGGTTGTGACCGTCGAAGGATACAGATAGTTGCTGCCGTAGTTCACCGTCGTTCGCGTTCCGTTGCGCTGAATCGTCGACGGGTTGCCAGCTACGTCGAAGCCAAGAACTTCGAACACGCTGTCAAGGCTTCCACAGGTCGCAGACGTCACGTCGATGTCGGTCGTCCGAGTGAGACGCCCACTGGCATCGTACACAGAGCTGCGTTCCTGCAACACAGCACCGGTAATTGGGCTTGCAGGAGGCAATGGGAACTTCGTGCCCTTGATGCGAGTGTTCGACACCAGTCCATGCATCCAAAGCGGAGTTCTTACATCGTATACGGTTTCCATCGTGGTCGAATCAGCAAACTGCCCGTTTGTGTAGTCGCCTTCCTGGACTGTTTCTGGCGCCCCGAACTCGTTTCTCGCGAGGACTGCACGCTTGGTCGACAACTGGTTGAGACATGCCCCACCAGCCGCGACAACGCACGAAGTGGAGAGTACATCATCAAGGTCGACGCGGTACACCTTAGCACCGGCGTATGGCTGAACAAGATTGTAGGTATTCTCAACCGCCGTGTAGTCGCTTCCAGCCTCGACTTCTTCGATCACGGGCAAACCGCGACGCGCGTAGTCGCCTTCAGGGTCGTCGGTGTAGTACTTCGTACTCGTCACGGGCCCACGAACACCAGAAGGTGAAACGAACTTTGTTCGAGCCGCAACATGCTTGAACCCGAGGGAAACGCCGGCTGCCTCTGACCTCATCCAAGTACCGTATGACAATTCAACCGAAGAGTAATTGTTCGCATCGACAGAGAATTCGACGGCCGAAACAACCACCTTTCCACCAGGCACATAGTCTGAAGGGTCGACAACTGTAGCGTCGTTGCGCGCGACGACATAATCGATAGCCGTCAAGCTTCCATTGGCTTCACTGACTCCGTCGAGGAGATCAGGCGCAACGCCGAGGTTATACATAACACGAGCTGGATAGACAATCGCAGTGCCAACTTGCTCTCCGGCACCCTCGACGAGGGGAGGCAGGGTGCAAGTGCTTCCCGGAATCGCGAGAGAACAAGCTTCTCCAGGAATGAAGATATCGACAAGGCCGTCATCGTTCATATCCTCAAGTCGAGCGAGATCGCCCGCGAGGATTGCGCGCACACGATTTCCTGTATCTGGAGACAGCTCGTCACTATTGAGCGTCTCGCCGAAAGAGAGGCGTTCAGGAGGGCTATTGAGCACGAAATAGTCGGCCGGCATCAGCGTGTAGTTGTCACCCTGATTGAGCCAAATACGACGCACTGCAGGATCAGTACTCGCCCTGAGACTCGTCCGCGGCGAGTACCAAGCCGTGATGTCGCCACGCCCGTCACCATTCACGTCAGCGAACGACGTGACCTGAAGGGGAATCTTGCCGAGGGTCGAAGGTCTCTCGACTGTATTTCGCCGAGTCAGGTCACCCTTGAGAATCTGCTCCCACGGCCCGGTACCATTTACACCTTTGAACGATGACTCTGCTTGTGTGCTCCCGCTCTTGATCCATCCGAATCTGTAGCCACGATTTAGATAGATATCATGCCCAGGTTTGGCATTGAAATCTTCCCGATAGTAGCACGATGATTCGCCTTCCGGAGGAATGTCAAGGTTTAGGCATGTGCTGGAATAAACAGGATCAGGCTTGCCGACCACCAAGTCAGGCAACCCATCCGCGTTCACGTCCTGAACAAGCGAGTTGTATCCCGCGCCGAGGAGATATCGGTGCTGTTCCTGATCGCAAACGCCAAAGGCGCAACGCTGAAAATCTACGCCGCCGACAAGGATTTGATTCAGTGATTCCGTAAAGTCCGAAGTCGAAATCGTAGGTGTAGTCGCCCCTCTGCTCGCGCGCACCCAGTCTGAATTGAAGCTATACTCGTAGTCGTCAACCGTGCCGATATTCTCATCAAACAGATACGCGCGCGGCGAAAACTCAAAGTATGTCTTATTGATCTCTGCAGTCGTGCTGCGAAGAAGAACAATGTCGGCTGACCCGTCGGCATTGATATCCGTGATCGGCGCCAAGAAGTCATTCTTGATGCCGGAGCGATAGGGAGGACCACGCGTATTATTCCCGAGGTCAACTTGGCCGACCAGCGACATCATCTTTCCGACATTCGCTGGCCAGAAATGGAGCGGAATGCGAGGAATCGTCCTGCCTGTGTCTGAATCCTCAGAGTGCACAAGTACACGCATGAAGCCGCCGCCGAATTCATAGGCTGTGCATGCTCCTGATGAGTCCCAAGACGTGCAAACAGGCTGTACAGCAGGCCCCGTCCTTGCCGATGCACACCATTCTGCCATCCTGCCGCACTGGTCCATCAACCCGCCCGTCAACGGGCTCGTTGAGTAGAGGGTCTTCCATGCCGACGGAGCGTGTACTTGATCGTTGTACAGCTCAAGATTCAAGCGCGTTCGGAGTTCTGACTCCGGAACGCCAACGAAGGCAAGGTCGTCGGTGATTGACATTCCCGCTTCGTCGAGCGCTGCGCGTCCGGCTGGTGTTGTTATTGGATTGGTGTCCCAGTCAAAGACATCGGAAAATGCAGCACTGAGAAGAGCCTCATCAATCCAGCAAATCTCGGCAAAGCACATCGACATATCGAAAAGCGACTGTTCCTCGCAGGTTGTCGTAAAGCGACACATATCCGTCGCAGGCTCCCCCTCCGGGTCGATCGCTCCACAGATGCGCCAAAAAGCGTTGGTAAAGCACTGGCCACGTGACGGCGCAAACGGAGGACGGAATCTGTCGATTTCAACTGGAAATCGAACACCATCGACGACACCATCACGCGTCACATTGGTAATATCGGAATAGTTGAAATCCGATCGTATGTTTCGCGCAGCGAACGCCACGAAGTTCCCGCTCGCCGAGCGGCGGGCCGAACGAGCGATCGTCCCGAAGAGCTGAGTCTCCTCAAGACCCCCCTCCGAAATGGGAGCTGTAGCAAGCGGTGTTGCTGTTGACAGCACCTTTGCTTCGGGTGACAATACTCCGGCCGGATGATACACAATATCGCTTCGACCGTCGCCATCCGCATCAAGAACTTTTGTGCCGGCACCTGTTAGCGGAGGAGTTACCGCGTCGTCAACTGACCAGTTCTCTCGCGGCGGTGCGCCCAGCCCCCGTTGGTCACGAACGCCGAGGAAGGCCATTTCGGTGCTGTTCGTAAGCTTTACAGGAGCTCCGAATGTTACCTTTCCGTTGTTTCCGGTGTAACTAAAGCTCCTCGTTGAGGAAAACGACTCACCAGGAACACCTGGCACGACCTGCGACACAGATGAAAGCAAGAACCGCCCTGAGTCCTTGCTTTTATCGTACGCGAAATTGTACTGTGAAATCATCACCTGCCCGCCGCAGGAGCTTGATGCTGTACCAACCAAAGTCGATCCAGTCGTCCGACGAAAGGTCTGTTGAGGCCCACATACCGTCAGGCTATCGACCCCGACCGCTCCGGCGATCACGTTGCCGCGCAGCACATTTGTTTCGCCCTGTGCCCGTGCGCTGAAGACAGCACGTACCTCGAATGGGTCGGCACCGGAGACGTTGTCGTTTCCGCCCCATTTCACTGAGCTGAGAACTGGTTCGGCTTGAGGCGCGATTTTGTTCGACCGCGCTGCTTGGTCTGTACCGTAGTAGTTGTAGACAACTCGATCGCCATTGACGTTCCACTGCCGAATCAAGAGCCACCTGAAGACTCCAAGTTCATTCGTCACAATAGCCGTTTTCGTGGACTTCGGATCGCGCCCGTATGCGCTCTTTTTCCCATCCGGATGATGGATTACCCACGCACTATCTTGGGCTGAATACTCCAGGATCGTTGCGTCG
>JBIKRQ010000265.1:0-8827 GCA_044349155.1 Myxococcota bacterium
ACCGCAAGAAGCTCGAAGCGTGCGTCAACAGCGCCGACACCGCCAGGAAGCTCAACGACGACATCGCCGCCGCCATGGCCCACAACATCGAGGGCACGCCGCTGGTGTTGCTCAACGGCAAGCAGGCCCCCGGCTTTGGCCCCCTCGTCTACGCCCTGGTGCTCACGGCCGGCGCCGACCGCCACCCCGCGTTCAAGTCGTTGCCGCCGCCGCGCCCCAAGCCGGCGCCGGGTGCCGACGGCCACGCCGGCCACGGCCACTGAGCAGCCACCTGCACGCGTGAAACGTCGAAGCGGCCCCGAACAGGGCCGCTTCTCTTTTGCGCATCGTGGGCCATCCTGCTTTGCCAGGAGGCCAACGGGCAGGGCAGGGTCAGGGCAGATACTTGCGGAGGTCCGGCGGAATCATCCCGTCGGGCGTCATCCGGCGGACCTGTTCGGCGGTCAGCGCGAACACTTCCACCTCGCCCTCGATGCACAGCTGCTCTTTGCGGTTGTTGATGCGCAGCTGGATCACAAACAGGTCGCCGGTGTCGCGCAGCAGCGTGCCGTCGGCACGCAGCAGTTCGCCGGCGTACAGCGGCTTCAAAAAGCGGATGCGGCTCTCGCGGGTCACACCCACGCGCTTCTTGAGCGCTGCGACCGTGGCGTGGGCGAGGTCGTCAGCGATGCCCTGAATCCGGCCGGGTGGCACCACGCGGGTACGCCCGCAAAACTCGGCGTTGGCGTCGACGTGGGCGAACACGCGGTTGCCATCGAGCTCGAAGCGCAGTCCCAGCCCCGACGGATCGGTCACCCCGGTCAGGATCTTTCGGCTCAGCTCGTAGTCGGTCGCAATCGGTCGGCCCATGTCTCGCTCCATCAACGTCGTCGTCGTCAGCGTGTCATAGCGCCGCGAGCGATCAGAAGTTTTGCGTCCGTCTGTCGCACGGCAGCACACGTCGATTGGCGGGGAAGTGTCGCCGCCCACCCCTCAAGAGTTCGCCTCGGCGGCTTTCTCTTCGAGGCCGTGCCGAACTCCAAAAAAGAAACCGGCCGTCGTGGACGGCCGGTTTCGTGCTGGTCAGGTCACTCGAAGCATTCGGTCTTGACCGTGAACTCGTAGTAGCCGAGCTCGTCGATCCAGTACTCGTTGCGGAACCACCAGAACTGCAGCGTGTCGTTCGGGATGTAGGGGCGCGGCAGGCGCTTGCGCACGACGTTCTCGAGGTTGCGGCCCTGCTCAATCCACTGCTCTTCTGCCGTCTTCGTTTCGAGCGAGATGAGGCTGGCGCGGGTCGAGATGCTGCCGAGCTCTTCGGACATGCCCTTGACCTTGGCCTTCAAGAACTTGCCCATCACGCCCAGGTAGCCTTCGCGGTTGGCATCGAAGTCCTCGACGAGGGTGGCGCCCATGTCTGACTTGGCGAAGGTACGGCTGCTCTCAAACACCTTCTGCTCGCGAGCGATTTCCTTGAGGAAGGTCTCCATCTTCACGAACTTCGGGTCACGAGCGACAGCCATGGCGACGCCACGCGGAAGCAGCGACTTGTCGGCAGCGTCAGCACCCGGCTGCAGCGACTTCTGCAACAGCGGGTACCACTCGTCGTACTCGAGGTTCGAGTCGGCGAGGGCCGCGGTCTGCTCCGACATCGGCTCGAAAGTCTCGCGGGTCTGAGTGAGGATCTCGTTCACACGATCCCACTGGCAGTTGTAGTAGTAGATGATGGCCTGAAGGATCTTGGCTTCAGGATAGAAATCACCATCAAAGTACGGCGCCGACAACGAGTGCAACGCACCGAGAGCTCGGCCGTAGTCTTCGTCAACAGTGTGGGCCCAGGCGCGACCAAACAGGGCTTCAGACCACGCATCGGCGAAACGCGGCACCTTCTGGAACTCATTTTGCGAGCGGGCGAGGCCTTCTTTACGCTCAGGACCGTCGTCGAGTTCGTAGGCCTGCTCGTAGTACAAGCGGGCGAGGGCCAGCGACGCAAGGTCACGAAGATCAAGCAGCTTCTGCTTCGTCGTGTCCTTCGGAATCGCGTTGCGCGCGTTTTCAAAGTGCTCGATGGCTTCCTTGTACTTCGGCGGCGGACGGTCGGGCTGACCAACGCCGAGGCGCAGAAGACCAAGCATGTACTGGGCGTGCGGATAGGCGGGGTTGCCCTCCTTTGGCGCACGCAGGAAGTTGCGAGCTTCCTTGAAGTTTTGCTTGTTGTAGAGGTGGCGGCCCAGGTGGAAATACACCCGCTGCAGCACCTCGGGATTCATCTTCTTGACCGTCTCGATGTTCGGTCCATTGTACACTTCATCGAGCGTCTTGGGCATGTTCAGGTCGTCGTCGAGCGCCTCGCCGGCGTTCACGAGACCCTCAACGGCCTTCTCGAAGTACGGGTGCGTGTTGCCCGCGCGGGCAATGTCGGACCAGTACTTCAGCGCCGCAAGGTGCAGATTCAGCTTTTCAAAGCTGCGGGCGAGGCCGTACTGCGCTTCGCTGATTTCGCCAGCGTCGTCAGACAGACGCAGGATGGAGTAAAAGCCCGAGGCAGCGCCCTCGAAGTCGTTGGCCTTGAAGGCGTCGATCGACTTGTCGAGGTTCTGCGCAAACGCGCCCTGAGCGAACAGGAAGAACGCGGCGGACAGCAGGAGGTTGTGCTTCTTCATGGATGCGGTTCCTAGAGGGCAGCTGCCGTCAGGCTATTCGACCGCTCGCGGTCGAATATATATTGTTATTCATGGGGTTGGCGGCACGCCAACCCCATGAATCAAAACACGACCGATACGCCAAGCTGGGTCAGCACCAGGTTGGTCACGTCGAAAGTTGGGGCGTCGGCGTCGGCAACAGCGTTCACGCCGCTCTGAAACACCGACAGCGGCATGACGTAGTCGCGCACTTCCACGCGCACGCCGAGCCAGTCGGTGAAGTAGAAGCGCAGACCGCCGCCGAACGTGGTGGTCAAGGCGATCGGGCTGGCCAACGGCACGAAGGTCTTGTCGGCCGGACCAGGCGTCAGCGTTTCCAGCTGAAGGCCCGCAACACCTGCACCGACGGAGAGGTACAGGTTGAACTGGCCGAGCACGAGGTCAGAAACGTTGACCTTGCCGTACAGCGGGCTCCACTGCAGGTTGCCAGCGGCGATGAAGGGGAACTGGTAGAGCTTCACGCGCTCGGGAGCGAGCTGCTCCTTCTGGCGAAGCTCGACGGTGAGGTCGGTGTCGCGGCCGCCGAGGCGCGGTCCGGTGCCGCCCTGGTCCCACCAACCGAACACGCCGACGGTGGCTTCGACCGCGACGTTCTCCTTGAGGTGGTACAGGCCCGACACGAGCACGCCCGTGTGCGAGGTGAACTGGTCGTTCACGCTCTGCGCAATCTGCGGCGTGAGCTCGAAGCGGCCCTGGCTGAGGAAGCGCTTGCCCTGCACCACAAAGACCGTCTCTTCGACGACGGGCTTTTCGATGGCAACAGCGGGGGCTTCTTCTGGCTTCGCGGCGTCGGTGTCTGAAGCTGCTTCTTCAGTGTCGCCTTCAGCCGGCGCTTCTTCGGCGTCGGGGGCGTCTGTCGCTGGTGCTTCCTCGTCAGCGAGTGCCGGCACCGAAACGATCGGCGCCAGGGCAAGCAGAAGTTGGCCAAAAATGGTGGTCGGACCGAGGCGGGGCGTCTTCATGGGCGTTCCCAAAGAGCGAGTGCGCGCGAAAGGGGAAAGACGATCAACGTCAGAGCAGGAAGCTCAGGCCGACCTGGAACATCGTCGAGTTGGAGAAGTCCGTGTAGCAGGCAGAGGCCTGGCCCGTTCGCAGCAGGTAGCCGTCGGTGCAAATCGACTCTTCGCTGTCGAGGTGCTCTTCGACGTTGGGGTTGATGCCCGCGTAGTTCACGAGCTCAGCGCGCACGGCGACGTTCTTGAACGGAATCAGGCGCAGGCCGAGGCCATAGTTCGCCGACGGCCGCACAGAATCGGCGCCATACTGGTTGCCGTTCACCGGTGCGTTCAAGAAGCGATGAATGCCCTCGGCACCAGCACCAGCGCGCAGGTACAGCTGGAAGTTCAAGTCGTACTCGGAGACTGCGGAAATCTTGCCGTAAATGGGCGCCCACTGAACGTTGGCGCCGGCAAACCAGGTGGTCTGGTACATGTCGGGCAGTTGGGGCTCGCACGTTTCCGAGAAGCATTCCGTCGACGACAGCTTCTTCGACGCGCCGGTGGCGCGAACGGCGTCGACGATGCCGGTGTCGTCGCCAGCGAGGTAGCCGCCGAAGACTTCCACAGCGAGGCTGTCGAAGATGTGGTAGCCGACCGCGGCGTGGCCACCGATGTGCTCGGTGTACTTGTCGCCCAGCGACATGTCGAACATGCCCGTGAACTCAAAGCGCCCCGCCATCGGGTACAGCTTGTTGGCGATCAGCGGCGTGCCCGAGCGCGGCGAACGCTCCTCGGTGCGCTGAAAGCCCGACGCCGTCGTGGCCGGAGCCTCGTCGGCAGCAGTCGCTGCGGGGGCAGCGGTCGACGTCGCAGCCTCACCCTCAGCAAACGCTGGGGCGGCGGCGAGGGCGGCGGTTGACGCGAGAACGGTCCAGACTCGGCGCATCATCGGCTCCATACACAAGGCAGCGGGGCCATAGCAGGGTGTTTGCCTGAAAGGAACGGCGACACGTCAAAGCACCGAAGAAATCTGCGCTGCTGGCGAAACGCCCGCTGACGACGACAGATCACCGCGTCGCAGGTCGGCGACACGGGCCACTGCTTCTGTCCATGCGACATCTGGTGGATGCCACGTGGTGGTTGGCGCGTCGTGGGATGGATCACCCGTCTCATGGGGTTGGCGTTCACATCCCACCTCGCTGCGCCGGCTACCATTGGGCCAGACAGCATCACGGAGCGTGCCTCATGGTTCAGCGAGTGCTCGTGCCTTCGAGTTCTGCAGCAGAGTTGCATGGCGTGCGTGACGACGTCGTCCGGCGGATCCGCAGCCACCGGTGGCGCATGCTGGGCGGCGTGGCCGCTGCTGCAGGTGCTGTACTGCTCACCGGCGCCGTCGCGACGACGTGGTTGTCAATCGTCGGAACCGGCACCTGCGAAGATGCCGACGGCGAAGAAGTCTGCGTGCGTCGCGCGTGGTGGCCGCTGACCATCCAGCAACGCGCCGAGCATTGGACAGCCAATGGCGTCGACGACGGCCCCCGCATCGAGTGGCATGCCAACGGTCAGACCTGGCTCGTGGGGGCCTACGATCACGGTGTGCGCGTTGGCCCCTGGCGTGAGTACTGGGAAAACGGCGCCATCCGGTTCTCAGGCACCTACGTCGCCGATGTGCTCAGCGGCGTCGAGGCTTGGTCGCGCCCGGACGGCACGCCGGAGTGGTCGATCGAGCGCCGTGCCGGTGTGCGTCATGGGGTCGAGCGCTGGTACTGGCCCGACGGCACCGTTCGCATCGAGGGCGGCTGGGTCGACGGTGAAAAGCACGGCCGCTTCGTCACCTACGACGATGCGGGCGCTGTCACCGTCGTCACGGAGTACCTCCACGGCGTGCCTGTGCGCTGAGGCCACGGTGCGGCACCTCGCCGAGATATCAGCACCGTTCGGCAAGTGTCTGGACCGGTTGGCGTCGTGTGTGCTTTGCTGCGCTCCATGGTGATTGGCCGAGCCCACATGCAGGTTGTCCGTTGCTTCGGCACGGCGCTCATGTGTGCGCTGCTGTTTGTCGTCGTGGGCTGTTCCGAGGACGCCACCGACTTCACAGCACCTGGCCTTGCGGGCACGGAAAACCGCGTCCGCTACGTCGTCACGTTGAAGGGGCCTGCCGCCGACCTCGCCGGCTACCGCGAACTGCTGCCCACCGATGCTGCCGCTGCCGCCGAACTCGCCACGCGCAAACGTCGCGACGCCGCTGCCGCCCACAGCAAGCTCGACGAGGCTGTGCGCAGCGTTTCGGGCCGCGTCGTGAACCACTGGTGGATGACCAATCAGGCCACCATCGAGGTCGCGCCGTCGTCGCTGGCCACGGTGCGCGCCGTCGAAGGTGTGCTGCGCGTCGACCCCGATCGCGCGCTGCAGTAGCTCACACGAAGCTGGCCACTGCTCCTCGATGGTGCAGGTCGGTCAGCTGCGCCAGCACCGCACCGCGGTCGACGTGGGCACCCTGGGTGGCTGCTTCGCTGCATACGCTCGCGAGAGCCTCGCCGACGGTGGCGCCAGCAGCGGTCGCGAGCAGCACCTTGCCCGTGGCAATGCTCAAGTGCTCGACGACGAACTGCTCGTTCGCCTGAAAACACAGGACCACGGCCGGTTGCGGCAGCAGTGCCGGCCACGTCGTCGATGACGCAGTCGTGCTCAGCACGTCGTGCCGGTAGATCGCCAGGCGCGCGGACAGGTTCATGTGCGGGGTTGTCGCCAGATCGATGCGCTCGACGACGATGTGATCGCTGGTCGACGACAACATCACGTCGATCTCGAGTGCCTCGAAGTGGCAGAGCTCAGCGAACGACGGATCGGGCAGCGACGACGACGGCTGCGTCATCAACCACGCCGTGAACTCGCCCGGGATGTCGCGCGTGAAGCGCGAAGCGATCGGGTGCTCGGCGAGAAAGCGATCGATCACCGTCGAGAACGCCTGGCCAGCAAGACGATGCGCATGGGGGCAAGCGCGTCGAACGATGCCGCGCAGGTTGTTTTGCACGAGCTCGCGGTAGAGGGCCTGGCGGTCGGCGTCGACGTCGACAAACGCTGCGGCGCCATCGCCGAGGGTGATTGTGCGCCACGCCTGTGCCATCGCATCGAGGTGGCTCATGGCTGCTCTCCGTCGACGATCGCGCGAATGCGTTGCAGTTCACCGAGCAACTCGGGCAGCGCGGGGATGTTGTGATCGCGCTCGAGCAGCACCGGCGGCATCGGCAATCCTCGACGAGCAAAGGCGTCCACCGCGACCGCGAGCAGTGCGTACACCGGGTCGACGATCGGTGCGCCATGGGTGTCGATCAGCAGCGATGGCGTGCCGTCGTCGTGGCGGCGCTCGACGTGGTGGCCGGCAATGTGGAGTTGCAGCGTGCGTTCAAGGGGCAGGGCAAGCAGCGCTTGCACCGGATCGACGCCGAAGTTCACGGCGTTGACGTAGACGTTGTTGACGTCGAGCAGCAGGCCACAATCGGCGGCCTCGACCACGGCGTTGATGAAGCTCGCTTCGTCCATGCCGTCTGGGCCGGTGGGCACGCGCAGGTACGCCGACACGTTCTCGACGGCGACAGGCAGCTCCACCCGATCGCGCACGAGCCGCACGCGGGCAGCGACGCGCTCGACGGTTTCGGGCGTGAACGGCAACGGCAGCAGGTCGTGACTCTCGCCGCCAGCGATGTGGGTGAAGCAGAGGTGGTCGGAGTACCAGGCGCTGCCGACCCGCCGCAGAAACGCCTTGAGGTCGGCCAACAGCGCGTCGTCGACGGGCGCCGCCCCTGCGAAGTCGCCGCACAGGCCGTGACACACGATCGGCCACCGCTCGATCGCCATGGCGAGGTGCCTGCCGCGCCGGCCGCCGACGCCAAGGTAGTTTTCGGGCGCGACTTCGAGAAACGACAGGGGCGGCTGCTCGGCGGCCAGCAGCTGCTCGGCGAGGGCGACGCGAAAGCCGAGGCCGACCGTTCCCGACAGCGACGGAGGTGAAGCACGCATGTGGGACCTACGAGTCAGCCGTGGCGGCAGTGACGGCCGTCAGCGGATGGGGCGCCCGCCACCAACTCCGGGGCGTTGGGACGCCAGCGGACGGCCGGTGGCCGCTTTGCCGCCCGACGTTTTCGGAGCTTCGCGCAAGATCTCCTGCAGAACTTGCGTGAGCCGGTCGATGGCTTGGGCATGACGCCGACTCGTCCAACTTTTGCTGAGCCCGAGCTGGTTGCCGACCTCCTGGAGGGAGTGCTCCTTGAAGTAGTAGAGCTGGATGATTTCGCGGTCGGCGTCGGGGAGGCGGCGCATCGCTTCGCGGACATGGCCCTTCATCTCGAGATCAGCGAAACGCTCGTCGCTCGGCTGTCGCTCCTTGTCCTCGACCTGGAGATCTTCCATCGCCTCGAGCGAGGTGACGTAGATGGTGACGAGCTGACTGACCTGGTTCGCCAGGGCTTCGATGTTGTCTTCGACACTCTTGTTGGTGTCGCCGCCGACGACCTCGCGAGACGACATGTTCTCGAGGTATTGCGTGGCGCGCTCCTCGAACCGGATCTTTTGGTACTCGGTGCGGCTGACCCAGCCCATGCCGCGCAGGCCGTCGTAGATGGCGCCGCGGATCCGATAGTACGAAAAGGTCATGAAATTCGCGCCCATCTTAGGATCGAAGCGCTCCGCCGCCTCGAGCAAGCCCGTCATGCCGTAGGCGATGAGGTCGTCGAACTCGATGTTCTTGGCGATGCCCTTTTTGACCTTCGCAGCAATGCTGCGCACGAACGGCGTGTACTGCTCGATGAGTTCTTTTTTGGCGAGCTTGCCGTCGGCGCCAACGAGCGGGTGGGCCTTCGACACGCGCGCCATGCCGGGCGACGTCGAGAACTCTTCGAGCTCGGCCGTGATGGGTGGCGCAACCTCGGTCGACGTCGTGGGCGCCGATTGCAGACCTGGGGCAGCACCCGACAACGGGCGTGACCGCGGTGCTGGCGCGGGGGCAGGAGGCTTGGGGGGCTTAAACAACGCCATGACGACGAGCCGACGATATGTGGCGGACGCCGACGCGGTCAAACCGCCGGGCGCCATTGTCGCCACAGGCCAGCACGGTGCGCGCTACAGACCGAAGAACGCGCGCATTTTTGTGAGCAGGTCGTCTTGTTCTTCGTGCAGGCGCCGGCTGCTGGCCTCGGCATCGAGGTTCTC
>JBIKRQ010000266.1:0-8813 GCA_044349155.1 Myxococcota bacterium
GCCGACCGCTGCTCGAGATTTCCACCGGGCCCGCGTGGCGATCGCAGAACGTGCGCAGCAGCGGCACGATCCGCTCCCAGGCGTCCTCGACGACGTAGTGGCCGCAGTCGTCCCAGGCGTGCACTTCGGCCGCAGGGAACTCGCGCTCGAAGCGACGGCGGAAGTTGGGCGTGAAGCACCAGTCTTTGTCGCCCCACACGAGGGCCACCGGCGTGCGACGCAGCAGCGCCAGGCTCGCTTCGATCTTCGACAGCTCGTCGTACGACGGGTGGGTTTCTGACAGCGGGATGTCTTCGACGAAGCGCAACGTGGCGATGCGATCGTGCCAGTTGCTGTAGGGCGCCAGGAAGCCGGCCTTCACCGTCGGCGTCATGCGATCGTGCTTCTCAACCGCACGCCAGATCGCCGTGGCTGCAAAGGCATTGAAGCCGCGCACCGCGACGTTGCCAAAGCCCGGGATGCGGCACGAGGCAATCGACAGCGGGATTTCCTGCGAGCGAAACGCGCCCGTGTTCATCCAGCAGATGCCCTTGACCCTCGACGACAAACGGCCCGCAACGCCCGCGCCAATGCAGCCGCCCCAGTCGTGGCCGACGATCGAAAACTCCGGCGCGCCGATCGCTTCGACGAGGGCAACGGCGCGGTCGACGTGGTCTTTGAGCAGGTAGCGATCGCGCTGCGGCCGATCGCTCAGGCCCATGCCGAGGTGATCGAGCGCGATGCAGCGGTAGCGATCACGCAGGCCGACGATCAGGTGCCGCCAGTAGAAGCTCCACGTCGGGTTGCCGTGGAAAAAGAAGATCACCGGCGCGTCGCGCGGACCTTCGTCGACGAAGTGCAACCACTCCGTTTTGCCGTCGGTGGTGGGCACGCCCAACCAGTGGCTCGCAAACGGATACTCGGCCGCCCACGACGTGGTCGCAGGCACCACGAGCTGTTGCGGGGGGAAGTCGCGAGGAACGTCGGGCGTGGGGCCGTCGACGATGCGGGCAGTGCTCATCCAGAAAACCTCGAGGCAGCTGCTACCACGTCACGTCCATCATGCTCACGGTCAATCCGGAGCCAATGCCCAACAACGCCAGGCGGTCGCCGTCTTTGATCGTCGGCGCCGCGTGCTCCCAACCGTTGACGGCGAGCGACAACGCCACAGGCACTGCCGCAGGCCCGGTGTTGCCGAGCTCGGGGTAGGTGAGAAACGCCTTCTCGAGGGGAATCTCGAGGCGCTGACACACCGACGCGAGGTGCCGCGCGCCCACCTGATGACACAGGAACTGCGCGATCTCGGGCTGCGACCACCCAAACGTCGACGTCGCCTTCGCCCACGTTTTTGCGGCGAGCTCGACGCCGTTTTTGAGCAGCATCGGGCCGTCGGTCTTCATCCAGTCGCTGGTGCCGATGCAGGCGCGGCTGCTCTGCGGATCGCCGAGCGTGACCATGCCGTTGACGCGGTGGTTCGTGGTGGCGACGCGCTCGTGCACCAACAACATCGCGACTGCTGCCGAACCCAACGTGAGGGTGGGTACTGCTTCGCGGAACTCGATCAACGTCGAGGTCGGCTGACGCAGGCGACGGATCGTGTTGGTGACGACGTGGCGCGAGCTCTCTGAGGCCACCACGATCGCGGCGTCGATCTCGCCCGTTTCAATCCGGCGCGCCGCGGTGTCGATGCCGGTGAGAAAGCCGAGGCAGGCGTTGGCGATGTCGAAGGTGATGCACTCCGGTGGCAAGCCAAGCTCGCCAGCGACGAGGGCCGAGACCGAGGGCTCGAGGTAGTCTTTGCAGACCGACGTCGAGATGCACATGCCGATGCTGAGGTCGGGGCGTTGCGACTGCACCTGACGCGCAACGTTGGTGGACAACGCATCGATGGTGACGCCCTCGTCCCAAAAGCGGCGCGCTTTCACGCCGACAGACGACTCGAGATACGACAGCGGCACACCGATTCGACCGTAGGTCTCGGCGAGCTGGGCCTCGAGATCGGAGGATGCCACCCGGTGGGGCGGCAAGGCGTGGGCGAGAGCCTCGATGCGAACATGCTTGTACACGCCGCGTCATTCGCCCCTTGATTCGACGTCGTCAAGCACGCCGTTATCGTCATGGAAGTGTCATGACGGCGGCGATGCGCGCGTCACGGGGCCGTGGTCGATGTGCCTGTCACCTCAGCGCTCGACGAAGCAGTGTTCGTCTGTACGCCAACGACTGGATTGCCCTGCTCGTCGCGGAGTACGGCGAGGTCAGCCTCGTACAACACCAAAGCCGCGTGGCAGCGCTCGCATGTTCATCACAAAGTGGCCGCCGTACTCGCACGCCGACGACTTCAACGTCTTCAACGCGCCTGCTTCGCCCTGCTCGCGCATGCGCGTGGCATCCCACTCGAGCGAGAGACGACCCACGACGCGGTGTGGCCGCGTGGGCGGTGTGTTCTCGTCGCTGACCTCGACGAAGCACCCCGCGGGGCGCTCGGGCAACGACGCGGCATCAGCCGCCAACGTGAAGGTCACAGGGTTGATGAACGTGACGCACGACGAACACGACAGCACCGCCACGAGCGCAAAGCGCATCACGGCAACACCCGCAGCAGCGAGGGCTTCGCCGTCGACGGACCATCGATCGTCGTGCGTGTGTGGTGCTGGTGCGCTTCTTTCGCGTGGTAGCTCGAGCGCACAAACGCGCCCGCGAACGTGTGCGTAAAGCCGAGGCTGTCGCCGTGGCGCGTGTAGGCGGCGTAGCTGCCCTCGTCGACGTAGCGGTCGACGGGCCAGTGCTTGAGGCTGGGGCGCAGGTACTGCCCGATGGTGGCGATGTGCACGCCTTGCGCGCGCATGATGCCAAGCGTGTCGAGCACTTCATCGTCGCTCTCACCAAGGCCCACCATGATGCCGCTCTTCACCGCGGCATGACCGCTGGCAGCAACGTGGCGCAGCACCGACAACGTCACCTCCCACGACGACTGCGGACGCACCTGCTTGTACAAGCGCGGCACCGTTTCCATGTTGTGGTTGAACACGTCGGGCCCCGCGGCAAGGAGCTCGTCGACGAGCTCGGGGCGGCCAGCAAAGTCGGGTGTGAGGATCTCGACGGTGACGCCGAGCGCTTTCACGGCGCGAATGCAGCGGGCCCAGTGAGCAGCGCCTTTGTCCTTCAACTCGTCGCGATCCACCGAGGTGATCACGACGTGGTCGAGCCCCAACGACGAGACCGCGTCGGCCAGCTTTTGCGGCTCGTCGTCGTCGATCGGGCGCGGCTTGCCGCTGCTCACGTTGCAGAAATGGCAACGACGCGTGCAGCGATCGCCGAGGATCATGAACGTGGCCGTGCCCGACGCGAAGCACTCACCGATGTTGGGGCAGCGGGCTTCTTCGCACACCGTCGACAGCCCGCGCTCGCGCATGATCGCGTGCACGCGTGCGCGCTCCGCCGTGGTGCCCATCTTTTTGCGGAAGGCCTCGGGGAGGCGCAGCGGTGCGTTCTCGGTGGACGGCATGGCGTCGTGCTTCCACGTTGTCCGCGCGATGCAACCGCCTGCAGGGCCTCTCCATGATCGAAGATCATGGAGAGGTCGAGATCAGGCGGCGCGGGCCGTTGGCCCAGAGTGCTCGGGCATCATCGTCATCGCCCGGGCCTTCGCTGCCTCGAGCGTCGTCGGCACTGTTGGTGCTGTCGCCGGAGCAGCGCGCGTGAGCCAGCCACCGCGGTGCATGGTGACGACGGAGACAGGGGCAATCCATCCCGTGAGCAGCACGTAGACGCCCCAGGGCAGCGCCCACAGCGCGGTGTCGCGATCACGCAACTGCCAGACCACTGCCGCCGAGGGGACGGCACTCACGAGCGCGAGCAACAGCAACGACGGCAGCACCGTGGGGTTGGCCACCAGCAGCATCACCGTGGGCACAAACAGCGCCGCCGACAGCGCCATCGCCACCACCGACCACACAAACATCAGCTGCAAACCACGACGTGGACGACCACGCAGGTCGCGGCTGGTGAAGACGAACTTGCCGAGCACCAGCGACTCGCGCACGTTGCTGCGCTCCCAACGCATGAACATCTTGCAGAGCACTTTGTACGTCGACGGCACCTGCGTGAGGATGATCGAGTTGGCCTGGTAGCGAACATCTGCGCCCGTGCGGATGATCAGGTTCGTGAGCGCGCGGTCTTCGCCGATCGTGGCGGGCTGACCAAAGAACGTTTGCGCCAGCCACTCGTCGACCACACCGTCGAGCAGGTCCTTGCGAAACGCCGACAACGCACCGGGGCAGCACAACACACTGCCGGCTTCGCTCTCGCCCGAGCGCACGAAGTCGAACGCGTTGGTGAAGCAGGCGTCGAGCATCTTGGGCAACGGTCCGGCCTCGCGGTTCAGCACGCGCACGTTACCGGCCACAGCACCCACCGTGTCGTCGACGACGAAGGGGGCAACCAGCAGGCGCAACGTATCGGGCAAGACCTCGCAGTCGGAGTCGACCGTGACGATGATCGAGCCCGTGGCGCGCTTGAAGCCCTCAACGAGCGCGTGCTTCTTGCCGCCATTTTTCGGGCAGCGGTACGCGGTGACCAACGCGCCGAGTTCTTCAGCGCCCTGACGAATCCAGTGCCACGTGTCGTCGGCACTGCCGTCGTCGACCGCGATGATCTGCAGACGCTCACGCGGGTAGTGGCTGGCCGCGAGGCTGCGCAACGTGAGTAGCACCTGCCGGCCTTCGTTGTACGCCGGCACCACCACCGTGAGCCGCGGCAGGCGGGCGTCACCGACGTCGTCAACCGCGCGATAGCGGGCCGCGAGATACACGCGCCACAAGCCAACCGCAGTCGTCAGCATGCCGACCACCTGCACGCAGACCACCACGGCCGACGAGAACGCGCCGGCGAGGTGCCCAAACGCCTGCTCGGGGTAGCCGACGGTCAGCACGAGCATGACGAGCTGAAACACCACCGTGACGACGAGTGCTGGGCCGAGGGTGCGGTGGGTGGCAGACGAAGCGGTCGACGTGTGCATGTGGGACGCTGTGCGCGCGGCGTGCCAACCCGGTGACAGCGCTGCAACGCCAGGCGCACCACGGAGAATTTGCCGGCCGGGGAAACTTTCCCTGCCTTTGGAACCTGCCGAATTCTCTGGACGGGGCGGCTTTCCCTGCCGGCCACCTGACCGCTGGCCCCAAACCGCCGCCGTCGAGGTGGGGAAACGTGCCCGCCGATCGGGTTCGGCCTGCTAGCGTGCGTGACATGTCAGTGACGGCCTCGTCTGCACGCCCCACGCGCGTCCTCGTTGTCGACGACGAACCGGCCATGCGTGAGGTGTTGCAGGCGCGCCTGGAACGCTGGGGCTACGACGTTGCGCTGGCGTCGTGTGTCGCCGAGGCGCGGCAGGCAGCGCGCGCGTTTTTGCCCGACGTCGTCGTCAGCGACCTGGTGATGCCCGACGCCACCGGGCTCGATCTGCTCGCTGCCCTGCGCGACGACGATGCGCGGCGCACCGTGGTGCTCATCACGAGCTACGGCACCATCGACACTGCCGTGAAAGCCATCAAAGCCGGCGCAGCAAACTTTCTGACCAAGCCCCTCGACTACGCGGTGCTGCGCCAGCACCTCGAGGCAGCACCGCAACTCGCTCCGGCGGCGGTCGAGGTGGATCGGCGTGGCCTGGGCGGCATGGTGGGCGCGCACCCAGCGCTGCTGCGCATGCACGACCGCATTCGCGCGGCGGCGTCGAGTGATGCGCCGGTGCTGATCGTCGGCGAGAGCGGTACCGGTAAGGAACTCGTGGCGCGCACCATCGTGGCGCTGTCGCGACGAAGTGCGGCACCGTTTGTGAGCGTGAACGCGGCTGCGTTTCCCGAGAGTCTCGTCGAGAGCGAGCTGTTTGGCGCCGAGAAGGGTGCGTACACAGGTGCTGATGCTGTGCGCATCGGCCTGTTTGAAGCCGCCCACACCGGCACGCTGTTTCTCGACGAAGTCACCGAGATGCCCATGGCGCTGCAGCCGAAGTTGCTGCGAGCGCTGGAGGGTGGGCGCATCCGCCGCCTTGGCGCGCGTGCGGAAATCCCCTGCGATGTGCGCGTGATCGCCGCAACCAACCGCAACCCCACCGTCGCCGTCGAGCGCGGCCTGCTCCGCCACGACCTCGTGTATCGCCTCGACGTGCTGCGCATCGATGTGCCGCCGTTGCGCGATCGCGCCTCGGACCTGCCCGCCCTCGCCAGCCACTTCCTCGACGACTGCGCCCGCCGCTACCACGCCCCTGCCCCAACGCTTGGTCCAGCAGCATTGGCGGCCCTCGCTGCCCACAGCTGGCCCGGCAACGTGCGAGAGCTGCGCAACGTGATTGAGCGTGCCTTCGTGCTCGCAACCCCAGGCCCGGTCACCGTCGAGCACCTTGGCCTGTCGGAAGCGGTTGTGCCCACGGGCGCGCTCGACGTCGACGACAAGGCGGCGGTGCAAACCCAGGGCATCGTTGTGCCGCACGGACTCACACTGGCCGACGCTGAGCGCATCTTGATTCTCGAAACGCTCAAGCGCACCGGCAACAACAAGGCTGAAGCCGCTCGGCGCCTCGGGCTCGACGTCAAAACCATCCGCAACAAGCTCAAGGCCTTCGGACTCGACGGTGCAGCACCGTGAAGCTGTCGCGCACCTTTGGCATTGGTGCAGCCCTCGCGGTGCTGCCCCTCGTGGCGAGCCTGGCCTTCACCGTCGATCGGCTGCAGGAGCTCGCGTCGCAAAGTGAACGGCTGATGTTGCGTCAGCTCACGGCGGTTCGCCTCGGTACCGGTGTGGCCACCCGCCTGGACCGGCTGCGCGAGTACCAGAGCAAGTTTGCCGTCAGCGCCGACAACGCCTACGCCGACAAAGCCGAGCAGGTCGCACGCGCCATCGATGGGGAATTCAAGTCCTTGGCATCCCGCCAAGGACTTGAATATAGTGATGAATTCGGACGCGGAGCGTCCGAATTTACCGCGCTCGATCACGCCGACATGGCTCCTGGCGAAGACGCCGCACTCGCCGCCTTCATTGCGCGCTGGCAGCACTTTCGCGCTGCCCCCCGCCGCGACGTCGCTGAGGTCGAGTCCCTCGCGCTGGATGCCCGCGCGTTGCTCACGTCCGCGCACGAAGCAGCCGTCGCCGACGTGGCACGGGCTGCTGAAACGCGCGCCGCCGCGTCGCGTGCAGCGCTCACCGCAACGGCGATGGCCCTGCTGTCGAGCGTGGTGATGCTGTTGCTGCTGACGCGCCGGCTCCGTCGACGACTCGATGATTTTGTCGAAGCGAGTGCCGCTGTGTCGCGCGGCGCGTTTTCGGCGACGCTGCCGGCCGACAGCGACGACGAACTCGGTCGCATTGCGCGCGCGTTCAACGCGATGGTGAAAGCCCTTGAGCAGCTCGAGCAGCTGAAGTCGGATTTCATTTCGAGCATCAGCCACGAATTGCGCACGCCGCTGGTGGCGATGGTCGAGACGAACGAAGCGCTCCTCGACGACGTCGCCGGCCCCCTCACCGAACGGCAACGCCGCATGATCACGCTCAACCGTGGGGCAGCGCAGCGCTTGAGCGTGATGCTGGGCGACCTGCTCGAGCTGTCGGTGGTGCGCAGCGGCCTGCGCTATCGCAAAGCACCCACATCGTTGAGCAGCGTCGTCGTCACCGCGGCACACGAATTCGACAGCCGCGCGCGCGAACGTGGTGTCGTGATGGTGGTCGACGCCGCCGTTTCGCTCACGATGGAGGCCGATCACGATCGCCTCGTGCAGGTGGTGCAGAACCTGGTGAGCAACGCGCTCAAGCACACGCCCGAAGGCAGCCGGGTCGAGGTGCGCCTCGGTGTGGTCGATGCGCTGCCCGCCACCGCGCGTGAGCAGCCACCGGTTGCGCCATCAACGCGGTGGGCACTGCTGCACGTCGACGACAGTGGGCCTGGCATCCCCGAAGCCGATCGGGAGCGCGTGTTTCAGAAGTTCTTTCGGCGCCAGGGGGTGTCGGCCGACGGCGTCGGACTGGGCCTCGCCATCTGCCGCGAGATCGTTCATGCCCACAGCGGCGCTGTGTGGATCGAAGACAGCCCGATCGGCGGCACGCGGATGTGTGTTGCCTTGCCGCTGGAGCCTGCGACGTGAGGGGTGTGTTGGTCCTTGCCATGGTGCTGTTGTCGTCGTGCACCACGCCGACCGTGCGCGCGATCGATGTGGCCGATCGCTTGTGGGTGGCGGGCGACAACGAGGCCGCAGCCCTCTCGTACGCCGCAGCCGCAGACGTCACCGCTGAGAGCGACGACGCTGTTCGCGCCCGCTTCTTCAGCATCATCGCGCGCCGTGCCGCAGGCGGGCCGACGGCGTTTGACGACACACAAGAAGCCCTGCGAGCGCTCGCCGCCGAGGCGAAGGCGTCGCCGTGGGGCCGGCTCGCGGGTATCTACGCCGACGAGCTCAGCCAGATTGAGGCGCTGCGCAAAACGGTGCTGGCCGCAGGTGCTGACCTCGCCGCCATGCAGGCGCGCATCGACGTCTTGCAGGCCGATCTGGCGGCGCGTGGCGTCGAGCGCGACGAACTCGATGCCAGGTTCTCCGCCGTGTGGGACGAGCAGGCACAACTGCAACGCACCGTGCGCGACCTGGAAGAGCTGCTCGAAAACCGGAGCGCCCGCGTCGTCGATCTCGAGCGCGAATTGGCAGCGCTCAAGCGGATCGACATGTCCGAGACGCCCTAGCAGGTTGCTGAAAAATGGCGCTTTGGGCGCGACGATGACGTCGTCAAACTTGTGTTCGACGACGTCATTGCCGTTTCGGCGCTCGATTTCGTGCCTCTCGGCTCGTTCGCTGTTG
>JBIKRQ010000267.1:0-8798 GCA_044349155.1 Myxococcota bacterium
CACGCCGGCCTCGCGGTCCGACGCTCTGCGGTTCGCTTCGCTCGCTGTGACCAGCTCACGGGTGGACTTTCACCTCCAAGATCGCGCCCATGCCGGGCGCACAAAAAAGAAAAGAGCCCTTTCGGGCTCTTCTCCATCTGGTGCGCGGAGGGAGACTCGAACTCCCATGGGTCGCCCCGCTACCACCTCAAGATAGTGTGTCTACCAGTTCCACCATCCGCGCTTGTGCGTGTTGTATGCGCGAACTCATCGCAGAAGGCAAGCGCTCTTTGCGGTTCAGTGAAGCGAATCGTTGACGGCTTGCGGTGCCATTCCCGTGTGGATTGAGGACAAAAAGAAAGAGCCCCTTTCGGGGCTCTTTCCATCTGGTGCGCGGAGGGAGACTCGAACTCCCATGGGTCGCCCCGCTACCACCTCAAGATAGTGTGTCTACCAGTTCCACCATCCGCGCTTGTGAGCAGGCTTGTGCGCCACCTGCTCGCAAAAGGCAAGCACTTTTTCAGGGCGTGGCCGGTGCCGCAGGAGCTGCTGGAGCAGCCGCTTCGGCAGGGGCTGCCGGCGCAGCAGGAGCTGCCGGGGCAGCAGCTTCAGCTGGAACCGCTGGGGCAGCAGGTGCCGCAGCGTCGACCGGCTTCGTGTCGGTGGCCGCGGCTGCGGGCTTGGCACGCCCCGCCATCACCGACGACGACGAGCTGCCGAAGAAGGAGAGGGTGATGCTCGTGATCATGAAGATCACGGCGGCGGCGGCGGTGAGTTTCGCGAGGAACGTGTTCGCACCGCGACCGCCGAAGACGGTTTGCCCACCGGCACCCCCGAAAGCGGCGCCAACGCCACCCCGCGAGCCCGGCTGCAGCAGCACGAACAGGATCAGAAAAAGGCTGACGAGGACGTGCAAGACGACGAGGAATGCGGTCATGGTGGCAAGCGGATAGGCGCGAACCGCAGCGGGGGCAAGTGGGCGTGTTGGAAGTTTCGTCGAAGTTTTCGCGCCCCCGCAAACCAACGCTTGAGCCGGCCGCAACTCCCGCCCATGATCCCGCCGCGCGCGACGACGACGATCTGCACCGATCGCCCTCGGCCTGCGGCGGTATGAGCGAGGGAAGTGCATGCGCCTGATCCACACCGCCGATTGGCATCTGGGGCACACGCTCGCCGGTCACAGCCGGCTGTTGGAGCACGATCGCTTCCTCAGCCATCTGCTGGGCCAGCTCGACGCGACCGATGCCGAAGGGCTGGTGATCGCCGGCGACGTCTTCGACCACGGCCACCCCACGGCCAGCGCGCAGAAGCAGCTGTTTACGTTTCTCGCCGAAGCGCGGCGACGACGTCCGGCCATGCCGATCGTGGTGATCGGCGGTAACCACGACACCGCGGCACGGCTCGATGCCCCTGCCCCCGTGCTCGCGGGCCTCGGCGTCACGGTGCTCGGGGGCCTGCCGCGCACCACCGCGGGCGAGCTCGATCTGGAGCGCGCTGTGGTGCCCTTGCGCGTCGGCAACGACGTGGCTGCCGTCGTGGTGGCCGTGCCGTTTCTGCGCGCACCCGAGTTGGCGGCGGCGCAGGCGTCGGTGACGACGAAGAACGATCTCGTGATCGATGGCACCCGTGCCGTGCTTGAGCAGGCCGTTGCGCTGGCGCGGGCGCGGTTTCCTGGCCTGCCCGTTGTGGCCATGGCGCACTGTGAGTTGGCTGGCGCGCGGTTGTCGACGTCGTCGGAGCGGCAGCTGTTTGGCGGGCGACATGCCCTGCCCCAGGCCGTGTTTGCCGATGTGGGTGTCGACTACGCCGCCCTTGGTCATCTGCACCTTGCGCAGCAGCTCGGCCCCGACGGACGCGCGCGCTACTCGGGCTCGCCGTTGCCGCTGTCGATGGCCGAGCGCGACTACGAGCATCAGGTGCTGCTGGTCGACGTGGAAACCGCTGACGTGCGCGTGCGACCGCTCAAGGTGCCGCGTGCTGTCGACCTGCTGCGCGTGCCCGACAACGACGCGGGGGCGCCGCTGGACGAGGTACTCGACCGCCTGCGGGCGATCGATCTGCCGACGCGGCCGACGGAGGAGCAGCCCTACGTCGACGTGCGGGTCACGCTCGATCGCCCGGTCCCCGAGCTGCGCGCGCAGATCGACGCTGCCCTCGCCGACAAACCGGTGCGGCTGGTGGCGGTGAAGCGGATCGTCGTCGGTGATGGGTTGTCGTTGAGCGATGCCGTCGGCGGCGAAGGTGCGGTGCCCGGCTTGCTGGAGCTTGCCCCCGTGGCGGTGTTTCAGCGCCTGTATGCGCGGCAGTACGGCAACGATGCGTCGGCGGAACTGGTGCGGGCGATGCGCACGCTCGTCGACGACGAAAACGGACGCGAACGCGTTGGCCGCGAGGTGGTCTGATGCGCATTGTTGCGATCCGCGGCCACGATCTCGCGAGCTTGAAAGGGCACTTCGCCATCGAGCTCGATCAGCCACCGCTGTCGAACCTGGGGCTGTTTGCGATCCACGGCCCCGTCGGGGCGGGCAAGAGCACGCTGCTCGACGCGATGACGCTCGCGCTCTTTGGCCGCACGCCGCGCCTGTCGGGCGTGGGTGGCGCACCGCTGCTGCGCGGTGACGACGACGTCGACAAACTGCGGTCGAACGATCCGGCCACCCTCGTGCGACGTGGTGCTGTGTCGGCCCATGCCGAAGTCGACTTCATTGGCGTCGACGGGCGCCTGTACCGCGCGCGCTGGGAGGTGCGGCGGGCGCGCGGCAGCAAAGGCAAACCCGGCAAGCTGCAAGACGAGGTGCAGAGCCTGTCGCGCGTGCTGCGGCTCGACGGCAAAGAGAGCGAGGAACGACTCGGCGACAAGAACACCGAGGTGCGCGAGATCGTCGCCGACCGACTCGGCCTGAGCTTCGACGAGCTGTGCCGCTCGGTGCTGCTTGCGCAGGGCGGGTTTCAGAGCTTTCTGCAAGCCAAGCCCAACGAACGGGCGATGCTCCTCGAGAAAGTCACCGGCACCGACATCTACAGCCGCTTGAGCATCGCCGCGTACGAGCGCGGGCGCCGGGCCGAAGTGAAGCGTCAAGAGCTTGTCAATGCACGGCAATCCTGCGGTGCGCTCGCTGACGATGTGCGGGTCGAATTGCAACGCGAAGTGGTGCGCAGTGCGAGTGCGGCCGCCGAGGCCGAGGCCACCGCGGTGATGGTGGAGCGCAGCCGTGATCGCCGGGCGGTGCGTCGGGGGATCGACGAAGCCACCGCTCTCGTCGACGACGCCGAGCGCGCGATCGCTGGTGCCACCCGGGCCCACAACGACGCGAGTGCCACCGCTGTGCGCGCGCGCGAACGGCAGCAGGTGGCGAGCCCGGTGCTCGAACGCGTTCGCCACGGGCAACTCCAGTTGGCCGCTGCGGCCCGCGCTGACGACGACGCCCGTGCCGTGGCTGCGGCTGCTGTGGTGCGCTTGCAGGCGGCACAAGCGATGGCTGCTGCGGCTCGGCAGCGCGTGTCTGACGCCGAAGCGCGCGAAGCGCAGGCCCGGGCCGCTCGTGTTGAGCGCGAGGCGCGGGTGGGCTCGACGTCGGTGGCCGAGGCCGTGGCGCATGCGCTCGACGCGTTGTTGCGCACGTCGACGACGCTTCAGGGGTGTACGGCTGTTGTTGAGGCCGCCGCCCGCGATGTCGACGCGGCTGAGGCTCGACGCGTCGCTGCCGACGAAGCGTTGCTGGCGGCAGCCGCCGCTTGTCATGCCGCCCTGCCCGAGGGCGTGGCACTCGACGACGTGGACGCGGCCGAAGTCGCCGTGGTGCAGGCGCTGATTGCTGCCGACGACGACGATGCGCGCACGGTGCTGCAGCAGGTGGCCACCAGTCGCGCTGTGCTCGAGCGCTTGCAGCAGGCGCAGGCGCAGGAGGCTGCGCGGACCGCCCTCGTCGACGGCGAGCCGTGTGCGGTGTGTGGCAGCATCGAGCATCCGTGGAGCGATCGCCGGCACGATCCCGTCGGGCGCCTCGTCGACGAGGAACGCAAGGCCCTCGCCGCCCTCGAGCAGACGCTGCAGCTGCACCGGGAACGCGCCGCGCGCTGTCGGGGGCGGTTGCAGGCGCTGCCGACCACCGCCGCTTTCACGTTTGAAAACAACGCGTTGCATGATCGGCGTGCCGCCCACCTGCTCGAACTGCTTGGCCGTTTCGACGCCGCTCGCCCACCGCGCCAGGCGTTGGCCCTGGCGCGCGCAAAACACGCCGAAGCCGTCGACCTGTTCGACAACGCCATCGAGGCCCACGGTCTGCAGATCGCCCACCGCGAGGCCGCCAACGGCACCGTGCAGCAGGCGCGGCAGCACTTGCTGCATCTGGGGGTGCACGTCGACGACGTCGATCTCGCCGGCATCAAAGAACGCCTGCGCACGCTGACGGCTGATCTGTCGGCCCTCGTGCGCGCGGCCGACGACGAGCAGCGGACATCGCAGGCAGTGGCCACAGCACGCCGTGTCGTCGTCGATGCCGACGAAGCCGTGGTGCGCGCCGACAGCGATCGCAACGCCGCCGACGCCGTGGCGCTCTCGCGCAGCCAACAACGCATCGAGTGCGAAGACGCGGCACGCGCAGCGCTGGAGCAACTGCGGGCCCTGGTCGACGACGGTGGCGGCTTCGACGACGTGGATGCCTTGCAACGCCGGTGGCAGCTCGCCGTCGACGACGCTGAACGCGCGGCGGCCGCACACCTCGCGACGTTGTCGGCCGCGCGCGACGTGAAGTCGGCCCAGCAGGCACGTCTGGCCGAACGCCTCGAACGGCTCGAGAAGCTGGGCGGCGCGGTGAACGACAGCGACATCGACGACGACGTGCTCGAACTCCGCTGCCGCCAGGCCCGCGCTGATGCTGCCACCGCACGCGATGCCGCATCGCTGGCGCGCGCGAGCCTCAACCACGACGACGGCCTGCGCCAACGGGCCGCCGACCTCGACGCGGAACTGGTGCGCCACGACGCGGCGAGTGCGGTGTGGATTGAGCTGGCGGGGTTGATTGGCTCTGCCGACGGCGCGCGCTTTCGCCAGTTCGCGCAGGGGCTCACGCTCGACGCGCTGGTGGGGCACGCCAACGAACACCTCACCACACTCGCACCGCGCTATCGCCTGCGTCGCACGGGGTCAGCGCAGCAGAAGCACGATCTCGACCTGGTCGTCGTCGACACCGAGGCCGGCGACGACGTGCGCTCGACCGCAACGCTCTCGGGTGGCGAGAGCTTTTTGGTGAGCCTGGCGTTGGCGCTGGGGTTGTCGAGCTTGTCGGCCAACGAGGGGGCCCGCGGCCGCGTGGAGAGCCTGTTCATCGACGAGGGCTTCTCGGCCCTCGATCAAGAAACCCTCGACGTCGCCCTGGCTGCGTTCGACGCCCTTCGGCAGACCGGCCGGCAGATCGGGGTGATCTCGCACGTGCCGCTGCTGGTGGAGCGTTTGGGTGCGCAGGTGCGGGTGATTCCGATCGGGGGCGGGGCGTCGCGCGTCGAGGTGCACGCCGGTTGAGCCCTGGATTGTTGTCGGCGGGGAGGTTTCCCCGCCCACTCCTGGAGACTTCGAGGCTCAGGCCTGCAAGCGCGCCCGCTGCACACGACCCACCAGCCATGCCTGCAGCCGTCGCGGCAACAGCTTGCTCAACACCACCAACGGCCAGTTCTTTGGCCCGGGCACGACGAGGAAGCGGCCGGCAAAGGCGGCGTCGAGGGTGATCTCGGCGCACTCGGTGTCGCTCATCATCGCACTTTCCCCGACGTTTCCCGACACGCCGGCGGTGCGCTGAAACGCCGTGGCGACGGGCCCGGGGCAGCAGAGGGTGACCTCGACACCCGTGCCGCGCAGCTCTTCGCGCAGCGCCTCGCTGTGCGAGACGACGAAGGCTTTGCTCGCGTAGTAGGTCGAGATCCACGGCCCGGGCAGAAAGCCGCCGACGGAGGCCACCTGAATGAGCCGCCCACGTCGACGGTGCAGCATGCCCGGCAGCACCGCGCGCGAAATCGCGATCAAGGCGCGGCAGTTGACGTCGACGATCTCGAGCTGACGTTCGGCCGGCGACGACGAAAACGCCCCGATCCAACCAAGCCCCGCGTTGTTCACGACGACGTCGAAGTCGCGGCCTGCCACTGCGCTCAAGCACGTCGCGAGACCTTCGGGCGTGGCGAGGTCGGCGGCGACGCAATCGACCACGGCGTTGCACGTCGATGACAACGTCTGCGCTTCGTGCTGAAGCACATCCAGGCGGCGCGCCACGACGACGAGATCGTAGCCACGCGCGGCCAACGACTTCGCCATGGCCAGGCCAATGCCCGACGACGCACCGGTGACGAGGGCCAGTGGACGCGCGCTCATCGGGCTTGCCGGCGCCACAGCTGAAACACGCCGAGGCCCACCGCTACAACGCCAGCGAGCACGAGAGCACCGCTGCTGCCCGTGCCGAACAGCGCCATGCGCCCCGACGCACCGCCGGCGATACACGCCGCCCCGAGGACCATGTTGAAGAGTGCGCCCGCGTTTCCAGTCATGCGCGCGTCTTCGGCTACAAGGGCTGCTGCTGCAACCACCACAGCCGAGCACCGCATGCGCCACACCGACGCCCCCACTGTTGCCTGCACCGTTCGCCTTGTCCCCGTCGACGCCACCAATCCGGCTGCCGTCGACGAGCTCGTGACGTTCGTGAACGCCCACTACAAAAGCGAGCTGCCGCTGCACGCCGAAGGCCTCACCAGCGGCCACTACCGCTTCTTCTGGGCGCTGATCGACGGCGGTGACGACGACGGCGTACGGGTTGGCTGCTCGGCCTACGTGCCGAAAACGCCGTACCTCGCCGAGAGCGTGAAGACCGTGGTGGACCCTGCCCGTCGACGTGGCGGCCTGGGGGCGGCGATCTCGTTGGCCATCGAGGAGCAGGTGCGTGCCGACGGCTTCAAGAAGATCATGTCAACGATCCTCATCAACAACATCCCGATGATCGTGATCAAGCTGCGGCAGGGCTACATCGTCGAGGGCATCCACATGGACCACGAGAAGCCCGGGCTGCACGAGTACTCCCTCGGCAAGGTGTTTCGCTGAGCTGCGGTGGCGCGCGCAGCGCTGTCGACGTAGGTTGAGGCGTGGCCCGCGACTACTACCAGCTCCTCGGCGTCGACCGCGATGCCTCCGAAGGCGACATCAAACGCGCCTACCGCAAGCTCGCGCGCGAGCTGCACCCCGACGTCACCGGCGACGACCCACGCGCCACCGAGCGCTTCAAGCTCGTCACCGAGGCCTACGAAACGCTGTCCGACCCGCAGCGCAAAAAGAGCTACGACCGCTTCGGCAACAAAGACCACCCGCCACCGCCGAGTCCGGGCTTCGGTGTCGACGTCGACGGCCTGATCGATCAGCTCTTTCCCGGCCGAAAGAAAAAGCCGCGGCCCTCGCCGGGCGTCGACATGGAAAAGCCGTTGTCGGTCAGCTTCGTCGAAGCGTGGACGGGTGCCACGAAGCAGCTCGGCACCATCAAGGTGGTGGTGCCCGCGGGCGTCGACGACGGCACGCGCTTGCGCCTGAAGGGTCAGGGAGCGGCGGGCGAGCACGGTGGGCCAAACGGCGACTTGTATGTTGTGATCAGTGTTGGCACCGACGGGCGCTTCCGTCGTGACGGCGTTGATGTCTACGTCGACGTGAAGGTACCCCTCGCCACGGTGCTGCTCGGTGGCACGGCCGAAGTGCCCCTGCCCGACGGCACTGCCCGGCTCACCGTGCCCGCCAACACGCAAGGCGGGCAGCTGTTTCGTCTGCGCGGCAAGGGCTTCGCGAAAACCAACAGCAGTGTGCGCGGCGACCTGTTGGCGACCATCCAGGTGCAGATTCCGGCAGTCCCCGCCGACGCCATCGACGACGTCAAAGCCTTGCTCGCGCGCTTGAGCTGAGCCTTATGCAGCACCTTCGTCGACCAGGCGCTGCAGCACCTTTTGCAGCAAGCGCAGCTGCTTCACGTGGCCGCCCAGCGTGGCGTCGTTGGCCGAGAACTGCTCGAGGTAGGCGACGCTGTTCTCGAGCCCCCACAGCATGGGACTGACCGCTGCCACCAGCGAACGAACGGTGGGCGACATGTTGCCGCCCGACGATGACGACGACGCTGCCGATGACGACGACGACGTGAGCAGCTGCTGACGGGCTGCGGCGAGTTCCTGCGTGAGCGCGTCGATGCGCTGCTGTGCTGCAGGCGAGATCGACGTCGACGCCTTCGCCTTCAGCCCTGCGACTTCCGCCTGCAGCGATGAGATCAGGCCGTTGGCGACGTCGAGGTCGGCGGACACGGCGCGTTCGCGACGCTGCAATTCGAGCAGCGTCGTCTTCACGCTCAACAGTTCTGCCGTTTCGCCAGCAACAACACTTGCGTGATGTTGCAAACGTCGAATCTCATCGCTGAGTCGGGCAACGCTTTGCTCGGCGGCATGGGCGCGAGACTCGAGGCGGCCGTTGTCGGCCTGGGCGCGCTGGAGCTGGGCCTCGAGCTCGTGGAGGCGCTGGTCGGATTGCTCTTTTTGGCGCGCGATCTTGTCGGCGAGGGCCGCCACTTCGGGCGCGACGGTCTCTTTCTTCGGCGGGTGCGCGACGAAGATCGCCTTGCACGATGGACACTCGAGCTCAGCACCACCCGGCGGCACCGCTTCGTCGCGGACGCGGTACTTCGAAGCGCAGGAGGGACACGTGACGATCACAGCAGCCGGAACCTAGGTGTCGTCGTCGACAAAAGCGAGAAGCCTCGAAGAGAAAACCGGCTTTGCGGTTTTGTCGCCGAGGCGAGGGACAGAGGGGCGGG
>JBIKRQ010000268.1:0-8765 GCA_044349155.1 Myxococcota bacterium
GCGAACGACCGATGTCGAAACGAGAAGCGCCGGTGCTCCCGGCGCTTTCTTTTTGCAGATCGGGCGCATCCCGCCGCGGTCGGGGCGTGACTTTGCTGTCGACGTGCCAAGGGTGGTATCAGCGCACCATGTCCTACCGCCGGACGGCTCTCGCCCTCGCCCGTTTTGTCGTCGTCGCTTGCGGCCTCGGCTCACCTCGTGCGTATGCCCAGGGCATCGCCAGCAATGCCGAGGCTCCTCGTGAAGGCGAGGAAGTCAAAGGCGACACCAAGGTCGTCGACATCGACGAGGTCGAACGCGGCGTGTTCGTCTCGGTCGACTACGGCCCCACGCTGTACCTGCCCCTCGCTGGTGCTGGCTTCGTGAACCTCAACCCGAACACCACGGTGCCGGCGTCGCGCTTGAGCGTGCGGGTGGGCTTCGACATCGCCAACAACCTCGCCGTCGACGCGTTTGTCCTCGGTGGGTTTCAGCAGGGCGACATCAGCCTCGACGATGTGCGCAACGAAAAGACCACCGGCGACGTCGCGTTCATCGCGCCGGGTGCTGCGGTTCGCTTCGCGTTCATCACCACCGAGCGCGTGTTTGCCTACGTGCGCGCGGGCGCTGGCTACGCGTTGTGGATCCCCGGCAGCGTCGTCAACCCGGCCGCGGGTGCTGGCGCTGTTGTTGGCTCGGTGCACACCGACGCCTCGATTGGCGTCGAGTACTACACGAAGCTGCGCCACGTTTCGGTCGGCGTCGAAGCAGACTTTCAGGCGCTGATTGCCCCGATGGCCTTCGGCATCAGCGTCTACCCGACCCTCAAGTACACCTTCTGACTTCTGACTTCTGACACGTTCGACGGAGCCTTCTCCGGCGGAGCCAGCCCATGACGTCGACGACTGCCGGTGCCACCACGCCTTCCTTTGGCGCGGAAGGCATCGAAACCACGCCCGCAGAAGCCCAGGCCTTCGCGGGGTTTCTTCAGCAAGCTGACACCGCCATCGGCACCCGCGACGGCAAAGGCGCTGTAGCGGCCCTTGGCTCGGCGATCGGCCTTGCCCGCAGCACCGACACGCTGGCGCCGCTCGTGGCCCGCCTCGAGGTTCTGGCGCGCGCTGCGGTGGAAACCGACGCGGTGCTCGGGTTGTTGGGTCGTGCTGGAGATCGGGTGGCCGACGCGCAGCTTGAGGCCTCGATCCTCACGGCGCGCGCCGATCTGCACGAAAAGGCCGGGCACCACGAGGCGGCTCTGCAGGCCCTTGGGCGGCTGCAGCGCATCGTGTCCGCCGACGCGCGCGGGGCGGTGTGCGAGCGCATGGGCGACCTGGCGTTGGCGCTTGGGCAGCACCAGCAGGCGTTGATTCAGCTGCAGGCGGCGTTTCGTGCGGATCGTGCGCGCGTGTCGGCGACGAAGAAGGCTGCGGCCATCTACTTCGACATCGGTCGCGAAGAACAAGCCAAGCAGCTGCTCGATGTGTTGATGGCGCAGCTGCAGGCGTCGTCGTCGTCGACGCCCGAGGCCACACGCGAACTGGCCGACCAGTACATCCGCGCGGCCGAAGCGTTGCTTGTGCGTCCGCAGGCCCACGACGTAGTGCGCGATGCGCTCGAGCGCGCCGTGCGCCTTGTGCCCGAGCTGCCAAAGGCCAAGGCACTCAAGGCCGATCTCGATGGGTTCGCCACGACGTGGAAAGACCACGTTCGTCGGTTGCGCGACGCAGCGCTCGATGCACGCGACAAGCGTGATGCGGCTCGCCGGTACCTCGCGATCAGCTGGATCTACGCGGCGTACGCGCCCGGTGATGCGCAGGTCGAGCAGAACATCGAGAAGTGCTTGCTGTTGGCGCCGGGGTTTCGGCCGGCCATCAAGTTCCTCGAGCAGCTCTACCGCCACGACGGCAAGCTCAACGACCTGATCGAGCGCATCAAGAAGCTGGCCGATGGCGTGCGCGCCGTCGACGTCGCGGTCGACTTGTGGTTGTTCATCGCCGTGTTGTTGGCCGAGCGTGGCGCCAGCCCCGAAGAACTCGCCTTTGCCTACGACAAGGTGCGCGGGCTCGATCCGCGCAACGTCGCCGCGATCCACGCGCTCACCGAGTTGCACCTCGAGCACGGCCACTACGACAAGGCCGTCGTCGTCATGGAGGCGTTCGTCAAGGAGAGCGCTGACCCGCAGGCGAAGTCGCAGACGTTGCGGCAGCTGGCGCGCTTGTACGAACTCGAACTCAACCAGCTCGACAAGGCCGCGGCCAGCCTTGAGCTCATGCGCGATCTCGACGACGACAGCGACGCTTCGGTGTTGTCGCATCTCGTCGATTTGTACGAGCGCCTCGAGCAGCCGGCGAAGTTGGCGGCGGCACTGGAGCACCTGGTCAAAGCGCTGAAGAAGCGCGGCGTTGTCGACGTTGCCGACGAGGTGCAAGCGCTTGAGCGCCTGTTCGCGCTGTACCAGACAACACTCGCGCAGCCGGAGCAGGCGTTCGCCGCCGGGCGTCGTTTGTTCTCGTTGCAGCCTCGTGCCCCGCTCGAAGCAGAACTCGTGCGCCTGGCCGATGCGTTGGGCCGTGGGTCCGATCTGGCGTCGTCGATGCTTGATGCTGCGGCGCGGATTGCCGTCCCGGGCGAGGTGCGTCGTCTGCGGTTGCGTGCGGCCGAGATCTACCTCGGCGTTGGCGATCGCAAGCGCGCGCGCGCGTTGCTCGACCAGCTCCTCGACGCCGACCCGCGTGACGCCGGTGCGACGGCGCTCATCGATCAGCTGCTCGCCAAAGACGCCGCGCCCGAAGAGCACGCCGCGATCCTCGAGACGCGCCTGCGCCAACAAACCGACGCCGTCGAACGCGCGCGCACACTGGTGGCGCTTGCCGACGTGTACGTGAAGATGCGGCGCTTCGACGAGGCCGTTGCAGCCCTCACCAGCGCTGCTGAAGCCGACGTCACCAACCGCGTCGTGCTCGACCGCCTCGAAGCCGTGCTGCGCAGCCAGGAGCGCTTCGCTGAAGCTGCACCCGTGCTCGAGCGGCGCGTGCGTCTCGAAGACGACGTGGGCGATGTGGCTGCGGCCACCGCGTCGCGTTTCCGCCTGGCAAAGATGTTCGACGAACGTCTGGACCGCGCGGCCGATGCTGCTGCTATCTACCTGAAATTGCAGGAGATGTCGTCGGCGAAGGACCCCGAAGTCGTGCGCGCGCTCGAGCGCCTGCTCGACCGCGGTGTGGCCGCGGTGGCGATCGCCGAAGTGCTGCAGCCGCACTACGCGCTGGTCACGAACTGGCGCCGCCACGTCGACATGATCGTGGTTCGTCGTCAGCACGAAGAGAGCCCTGCGCGCCGCGCCACGTTGTCGCGCACGATGGTCGAGGTGTTCGAAGACTGCTTGAAGTCGCCGCGCGAAGCGTTCGATGCCGCCGCCGACGTGCTGCTCGACGAGCCCGAGTCGTCTGAAGCCCTTGCCACCGTCACGCGCCTTGCCGATGCGGCCGAGGCCCACGCGCGCTTTGCCGACGTGCTCGGCGAGGCTGCCGCGCGCCTGAGCGAAGGTGCGGCGAAGTCGACGTTGCTGGCGCGTCGTGCGGCCCTGTTGCAGGGCGTGCTCGGCGATCAGGCCGCGGCGATCGACGCTCACCGCGCGATCATCGCCACGCAGCCGAACAATCTCTCGTCACTCGACGCGCTCGCCGACCTGTACGAGGCCCGCGAGAGCTGGGCGGAGTTGCGGCCGATCCTGGAAGCGCGCCTCGGCGTCACCAGCGGTGACGAGGTCGCGTTTGTATCGGCCCAGCTGGGGCTGCTGCTCGCACGTCGCCTCGGCGATGCCGCTGCGCGTGCCCATCTCGAGCGTGCGTTGGCAGGTGCTCGCCCCGTCGCTGGCGAGATGCGCCTCGACGTGCTGAACGAACTCGCACAGCTGCTGCGCAAGGCCGCCACGACGAACGCGGCCGATGCTGAAGCGCTCGTGACGACGTTGACGACCCTCGCGAGTGAACTCGTGGGCAAGGAACGTTCGGCCATCCGCGCCGAGCTGGGCGATGTGCTGCGCGGTCTGTCGCGGGCGCGTGATGCGCTGGCGGCCTACGACGCTGCCGTTGCCAACGACGCCGACAACGCCCGCGCCTGGGACGGCATTCGCGCCGTGCTCGACGACAGCAAAGCTCCCGTTGTCGATCGCCAGAGCGCTGGTCGCGTGCTGCTTGGTCGCGCCGAGCAGGGCGGCAACCACGCGTTGCAGGCCCACGTGCTGCAGACGCTGTACCGCGTCGAGCCGAACCTGCAGGCGCGCCGCGCACTGGTGGCGCAGTTGGCGGGCATTCTCGTCGACGAGCTCGACTCGCCCGACGAAGGCCTCGACCTGCTGCTGCGTCACCTCGAAGAAGACCCCGAAGACGACCCGGTTCGTCGCCAGGCCGAGGCGGTGGCCACCGGCCTCGCACGCGCCGACGACCTGTTTGCCCTCTACCGCCGCATGCGCGTGAGCCCGATGCGCAACGTGGCGCTGCTGTACAGCGACCGCCTCGCGGTGTTGTCCGCCGAGCGTGGCGACGTCGACGGGGCCATCGAAGCGCTGCAGTTCCTCGTGCAGGTCGATCCTGCCGACGCCACGCCGTGGAAGCGGATGGTGCCGCTGTACCAGCGCAAGAACGACGCTGCGGGTGTGGCCTCGTGCCTTGAGCAGCTCGCGAACCTGGCGCCGGCCAGCGACAAGGTCGCGCGTCTGCTCGAGCTCGCCGAGTTCTGCTCAGAAACGCTTGAAGACGACGAGCGCGGCTTGCTTGCGCTGCGGGCCGCTCAAGCGTTGTCTGCCGACAACGACGTCGTGCTCTCGCGCCTCGAGGGCCGCCTGCGTCTGGTGCGCGCCGACAGCATGGAGCTCGCCGCCGTTGTTGAGCGTCGAGCTGCGCTGCAGACGAATGCGTCGACGAAGGCCGCGATGCTCGCTGAACACGCGGCCCTCGTGCTGCGCCATGGCGATCCGTCGACGTCGGTGGCGTCGTTGTTGGCGTCGTTGCGCGTGGAGCGCGATGGCCAGTCCACGCTGAAAGTCACCGAGCTGCTGCAGAAAATTGCCGTGCGCGAAGACGAAGCCGGACTTTCGGCACTCGATGCCATTATTGAGCACCATCGCGAGCAGAAGGCGTGGCAGCCCCTCGTCGAATCCCTTGAAATTGCAGCACAAAAACGCCCGGCCAGCGAAGACCGTGCGAAGCTGTTCGACGAAATTTCCATGCTCAACGAGCGCGCGTTACGGGTGCCGCAGCTCGCGTTTATGGCCACGTGCCGCGCCCTGCGCGATGGACCCACCGACGAGCGCTTGAACCGCGCGCGGGCGTTGGCGCAGGCCACCGACAGCTACGGCGACTACCTCGAGGTCTGCGAAGACGTGGCCGAGGCCTGGGGCCAGCGCAGTGATGGTCGCGCCGTCGCCCTCCGCTTCCTCGGCGAGGCTGCGGCGGTTGCGGCCCACCTGCGCGACACCGATGCCTGCGTGAGCGTTGCGGAATCCACGCTGCGCCTCGATCCGGCAAACGTTGAAGCGTTGGCCGTGCTCGAGCGCATTCACCGCGCCGGGGCCGACCAGTCGCGCCTGGTCGAGGTGCTGAGCCGCCGCGTGGCCCAGGCCACCGACGATGGCGTGCGTCGCACGTCGCTGCTCGAGATGGCACGCCTGCTCGTCACCACCGACGACGCGGGTGCCGAAAGTGCCCTCGGCAGCGTGCTGCAGTTGAACGATCACGACCCCGACGCGCTGCGCATGCTCGACGAGCTGTACGAGCGCACAGGCAACTCCGCGGCCCACGTCGTGGTGCTCGAACGTCGAGTGGCGACGGAGCAGGACCAGCCGTCGCGCGTGCGTTTGCGCGTGCGCCTCGGCGTGTTGCGTCTGCGTCGTCGCGGCGATCCTGCCGGTGCCCTCGACGAACTCACCGCCGCTGCCAACGACGATGCCCGCGTGCCCGAAGTGCGCAGCGGCTTTGAGGTGTTGCTCGAACACGCGCGTTCGCGTGGAGCACCTCCTGTCGCCGTCGTCGCTGCACTGCTCGAAAACGTCCTGCGGGCGCAGGGGGACCTTGGTGCCGTACCCGCCGTGCTCGAGCTGCGTTTGCTCGGTTCGGCCGACCACGTTGAGCGGGCGTTGTTGCTCGCCGAAGTGGCCAAAGTGCAGGAGCAGCTGAAGCAGCCATCGCTGGCGTTCATGGCCATCTGCCGTGCCATCAAAGAACAGCCCGACGACGCTGGTCTGCGCGCCGACGCCGAGCGTTTGGCTGTGGCCACCGACAACCTCGAAGCGTTGTCGAGTGTGTACGAAGACGTGCTCGACGCTGTGCAGGATGCCGCCACGCGCGTGCTGTTGCACAAGCGCATCGCGACCCTCGCCGAGACCGTTGGTGGCGACGCCGACATGGCTCGTCAGCGCCTGGTGGCCGCCGTGCAGGCGGGTGCCAACGACGTCGACACGCTGCGCGAATTGGCCCGCCTCACGCGCGACAACGGTCAGCCCAGCGACCTGTCGAGTGTGCTGCTGCGGCTTGCCGAAGCCGCCGTGCTCGAAGTGAACACCGACGCCGCGAAGGAGGCCTACGCCGAACTCGCCGACGTCGACGAGAACCTTGGCAACCTCGACGGCGCCATCCGTGCGGCGCGCGAACTGTTGGCGATCGACAACGACGATCGCGCGGTGCGTTCAACGCTCGAGCGGTTGTATGGGCGCGCCGAGCGTTGGTTCGACCTCGTCGATCTGCTCAAAGACACCGCCTCGCGCGGACGCACACCCGAAGAGCAGGCCAACGTGCTCTCGCGTTTGGTGCATGTGCAGCTTGAGCGTTTGCGCGACGTGCCCGGTGCGTTGTCGACGTTGCGGCTGCTCGCGCAGACGTTGCCGTCGTCGGAAGCGATCGTGACGCTTGGGTCGCGTGCGCTGGTCGGGCTTGCTGGTGATGCCCGCGCCGAGGCGCGTCAGTGGCGTGCCGAGATCGCCGTGATCGTCGAGCCCCGCTACGAATCGCAGGGTGCGTGGGCCGAACTGGCGCCCGTGCTGCGCTTGCGTCTCGACGTCGAAACGAACCGCGACGAGCGCAAGAAGTTGTGGCTACGCGTGATCGACATCGAGGAGCGCCTGCTCAACAAGCCCGAGCTGGCGATGTTGTCGCTGTCGCGCGCGTTGACCGAAGACCCCGCCGACCAGTCGCTGCGTGAACGCGCCGAACGCCTCAGCGTGCGCCTGCACGACCTCGAGAGCCTGCTCGGCCTGTACGAAGACCTGATCGTTCGCCTCGCGCAAAACGACCCGCTGCGCATCCTGTACGCCAGCCGGTGTGCGGAATTGTACGAGGGTGGCGTTGGTGACCCCACACGCGCCGCCGAGCTGTACGAGCAGGCGTGGCTCGCGATGGTCGCGCAGGAACGGCCCGTCGAGGATCGCCTCAAGCTGCTCGAGCGCGTCGAGCGCCTGTACCGCGCGGTGGGCGATCCGCCGAAGCTGGCCGCCACGCTCAAGCGTCGCGCCGAACTGTTGGCCCCCACGTCGCCTGCACAGGCCCGCCAGCAGCTGATCGAGGCCGCCACCATTCAGACCCACGGTCTGCAGGACTACGGCGCAGCCATCGCCACCCTGCGTCGCGTGCTTGAGATTTCGCCCAACGATCTGCCCGCCCTGCGCGCCCTTGGCGAATGCTGCGAACGGCAGCAGCGCTGGAACGACCTCGTCGAAACCCTCGAGCGCGAGCTCGCAGCCCTTGGCGAGACCGACCAGCAGCGCTCGCTCGAAGCGCGCTTCAAGCTGGGCGTTGTGCTCGACACGCACCTCGCGCTCAACGACGAAGCGCTCGTGCAGTTCCAGGCGATCCTTGATGTGCGTCCTGACCACAAAGAGACCCGCGACTACCTCGAGACGCGCCTGCAGGGCCGTCAGACGGGGCGCTTCGATGGCGCGTCGTTCCTGCAGCAGTCGTACGAGAAAACCGGTGATTGGCAGAAGGCCGTCGAGGTGCTGCAGGGCCAGGTGCCCGAGCTCGAACGTCGAGGAGACAAGCGCGAAATTCGCCTGCACCTCACGCGCATCGCCGACCTGCAGGAGTACCAGCTCAAGGCCGTCGACCTCGCCTTCGTCACGCTGTGCCGTGCAGTCAAGCACGACCCGGCCGACCACGGTGTGCGCGAACGCCTCAAGAGCCTGGCGCGCGCTGGTGACGTCGTCGATGAGCTGATCGAAGTCTTCGAAGACGAAGCACTCGCGGCCGAAGTGGCGGGCAAGAGTTCGTTGGCAGCTGAGCTGCGCGAAGAAGCCGCAGGCATGTACGCCGAAGCCCTCGGTGACTTGCCAAAGGCCATCGCCGGCTACGAAGCCGTGCTCGAGAAAAATGCGGGCCGTCTGGTGCCGCTCGAAGCACTCTCGACGTTGTACGCGCAGGTGGGGCGCTTTGCCGACCTCGAGAAAGCGCTGCGTCGTCGCCTGATGTTCAAAGACGACCCGCGCGAGCGCGTGCCGTTGTTGGTGGAACTCGCGCAGGTGCTCACCGATCACATCGGTCGCCCTGAAGACGCGATCACGCCCCTTGAAGAAGTGCGCAAGCTCGACCGCAACAACGTCGCTGCACGCCGGTTGTTGATCGAAGTCTTCGACGGGCAGGGCACGCTGGCCCCGCTGCGCGCATTGCTTGAAGAAGAGGTCGACGCCTGCCGCATCAACGAAGACCACGAAGGTCTGGGTGTGGCGCGTCGTCGCCTGGCGACGTTGTTGGCCGACCAACTCGACGACGTGAAAGCGGCGATCCCGCTGTGGCAGG
>JBIKRQ010000269.1:0-8723 GCA_044349155.1 Myxococcota bacterium
GGATGTGAAAGTCGACGTCGTTGGCGTCGGTTTCCCACCACAGCACAAACCGCGTGCTGGGCTTCTCGGGCAGCGACACGCTCGCCTTTGCCAGGCGTTCGCGGATGGTGGCCGCCTGCTGCGGCGAAGCCTTCAACCACGCGGCACCAATCAAGCCGAGGTCGTCGTTGAGGATCTCGTCGACACCGTTGAAGCGACCGCCAACGAGCCCAACGCGGCGTGCCTCCTCGATCGCCGCAAACGCCTGCTCGTGACGACCCAATCGCACGAGAGCCCAGGCCCAACCGCGCGCGCCCTGCGGGTGGTCGGGTCGATCCTGGGCAGCGCGGCGCCACGTGTCTTCAGCGAGGCGGACCGCAGCATCGACCGCGGCAGAAGCAGCGCGATGCGCGAGGCGATCGAGACGTGCGCCAGCAAGGCGGCGGATGTCGGCGCGATCGGCGAACAGGTCGATGAGCGAACCGTACGCACGCGCAGCCTCGACGACGTCACCCTGCGCCTCGAGCACTTCGCCCAGGGCCAGCAGTGCAAGCAGGTCGCCCTTGTCTTCCTCGCGCCAGCCACGCGCCTTGCGCAACGCCTCGTCGCGCTTCTTCGCTGCCACGAGCTTCATCACCTCGGCGAACGGACCGGTGTAGGGATACACGCGCGCACGCTCGGGCTCGGGCTCGGAGGTGTCTTCGTCGCGCGCCACGGACGACGAACGGCGACGCTCGACTTCCATCGACGGCGCAGGCGGTGGAGGAGGAGGAGGAGGAGCCAATGGGGCGCCCGCCATCGACGGGGCGGGGGCCTGGGCCGAACGCGAGGGCGCATCGGCGCGCGCTTCCTTCTTCTCTTCGACACTTTCTGGCTCAGGCACGCCGCGCTCATCATCCTCGGCTTCGCCTTCGCGGGCCTTGTCGGCGGTCCGTGGTGCTTCGTCGGCCATCGCCTTGCTGATGGACTTCTTGGCTTTGGGTGGGCTTGGCTTTTCCACCGGCACATCCTTCGGTGGCACCACAAAGTCGGTGCGTGCCGCCAGGCGCACACCGCTGTCGTCGACGACGAGGATGTCGCTCAGCGCGGTGCGAGCGATGCCAAAGCGCGCGTAGTCGGCCTCGGTCTCAAGCACGATCATGGCCGTGAGCGGCGAGAGCACGCGGTGCTTCGTCGAGACCGCCACGATCTGGTCGGCGATTTCGGCACGCGCAGCAGGAACCGTGGCGGCGGCTTTGGCCTCGAGGAGGCGGTTGATCTTCGCCAACGCCCATGCGCGCCGCAGCAGCGGTGCCGGTGCTTGCTGCAAGGCTGGCATCGCCACCACCGCTCCACCAATGCGCAGCACCGGCTTCGCCGACGCCGGCAGCTCGGCCACCACCACCACCTCGTCACCGGGCTGCACACCATCGAGACGGCGCGGCCAGGTCCACGTGGCGCCCTCGACCACGACGTCGAGCCCGCTGCGGGCACACTGCTGCAAACGCTCGAGCACGGCAGAAGCACCAGCAGCAACGTCGATGACAGCGCCTTCGTCGGGCAACACACCAGCGACCAGGCGACGCAGCGTGGCTTGATCACGCAGACCACCAACCGCCACCGCATCGACACGATGCACGCCGGCCGCTGCGAGGCGCTTGACCGCGGCAACGAGCGCATCGACGTCGTCACCAGCGGTCACGAGGCCGTCGCCGACAATGACAACGCGCTTGAGGCCGCGCGCTTTGGCCACCGACGCAGCTTCACTCAGGGCGGTGCCGAGGTCGGTAGCACCCAGCGAGCGCCGCGGCGCCAGGGTGATGGGACCAAAGCGACCTTCAAACAGCGTGGTGGTGGTTTGGTCGAAGCCGACGACGACAAGCGGCACCGCAGCACCGGCCGCTGTGGCCCCCCACTGTGCCGCAAGCTCGGTGACCAGCTTGCGATCGCCCTGCTCACCCAGCGCGCGGCTCGCACTCGTGTCGAGGAGGATGAGCGTGGGTTCGAGCGGCAACGCCGGCCCCTTCGCCGACAGCGGCATCACCTTCGTGACGAGGATGTCCTCGCTGCGCAGCGTGGCCGACGTGGACACGGTGGGCGGCAAAGCCACGTCGGCAGCGGGGACAAAGTGCGTGCGTGCGTCTTGAAAGACCACCGCGTTGCCGACGCGCACCCGGGCCGAAAACGCACCAAGCTCGGGCAAGCCGCGCAACGCCAAACGCCACGGCCGGCCCGCGAGTTCTTCGGACCACGCGACCACAATCTCCTTCTCGCCGTGAGCAGGGATCGGAAACACGCGCGCCGAAAAAGCGTTGGGGCTTGCCTGCTCGAGCAGCGCTGGGTCTTGTCGACGGTGCAGCGCATCTTCGTAGGCGCGGCGGGCGGCTTGCTTCTCGACGACCTCGCCCTCTTGAAAGCGACCATCGATCTTCATCGCAAAGCGCGAGACAGCAGCACCGTCGGGGAGCGTGAGGTTGAAGCGGCCTTCGATCACGCGGTCTTGCGGGTTTTTGAACACGAGCCGCAGCTCGGTGAAGGCGAGCGGTCCAGCGACCACGCTGTCGACGTCGTAGCGCACGATGGCGAGCCCGCTGCCGTCGGAAGCAGTGAGCGACACCGGTGGCTCAGGCGGAGGGAGGGGCGAAAGCGCAGCAACAGCGAGCAGCAGCAGTGGAAGCATGGGGCACGCTAACGCACGAGGGCCGCAAACGATCTGTCCGACACGCTGCCTCGGGAATGCAATCCAGCGCCGTTGGGTTCGACGGTGGACGCCCGCGCGTGACGCCGGATACTTGCCAGATGTCGCCCACCAGCGAGGCTGTTGTCGTGATCGTTCAGCAGCGCGCCCGGCTTCGTGTGTACAGCGCTCCGCTTCTCGCGGTGGCTGCACTCGCCGTTGTCGCCACGCTGCCGCTGCTGCGCTGGTGGTACCGGCACCTCGACACCGACGGCTCGCTCACCGCCACCGCCACGCTGGCCGCCGGTGCGTACGCGGCAGCGACCATCCCCTGTGGCACGAGCACCGGGTCGCGACGCGCGGTGGTGGCCATCGTCGGTGCCATGGTCGTCGTCGTGCTGGGGGTGCTGGCCGATGTGCAACTCGTGCACGCCGCGGGCCTCGTGGCAGCTGCCGCAAGCTCGGTGGTGCTGTGGCGACGCGCCCGGCTCGTCGACGCCGTTCCCGCGGTGCTGCTGTTGCTGCTGGCCCTGCCCGCCCGCGGCGACCTCGACACCTTCATCGGTTTCCCCCTGCGGATGCTGTCGGCCTCGGCAGCGGCCACGGTGTTGTCGCCGCTGTTGGGGGCCGTGCCGCGCGAAACTGTCCTCGTGCTCGAAGGGCGCGTCGCAGACGTCGAGGTCGCGTGCAGCGGCGTGTCGACGGTGTGGGTGGCGCTGGCGGCGATCGCGTTGCTCGCTCACGAACACCAACGACGACGGCCCTTCGCCCACCCGGTACGCACGTTGCTGCTCGCGGCGATGACCACGTTCACGACCGTGCTCGCCGCCACCACGGTGCGCGTGGCGGTGTTGGCGGCGATCGGGTTGTGGCCAGGTCTGAACGATCACGTGCGCCACACGCTTGGCCAACTCGTGCACGTGCCCCTGGGCGTGTTGGCCTTTGTCGCTGCGGTGGCGGTCGGCGCGCTGGTGCTGCAGCGAGCAGCCCGCGCCGATTCTCCTGCGATATCAAACCATTCCGACGATGTACGGCGCGGTCGTACCCTGGTGGCGGTGTGGCTGGTGTTGGCACTCTTGCCCTTGATTGCGTCGGCTTTGCCAGCAGCGGCCACGGTGCCGCGTGCAGCGCTCGCCGTTCGGAGCGCTTCGCTTGAGCAGGCGGCGGCTACAGCACTGTCGGCGCAGATGGTGCCGTTGACGTCGTCGGAAGAGGCGTTGTTTGGCCGCCACGCTGATGCAGCGGTGAAGCTTGCGCTGGCCGACGGCGGCTCGGTGCTGTTGGTGCAGGCGCGCTCGCCAACGGCCCACCACGCGCCGGAGCGCTGCCTCGCCAGTGCGGGCCACAGCATCGTGGCGTCGAGCGACGTCGACGGTGTTCGCGTGACCGTGCTCGATGACGGCGCGCTGCTGGCGATGTCGTTCTTTGCGAGCGCTGCACTTCCCGACGGCGTCACCCTGGCGAGTACCCCCGAACGCTTGTGGCTGGCGGCGCGTGCACGACTGTCGCGCCAGCCCGCCCCCGACGTCGTGTTCGTGTCGGCGCTGTGGCCGCGCGAGACCAATGCCTCTTCCACCACGCTCACCGCGCGTGAACACGCACGCGTGCAACACCTGCGCGCTTCGATCGCCGCCCTCGCCGCCCTCGCCCTCGTACATGAAGGTCAACCATGACGACGACACCGCCCCCTGTCGACGCGCCCGCTTCCACCTCAGCGGCGATTTCGCCAACGCCGCCTGCTTCGACGTCGGCGGCGATTGCCGCGCCTGGTGTCGATCGACCGCGCGCAAAACCCTCGTCGGCGCTGGCCGTGTTGGGGGCGCTGCTGTTTTGGCCCACGAACTTGTTTCTCGTGACGTTGACGCTGTTTGGTCTGACGCCGCTGATCCTCGTCGAGATGCTCGCCGACGCGGGCGAGGGCCTCGTGCCGTGGACGTTTGCGTTGGGCACGCTGCTGCTGGCGCTGGTGCCGCTGGCCTGCACCGTGGGCGGCATGATGCTGGTTGGCAAACAGCGCAGTGGCGACGTGCTGGGCCTGCTCGTTGGCGTCGAAGTCCCCGCACTCTGGCTGCTGGGCACGCGCACGTTTGGCATGCAGGAACTCACGGGTGGTGCCGCCGTCGGCATCACCGCCGCGGTGTTGGGGCTCGCCGCGTTGCTGGTGCAGGTGCTGCGACCACTCGAACTCGACGAGCACGTTTGGCGGCGCCGCGCGGTGCACGCCTTCACATCGCTGCTGGTGCCCGTGGGTGCGTGGGTGCTGTTGGTGCTGGGCAGTCTGGGGGCAGCAGCACTGATCGACATCGTCGACGACGCAGCGTTCACCACCAACCCCTCGCGGCTGCTCTTTGGCGCTGGCCTGTGGTGTGCCGCAGCAACGTTCCTGCTCACGCCGCTGCTTGGTCCGGTGCTGTGGTGGCGTGCGGTGTGGCGGGGCGCTGCGCGACTGTCGCGAGTTGATGGCGCGGCCATTGCTGTCGCCACCACCCTTGGGCCCATTGTCGCTGTCGTTGGTGCACTGCTCGCCATGCCGGCGCCGGGGGCACCAACCCTGCTGCGCCTGGCGCACGCGCCGTCGTCGGATGCCGAGCGTCGGGCGTTGCTCGACGACCGCGAGGCGATTCGCGTTGGCCTTGTGGACGCAGCACTTGTGGCGCACCGCTATCCGATCGGTGCACGCGATCGCGTGTGGCATCAAGCGACGCGCGACATCGTTGGTGAGGAGGCAGCGTCGTCCCTCGACGACTTCATGCGCACGTTGGCCGCACCGTTTGTGTTTGACGGGGATCGCTACGAAGCAGCACAGGAGGCCCGACGCCTGTACCGCGCCTTCTTTGGTGTCGAACTCGAGCGCGCTGAACGTGAATCCGTGCTGCACGCGATGTCGGCGACCTACACGCGCGAAGAACGCTTCGCGGGCCTGATCAACGAGGGCGAACAACGCGTACGACTCGTGAAGCAAACGGTCACCGCAAACGCCACCGACGCCGGCCTGGTCGCTGTCGAGATCCATGACGAGTGGAGCAACCTCACGCCAACCGACCTGGAGGTGCTGCTGTCGTTCTCGCTGCCACCCCACGCGGCTGTGACCGGCTTGTGGCTCAACACCGAGGACGACAAGGCCAACGCCTTCGCCTTCGCCCTCGCGCCACGTGGGGCAGCACAGCAGGTGTATCGCGAGCAGGTCGCACGCCGTGTCGACCCTGCACTGCTCGAGCAGGTGGGCCCGCAGCAGTATCGCTTGCGCGTGTTCCCGGTGCCGGCGCGCGCCATCGACGACCACCGCGGCCTGTTCGGCTTTCGCAACGTCGACAGCTGGCGCTCCACTGCTGGCAAGCACGCCCATGTGTGGCTGACCTACGAAGTGCGCGCTGGTGCTGACGGCCGTGTGCCCACGCCGCGCCTGCTCGAGGCCAGAAACGCCTTCTTCGACGACGACGCGCAACGCACCGTGCAGGGTGTGCACGTCGACAACAGCGACACGTGGGTGGCGGGTGTGCCCACTGTGACACCGCAGAAGGCTGCAGCATCGATGTGGCAGCTCGCCGATGGCCACTGCATTGAGGTGGGTGCCGTCGCTGCGAAGGCCACGCCCGCCGTATTTGATGGCAAGCGCGTTGACGTGGTGATCGATCGCTCCATCGAGGTGGAACAGCTGCAGGACGGCCTGCGCAGCGTCATCAATGCACTCGACGGCAACAGCACCACCGCGGCGTTCGAAACGGTGTGGACCTCGGGTGGCTTGCGCGGCGAAGGCGCAACGCGTGCTACGGGTCTGCCCGATGTGTCGACGCTGTTGCCGTTTGGCAGCACAACGCTGAAGCAGATGGTGCAACAAGCCGCCGACCTGCCGCGTCTTGATGGTGCTGCCCCCGACGTGGTGATGGTGCTGGCGGGTCGTGGTTCGTTCGAGAGCAGCGACGATGCACCGCTGCGTCGAAGTGTTCCGGGCCCGATGGTGTTGGTGCTGCACCTGGGCGCGTTGCCGACCGGTTACGACGATGCTGTGACCGACGCGATCAGCCAGAGCGGTGGTCTCATCACCACCGACCTTGCAGCACTCCTCACGCACGCGCAGAGCACCGAGCGCCTCGTGGTCGATGGTCTTGGGGCAGCGTTCGTGCCGTGTACTGGCACACCGTCGAAGGCGCCGGCGTTTGTGGCGCGGCTCGCGGTGTCGTTGCTGGATCGCCAGCGTGTGCGCAGCGATGCATCAACCCTCGATGCGCTGCACGCCATCGCGCGTGCGGTCCCGGTGGTCACGCCGTACTCGTCGATGATTGTGCTCGTCGACGAGGCTCAACGCGAACGCCTGCGACAGCTGGAACAGCAAGACGATCGATTCGATCGCGAAGTCGAGAGCGGCCAACAGGGTGACCCCGCAACCGTGGTGGGCACGCCAGAGCCAGCCGAAGTGCTGCTGGTGGTGCTCGCCATCGCGATGTTGTGGTGGGCGCGGCGTGCTCGCCCGCACCTTGCGTAACGGGCGCTACAGCATCGCCATCAGCGGCTCGAGTTCCTGGCGGTGCTTCACGAGCGCGTCGTCGTCGATGTTCAAGAGTTCCTTCGCCCAGCGGAGGTCCTCTTCGTGAAACGGATCGAGTTCGGTGCCAGCGCCCAGGCCGGCGTCGATCGCGAAGGCCTCGGCGAGGACCACCACAGCGAGCATCGGTTGTCGACGTCCGCTGGTGCGGTGGTGGTTGGCGATCACCATCTTCACCTCGGCGCTGAGGTGCCACGCGTCGGCGACGACCGTGCCAATCTCGGTGTGGATTTCGTCGAAGGCCGCGCCAAGGGCGGTCGGGTCGACGTCTTTGAACTCGTGGTGCTTGTCGCCCACGGCGCCGATGGCGGCGGCCGTGCCGACGTCGTGCATGAGTCCAGCGACCAGCGCTTGATCGGCGTCGACATCACCCAGATGCGCGATGTGACCCGCGATGTGGCCCACCGCCACACTGTGGCGACGAACACGCTCCATCCAGGCGCCCCACGTGGTGCTGCGAAACACGCGCATGTCCATCGCGGCCTCCAGCACCACGTGACTCAGGCGTCGCGTGCCGAGGCGCACAATCGCGTCGCGAATCGTTGGGACCGCTGCCGAGCCGTACAGTGGTGAGCGCGCCACTTTCAACACGCGCGCGGCAAGCATGGGATCGCGCTTGAAGAGTTCGGCTGCGGCACCAACATCGACCTCGCTCTTGCGCGCGAGCACGAGCAGCTCCATCGCCACCGTGGGCGGCGTTGGGGGCTGATACTTCGGGTCCGAAAACAACCTGCGGAGCCGCTGCGGAACAGCGTGCATGTCGACGACACCGAGGGCTTGTGCCTCCACAATGTCAGCGTCGTCCTGGTCGATGTCGGCCTCGACCACTTCGTCGTCGTCACTGACGGCGGCGTCGGCGTCGAGATCGTCGGGCTCGACCGGCGGTGGTGGTGGCCGCGGTGCAGCACGCACCGCTGGGGCTGGCGGTGGATGAGGCGCGAAGTGGCGCGTGATGAACTCGGGCAGTCGCAACATGGGCGTCCTCATCGGTCGCCGTCGTGGCGCCGCTTTCATCGATCGACCGCAACGTCGCGCGCTTGAGCGCGACGGCTAGGCGCCGACGCGCTTGAGCGTGTCGAGCAGCTGCGTTGGATCAAACGGCTTCACCAACCACCCGGTTGCTCCTGCCGCCTTCGCCTGCGCCTTGCGGTCGGCCGCCATCTCGGTGGTGAGCACCAAAATGGGCGTAAACTTGTTGGGCGTTTCTTTGCGCAGACGCTCGGTGAGGACCATGCCGTCCATCACCGGCATGTTGAGGTCGGTGATGATCACGTCCACCTTGGTCGCGCCACGCAGCAAGCCTGCGCTGCCGTCCTCGGCTTCGACCACGTCGTAGCCAGCACCCGTCAACACACTGGCGACAAGACGGCGCATGCTCGGAGAGTCATCGACGATGAGTGCGGTTTTCTTCATGGTTCATTTCCCCAGCGGAAAGAGGCGATCGAAGTGCGCCATCGACAAGATGCGCTGCACCGCGGCACCAGCATTGCGAAGTTCGACGGAGCCCCCGACGGCGTAGTCTTTGAGGATGAGCAACATCCCGAG